>JAHCMJ010000012.1 GCA_019192485.1 Cyclobacteriaceae bacterium HetDA_MAG_MS6 | reverse complement strand
AACAACTTTACCATTTTCAAAAACAAGCACGTCATTACCATTGGTACTCACAATGAGTTCTTTAAGGTAAGAAATTCATTTGTTAACCGTTACAATGGTCATTACGAGTATGATGGTTTACAAAACTTCTTGAATGACAGCACCATAGGTAGCAATGGTAGGTTCAGAGTAGCTTATTCATTGGATTACTTCAATGACAGGTTTCAGGCCGTAGAATTGAGCTTCTTGCAAAGTGCGCTTTATGTACAGGATGAGTGGGAAGCTGCTCCAGGCTTAAAGCTTACAATAGGATTGAGGGCTGACATGCCATTCTTCTTAGATGAGCCAAATTACAACCAGTCCTTTGATAATGCCTTCGGCTTGGATACAAGAGATTTGCCTAGCGGCAACATTCTCTGGTCTCCCCGTGTTGGATTCAACTATGATGTCAAAGGTGACCAATCCCTACAGCTGAGAGGTGGTGCGGGTATCTTCACGGGTCGTATTCCTTTTGTGTGGGTGGCCAACAACTACACTAACTCAGGAGCCAGCCTTGGGTTGTTGAGTATCAGAGGATCTAGTGGATCAGTACCACTTGCACCAGATGGTAACAGAACCCTGGAATACTATTTTGCCAATCAACTCAATGTAGACGTGGATGATCCTGCAGTGACTAGCGCCATACAAACATTGATTTCAGGAGATGCCGGTGCATCAGAGATCAATGTCATGGATGAGGATTTCAAATTCCCTCAGGTGTTCCGAGCTAACTTGGCGGTGGATACTAAACTTCCATCTGGTTTTTACGGAACGTTTGAGGCCTTGTTCTCTAAGGCTGTTAACGAGATCCAGTACCAAAATATCAACCTGACCGATCCTGATGGCAATCTTGCCTTTGAGGATAATCGTCCTACTCACTCAAGTGATCTTGAAAACGGTAATTTTGACAACGTGTTGCTAATCACTAACACGCAAAAAGGTTATCAGTTTAGTCTCACAGGCCAAGTGCAGAAAAACTGGAATAATAACCTCAACTCCTCTTTTGCATACACTTACGGAGTATCCAGAGATGTTAACGGCGGAACACATACTACGGCGCTTTCGGGATGGGAGTTCAATCCCACACCTGGGTTTTCAAACAATGCAAATGTCAGCTGGTCAGTTTGGGATTTGCGTCATAGGTTGATGGGTAATATCAACTACACGCATGAGTGGCTAGACTTTACTTCCACCTCCATTGGTCTATTCTATAGTGGTCAGTCGGGAGCGCCATTTTCTTACATGGTTAACGGTGATCTAAATGGAGATGGAGCATTTGGAAATGATCAGGTGTACATTCCTAGAGATGCTAGTGAGATTATTTTGGAATCTAGTGGTTCAAGTGATACCAGGACAGAGGCCCAGATCTGGGAGGAGTTGGATGCCTTTATAGAAAGAGATGATTATCTAAGTGAAAATCGAGGAAAGATCGCAGAAAGAAACGGCGCTAGAACTCCTTGGACCCACTTGTTTGATTTAAGATTGATGCAAGAGTTTAAAACTAACTTTGGTAATAAGCCAAATAGAATTCAATTGACTTTGGATATCGAAAACGTTGGTAACTTCTTGAACAAGGACTGGGGCAGGTTCAACGATGTCAGATTTGATAGCTACAATTTACTTCGTTTTAGGAGAGTTGACGCCGCGACGGGTAAAGCAGTTTATCAATATAGCGATCAGGAAAACGCCTGGACCGTCGATAACGACCAATCCATCTGGAGAATGCAGTTTGGAGTGCGATACATCTTTAACTAGGATAGTTTATCAGATTTTGATACACAGAGGGGCCTTTTGGGCCCCTTTTTTTGTGTTGGCCGCTAGAAAAAATTTGTAATAAAACCTATCTGGCTCTGAAATTGGTTGATGAACTTTGACCTTAAGTTTTAGTTTTGGTTGTAAGAAGGCATGAGACAATTGAGCAAAAAATGCTGTTGGTAGCTTGAGTGCTTGTTTTGATCTAAAATTCCATATTAGACTTTTATATAAATGCATAAGATCCAGCCGTACTATTCCTGGTTACAGTATTACGACTCCAGCTTTGATGATCGCTCACCCTATTTTGGGAAGGAATACAACTATGACCTGTACTCAGAGACCATTTATGGTTATTACATCGATCCCGCTTGGGACTATATGGGATCTGAAACCTTGTATATTAAAGTGCTCTATGTTGACTATCAGGCCGGGTATGTTATCATTGAACTCATCGGGGAATGGAATGATACCCTTCATAATGACATCATGCATTTCAAACGTAACATTGTTGAGCATTTTTTGACAGAACAAATCAACCAATTTGTTCTTATAGGTGAGAATGTGATGAACTTCCACGGTAGTGATGACTGCTACTATGAAGAATGGTTTGAGGAGGTAGAGGAAGGCTGGATTGCTGGTGTCAACTTTCGCGATTTTGTCGTGGAGGAAATGAAAAACTATAATATCGATATGTATCTTAATCTTGGAGGGAGCCTTGATATTCCTAACTGGCGAGCTCTAACTCCTAAGCGATTTTATGCCTTGATTAATCAGTTGATTATGAGACGATTGAATTAGTCATTCCAATTTTTCTACAGCTGCAATTTCCGAGATCAAATATCGCCGCCCTGTAGACATTTCCAGGCAAACTGATCGTGTGCGTTTTTTCTCCAGTTTCTTAAACTTCCTGCTATTGAACTCAAAGCTGTCTCCTACATTCAGATTCTTGAGCAGTATATTATCAGAGGGTTGATCATATTGCTTGAGGATGCTATAGAGGGTGGGGTCTGAACAACTAGAGGCTTTGGGGTTTTTGAGGTGAGCATGCAAAGCATTTAAAACAGGAGCAGGGAAGGTGTCCGTATTGAGTACCGGTTGCAGTACGCGCTTAAAATTAGCTTTCCACTCGACGCCATGAGGTTGTACTTTCCATTTATGCTCGTTGAAAGTAACCAGATGGGCGACCTCATGTAAGTAGGTGATAAGAAAACTGTAAGGATTGAGGTCGTTGTTGATACTAATGGTACTTTTTCCGGTTTTCGAATCGTGCCTGAAATCACCTAGTTTTGTCTGACGACCCCTTTTGATCTTGAATTCAAAACCAAAATGATTATAAACCGAGAGGCAGTACTCAATCGACGCTGATGGTACAAACTTCTTGAATACTTCGGCTGGTCCAATACGATTCAAATTCAATTTACTTTTTCCTAAAGACCAACTTTACCGGCACACCCTCAAAATCAAAATGAGACCTGAGCTTATTAGTCAAAAATCTTTCATAAGACTCTTTGATATCTTTAGGATGATTGCAGAAAAAGGCAAAAGTCGGAGTTTGGGTTGGTAACTGGGTGATGTATTTGATCTTAATGTACTTACCTCTCACAGCAGGAGGGGGGTAGCGTTCGATTTCAGCTAACATCGTTTCGTTCAATTTGGAAGTAGAAATCTTCCTGGATCGGTTCTCATATACTTTCAGTCCAAGCTCTATCGTCTGGAAGATGCGTTGTTTTTGCAATACGCTTGTGAAGATGACAGGGATGTATTGTAAGGGTCCGAGTTTTTCTTTGATGCTGGTTTTGATCTGATCGGCGGTTTTGGTGTCTTTCTGGACCAGATCCCATTTGTTGAACATGATAATGGTGCCCTTCTTATACTTATGAGCCAGATTGATGATGCTCAGGTCTTGTGATTCCAACCCTCTTTCTGCGTCGATAATAATGATACACACGTCGCTATCTTGTAGCGCCTGGATTGCCCTCAATACAGAGTAAAATTCGACATCCTCCTTGACTTTGGCTTTCTTTCGTATCCCTGCCGTATCTGTCAATAAAAAGTCCTTACCAAAAAGCTGGTAACGACTATTG
This sequence comes from Cyclobacteriaceae bacterium HetDA_MAG_MS6, assembly GCA_019192485.1. Taxonomy (GTDB): domain Bacteria; phylum Bacteroidota; class Bacteroidia; order Cytophagales; family Cyclobacteriaceae; genus MS6. The sequence continues at coordinate 27,324 of JAHCMJ010000012.1, read as the reverse complement.
ATAGCGTCTCTGGTGGTACCGGCAATATTCGTTACAATACTACGCTCCTCACCAAGAAGTGCGTTGAGAAATGATGATTTGCCCACATTGGGTCTACCTAAAATAGCGATGCGAGGAAGGTCACTTTCTTCTTCATCGATATCCTCTTCAAACACCTTAACTACTTCATCCAAAAGCTCACCAGTACCAGAACCACTTATGGAGGACACCGGGAATATCTCATCTGCAATCCCTAGCGCATGAAACTCATGCATAGCCATAGACCGCTCATGGTTGTCAGCTTTGTTTGCGACTAGGAAGGTGGGCTTGTCAATCTCTCTCAGCACATTGGCAAAATCCTGATCCAAGCCATGAAGCCCTATCTCACAATCAACCATGAATAGGATGGCATTGGCTTCTTGCAAGGCTTCCTTAACCTGCCGACGAATGGCTTCTTCAAAAATGTCTTCACTGCCTTCTACATACCCGCCTGTGTCAATCACAGTGAAGTGCTTACCATTCCACTCACCATAGCCATAGGACCGGTCTCTTGTGATCCCGGGCTCATTGTCCATGATTGCTTGCTTATGCTCAATCAGTCTATTAAATAACGTCGATTTGCCTACGTTTGGCCGACCAACGATTGCCAATATATTTGCCAATGCTTACTACGGTTGAGTTGCGGAATGGAATTGACCAGCAAAAGTCATCATTTCAATTCAGATAGCCGAAGCGTTTCAGGTTTTTCTCCTTTTTTCTCCAGTCCTTTTCCACTTTGACGTATGTTTCCAGGTAAACCTGTTTCCCGAAGAATTGCTCTAAATCCGCTCTGGCCTGTATACCCACTTTCTTTAGGCTTTCTCCTTTCTTTCCTATGATAATTCCTTTTTGACTATCACGTTCGACGTAAATGACAGCACGCATTCTGATGATTGCTTCTTCCTCATGAAATTCCTCAATCTCTACTTCTGTGCTGTAAGGCACCTCTTTCTTGTAGTTAAGAAAGATCTTTTCACGGATGTTTTCCGCAGCAAAGAATCGTTCGGGCTTATCTGTCAAGGTATCTTCAGGGAAGAAGGGTGGGTGCTCAGGAAGTTTATTCTTGATGGCGCTAAAGAGTTCTTCCAGGTTGAGTTTTTCTAAAGCTGATACCTGCATCGATGGGATAGTAGGTAGTTTTTCTTTCCAGTATTCGACTTTGTCGTGCAACTGGCTGCCTTTGGCCTGGTCTATCTTATTGATCACCAGGAAGACCGGAATATCCGTAGCAACCAAAATATCGATTACTGGATTGTGTTCAAACTTTTCGCCTAATTCTACAACGTAGAGAATAACATCAGCATCCTCCAGCGAGGACTTCACAAACTTCATCATGCTTTCCTGGAGCTTGTATTGAGGATCGATGACACCAGGAGTATCACTGTAGACTACCTGGAAATCTGAACCTGTCAGGATGCCAAATATCCTGTGGCGTGTGGTTTGAGCTTTAGAGGTGATGATGGACAGGCGTTCACCTGTTAGTGCGTTCATTAATGTCGATTTACCCACATTTGGTTTGCCGAGAATAGATACAAAACCAGACTTAAAGGGCGTGGACATCAGTAAATACTTTTAGGGTGAGTGGGTGACTGTCAGTTACTAAAAATTGTTTTTGATTAAAAAGGGAGAACCCGAAAGTTCTCCCCTTACCTTGTTAAGTACCAGCTTTTAACTAAATACTCACTATTGTTCCAAAGATAGTGCAATTTCCAGGATCGTAAGATGGGTGAGAATTAAAGGCTTTCTGGAATTTTTTTTTGAGACTGACCCTTGAAAGTTTTACAGGCTGTATTACTTTTGCAAACTCATATCGCGGGATGGAGCAGTTGGTAGCTCGTCGGGCTCATAACCCGAAGGTCGGAGGTTCGAGTCCTCCTCCCGCTACTAGAAAGGCTAGCAATTGCTAGCCTTTTTCTATTTACGAGGTTTATGTTCACAGTTTACGTGTTGTATTCGAGGAAATTGATAAACCTATGTAGGTTTTACTACTAATTTGGACTCAAGATTAAAATCTCATAAAAAGTTAGATACTAAAGGCTACACGACAAAGTTTAGGCCTTGGATAGTAGCAATTTAAAATCAGATGAAAAATATTATCAAAGGATTCCTTGAGCTAGTTGGATTATCAAATGTAGCAAAGAATCTTTCAGAAGAACTTAGATTAACCAAAAAACAGAAACAACTACAGAAATATAAAAACATCAAAATATGGCATTTAAAATATCGAAATTTGAGTCTTTCCTACGATGTTTCAAATCTATATGCTAAAGGTTGGTTTTATCCTAGATATGATAATGGGAAAATTCATGAACCTATGGCAACTGATGTTTTTATTGATCATATAAAAAATAACAGTCAAGTTCTAGATATTGGGGGACATTTAGGATACTTCTCTTGTATTGCTGGAAAATTAGCGATTAACGGAAAAGTACATGTCTTCGAAGTTGATCCAAATTGTATCAATTTTATTAAAAAAAACTTGACTATCAACAACCTTGATAATGTTGAAATCAATAATTGTGCTGTCGCTAATTCTGGAGGAACAGTGAAGATTCCTAAAAATGAAAATCCAAACCCAGAATTGGTAATAAACTCAACTTCATCGGATGATTACATAGAAGTTGAAACAAAAATTATTGACGATTTCCTTACCCAAAATAATTTTACACCAGATTTCATCAAGATTGATATAGAAGGAGCAGAGGGAATGGCTTTAGAGGGAATGAAAAACACTTTAGCCAATTCCAGCCCTACTCTTCTTATAGAGATTCATGTGAATAATCTACAGACTAACTTTCATACGGATTATAAGGAAGTACTAAAGTTGTTATTGAAATACGGATACACTCTTGAAGAAATTGAACATCGTGAATCTGAAGGAAAAGCTAGATTAGTTGACTTGAACACTGAACTGGAAGGCAACACAATGATTCTTTGTCAGAAAGCAACTAAATAAACACTACCATGAATGATCTTTAGGAAGGAGAGGAGTTCTTATTTACTGAAAATATCTCTATTTTCTAACTCAGGACTGATTTCCTTACAACGGCGATTTTTGAAAAAGTAATCATTACCGGTAAAGTATGAGCATGAATTTACCTACTGCGTGCATACTTCACTAATAGACTGAATCTTTTTATACCGCTTGCCAGCTGCATTCTACCAATGAGCTCCTTACGCAAATACTACGAACATTGGGCAGGTCAAGATTTTACAGCCGAATTAGTTGATGCGCCGCACAGTGAGAATGTGTTTGGTAAGTTTGAGGCAGTCGGAGAGTTGAAAATGTAAATACCAGATTAGTTAATACAATTTTACTTAGTAATATTCCATCCAATTCTGAAGGGAGTAGAAATCTAAGCATATGAAACTAGTTGATCAATTCGACAAAATCTTTGTTATCAATCTGGATATTCGTCCGGATAGAAGGAGATTAATAACTAGAGAGCTAAGAAAAATATCTTCTTCGGAAGAAGACTTTCAAGGAAAAATTGAATTTTATACAGCGACCAAGCCTCAAACTAGCAATGGATTCCCGAGTGCATCAGTGTACGGATGTTTTCTTAGTCACTACACGATAATCAAAAAAGCCATAGACCTGGATTTAAGAAATGTCTTGATATTAGAAGATGATTTACATTTTACTGATTTCTTTTTACGAAATGAAGAGAAGGTTATTGATGCTCTGGCTAACGTTCAATATGATTTAGCGTATTTGGGATATTTTATCAATAATGAATTGAATACTTCTGAACTCCTGGTACCCTATAAAGAACAAATTATAGCAACACATTTCTATGCGATCAATAGTACAGTAATGAAACGTTTGTACCAAACGATGTCTGAGATGAAAGAACGACCAAGAAATCATCCAAATGGAGGAAAGATATATAATGATGGTATGGTCAATCTCTTTCGATTCCAAAATGACGATGTGCGAACTTATTTAGTTAATCCAGTATGTGGAATACAGAGGTTTAGTAAAAGTGATTTACATTCGAGGTGGTATGATCACGTTGTCATTTTAAAAGGACTTGCTAATATGATCAGGACCCTAAAGAATAGACTCATTCTAAACAGCTAAATAGAATTTCATCCCTATTCAACTTCAATTCCAATAGAGAAATCAATATGAAAAATGCTGTATGCTATCTCGTTGATGATCACAATCATGAGTTTTTGATGTCTTCTCTCAAGAGTTTAAAAGAATACATGCCTGATCATCCTGACGTAGTCATTCTCTTTGCTGGAGATGATAGAAAACGACTAGATGCATTATTTGATCCCAAAGATCGAGTGTTAATAAAAGGTGTGAAGACCAAGTTAACTTCAATTGAAAGTATATCTAACCAAGGCTTTTTAAAGAATAATGTGGTATTCTATAAACTCCTCTTATGGTCAGAGTTGCTGGATGACTATGACAGCGTTCTGTACCTGGATACCGATACCATGATTCAAGGAGAGCTTACAGAACTCTTTCAGTCAAATGACTTTTTCATTGTTACTGATAGTACAAACGCTCCGCAATTTCGACTATTTAAACCCCAGAAAGCGAATCATCCTAAACTGAAAAGGCTTCTTTCAGAAGACAACCTGAGACACCCGAAGGACAAAGATGATATGGCGAATGCTGGTGTTTTTTTGATTCCGAAGAAATATAGAACAACAGAACAATTTGAGTTGATCTTGAGCATAATGTTGAGGTACGATGAGTTTCTGATGTTCGCAGATCAAAGCATCATCTCACTATGGTGTCATATTAATGAAATAACTTTTTCCAAGGATTTAAAATACAATTTTCAGCTACAATTCTATCAGGGTGAGCACTTCTTTTATCATTACTTATTGAAAGATAGAACCAACCTTGATGACATCAGAGTGGTGCATTTTGCAGATTGGAAACCCTACAAGAAAAAAGTGCAGCTGTATGAATCAAAAGTGAAGTCTTTTTTGAATCATTTATCAGCTTGGAGGACTCTTTCCTCTGATAGAATTGATTGCTCAGATCTTAGTATTCACTTCTCTATTAAGATTGACTCTAATGATCGACTTTTCAATTTGGAGCTTGTTTTGAAGCTATTAGAGTTTCACTGCTTTGGCTATGAGGTAATTATAGTTGAGCAGGGTGAAGAGTCGCTACTGCCTGATCATTTATTGGATCAAGACTTTATCAGACATGTATTTATCCAATCTGATGAAGTGCATTACAAAACTAGAAATCTCAATTTGGCTTCTAACTTGACCACCAGACCTCTTATTATGATGTGTGACTGTGATGTGGTGGTTCATCCGGTTTGTCTGAATATGTCACTCAATTTGTTAAGACACGATCAATTTGATTTTATTATGCCACATAATGGCATCATGACGCAGTTGAAAAAGTCTTTTATGCATGACAATCAAGAAGATCTAAGTCGGTTTATAAATCAACTAGTGTTCATTGGTAAGAATCATGATCTTGAATCCTATCCAGATTACGATAAAGGGTCCTTCGAAGTCCTGTACGGTAGCAGTAAGTATGACAATACCGGTGGATGTATTCTCTACACAAAAGAATCTTTTGCACTATCTGGAGGTTGGAATACCAATTATGTTTCGTACGGATTTGAGGATATGGATTTCGTCTACAGACTAAAGAAATTAGGTTTTCGTGGTAGAAAAATGGAGGACTTCAATCTATATCATTTAGAGCATGAACGTTCGTTTGACAGTATCTATAACAACTACTATAGATCAAATGAGCAAGAATGGCAAAGGGTAAATTTGATGGATGATGACTCCTTGAGGTCTTATGCTTTAAAAAATTTCAAAAACCTTGTTTATTCGCAAGACACATATATTGACAGTAGGAATACCGAATCACTGTATAGTCTGGAAGCGAAAAAAAGTAGAAACTACGATTTGTCAAACTATTCCATTGTACTTCCCATAGACCAAGGTATGGAATACAATGCCAGTTGGGTGGACGATTTCATTTTGGATGTTGAACAAAAATTTTCGGCATATGAATTGATCATTGTGGAAAGCTTTACCAAAAAGAGTAAATATTTGAACAACAAGAAATTTGTAAAGTATCTCTGCGTCGATACAGATTTGACAGTAGCACTTCTTCTGGACAAAGTTGAAGAGGTTTCGAACAGATCAAATGTACTACTTTGTCAGTATGGGACTTTCCTCGACAGTGCTGAGGTGAAAAATCGGATAGAATCTACTGGAGAAAATGGCGATGATGAAGATCTGATTGGTAAGCAGACTTTCACCTTAATCAATCATTCAAATTCGGCGTTCATTTGATCGGTGAATGAATTACTTAATTGAATCGGGCGCTAAGAAAGCTGTTCTTCTACTGGCTACTCAAATAGCTATTAACCTTTTTTCCCAATACGTTTTCCAGATATCAGATTATGTGGTTGTAGGTAATATATTAGGCTCATCTGCCATGGCAGTTCTTGGTGTATCGTTTCCCTTCATTATAATTATTACGGTACTCCTGAATGGTCTCGTATTGGGCTACACCTCGCACCTTAACTCATACATCGGCTCCGGGCAGCCACGAAACTCTTCTGCAGTAATAGTTTCTGTTATTCATGTAGTTATTGGTCTATATGGTCTTTTTTTTGCATCCAGTATATTTTTCGATCACATACTACTGAGTTGGTTGAACTGCCCGCAGGAGCTACTGGACGCTGCTAATTCATATTTGATGACTTACGCTTCTCTTTCGGTAGTTCCCTTTTTTTTCGGGTCCTTTGGCTTTATTATCCAAAGTTATGGCAGGGTAAGAGATGCTATTCTAATCAACATTTTTTCGGGCATACTTAATGTGCTTTTGGATATTTATTTTCTATACGTTCTTAAAACTGGTTTGGAGGGTGCGGTTTATGCCTCTGTCATCAGTCAAAGCCTGGTGTTTTCTCTAGCGTTATTCAGTTATCGAAAAAAAAACATTACTAAACTAGTTGCCAGAGGTATAACCATCTTTTATCAAAAGTTTTTTGTTGAAGGACTTAAGGTAGGTATTCCGATAAGTATTCAAAATGTTGTGGTCATCTCAGCATCAGCGGCATTACATGCTGTATTGAATCAATTTAGCACAGAAGTCATCGCGGCTTTCGCTACCGTGAATAAAATAGAGTTATTCGTTATGCTACCTTCTATGGCTTTCGGTCAAGCTCTGTTCATATTTATAGGGCATAACAAACCAACTCAAAGTGCCTCCAAAAGGATTGTAACCGCAATATACTTTTCTTTACTTGCTTCTTTGATCCCTACTATACTGATGTCTTTATTATTAGTGAATCATTCATATGAGGTGATTGAATTTTTCTTTGATAAATCTATTCTAGACGTTGTTCCAATAATTGATCATTACTATTCTATAGTAGGAGCATTTTATTGTCTATACACAGTTATGTTCCTTTCAGATTTCGTTTTAAAAGCCTATTCAAAAGTTTACGTGCCTCTGATCGTGACAATTGTGGCATTGTGGTTGGTAAGATTACCTTTAGCCTATCATCTGAGCACTATTTATCAAGAGTCAGGTATCTGGATATCAATTTCGACAGGATGGATTGTTTCGTCGATTATATTAGTAGTTTTATGCACATTTCAGGTTCGTAAGATTTATACTGAAGTATTAAGAATGGTTAAATGAAAATTTTCGGTATTGGGTTATCAAAAACTGGAACTACGAGTTTGGCTGTTGCCATGCGTCAGATCGGTTTTAAAGTAAAACATAATCCCAAAAATCCTTATGATCTTGAATCTGCCCAGTTTTGCAATGACATTTTAGTATCACAATTATTTAAGTATTTAGACAAGTCCTATCCAAATTCTAAATTCATATACACAGTAAGAGATATGAATAGCTGGCTGGAATCATGTCAAAAGCATTTTGGACATAAAATGACTTTACAGGATATTTTCTTTTACAAGGCATTGAAATTTGAAAGAGATACCTGGAAGGAGTTTTACTTAAGATTTGACGAGGAAGTGAAAGAATACTTTGAGCATCGGTCTCAAGACTTGTTGATTTTAAACTTGTCAGATGAGTCGGATCCTTGGGAAAAAATCCTAACATTTCTGAATCTGGACGTGGATAGCTCAACACTTCCTGAATTTCCCAGAAAGAATGTCACCGCTGAAATAGCAGAATTCAGAAGTAAATACTAGTGAAAGTTATCTATGATTGGACAAAATACCCAATTTAAAAACTTAAAGTTCAGCTAAGTAGGATAAAGTTCGTTATTATTCATTGACAGGTCGCGACATGAATCTCGGAAATAGGCTTCTGACTACCCTCTCGAACCGCCATAAGTCGGCGGAATTTGTATTAATTGGATATGTAATTGTGATACTGATCATCACTCCATTTCAGACTGATCAGGCAATACCCGATGGCACTGAGGATGGTAAATTGTTTTTTTTCATGAACTGGGGCTGTTTTCTTTTCGGTTTTTGGGGTCTTTGGTTTTTATTAATGGGACAGACAGCCATTAAGTTCCGAATAATGGACCTGATGGTTCTTGGCACCCTGCTTTTTATAACTATTTATGATTATCTGATAATTGGTAGCTCAATTTCATTTGAAATAATAGTATCCAGTTTTGGAGTCTTACTGATTTACTTAATTACTAGAAGTATCAGAGATTTTAACTTGGCATGGCCATTAATCGCTATTGCAATAGCAACTACTCTTGAAGGGCTATACGGTATAACTCAGCATTTAGGATACAGTCAGAGTTCTCAAAAAATATTCTCGGTGACGGGGCATTTTTTCAATCCTGCCCCATACGCAGGCTTTCTATGTATCGGATGCATCGTATCAATAGGTCTTTATGTGTATAGGAATAAAATTCATTTTCCAGATGAGAAGCTTCGCAAAGTCTTTCTGGTTTACTTACCAGCACTGAATATAGTAGTTGTTAGCTATGTTTTGCCATTAACAGAATCAAGATCATCTTGGCTTGCCATACTAGCCGGATTGTTGGCACTGTCTCTTTGCAAATATGGTTATTTGGTGAGATCTGTTGAAAGAACAAAGGTTTTGGCATCAGTAGTTATTTTAATGGCCCTTGCGATACCTTTTCTAATTTGGTTATATAAGTACAAGGAGAGTTCTGCTAATGGTCGATGGCTGATTTGGGTGACATCATTTGAGATGATTCAGGAAAAACCAATACAGGGGCATGGTTCAGGTGCATTTTTAGCTGATTATATGGAATACCAGGCCAATTTTTTTGAGAAGAACCCCGAGAGTAATCTAGTCAGTTATGCAGACAATATTAGCCACCCGTATAATGAATTCCTGCTGCTGGTTGTATCCTATGGAATGTTAGGCCTATCTCTACTATTGATAGGTTTCGCCGTGATCGTCAAAAGTGTTGTGATAGGCAGAATCAAAGCAGTTCACTTGATTGCGCTTACGGTCATGGTGTCGATTTCTACATTCGCTCTATTCAGTTATCCGTCAGATGTTTTTTTGATAAAACTATTTTTCATGGTTTGTCTAGCAATAATTTCGACAGCGGGGCCTGCCTTAGTCTCGTTGAATTCGTCACGTGCGGGAAGAATAGTTTTGGGCCTTTCATTGGTTTCAATTTCAATAATTGTATGGATAGAATTAAACGAACTCTATCGCTCGAAACAGATATGGCTCAAGGCGGATTCACACTTTTATAAAAAAGAGCTGGAAGAGAGCCTTGGCTATTATGAGATGGCCTTGAAACACCATAGAACTGATGCACCTTTTCTTACGCAGTATGGTAAAACACTAACCATTGCCAGAAAAAACGAAAAGGCATTGGAAATACTATTTTCAGCCGAAAAAATGCATAATAGCACAATTGTTCAGATCTGTCTTGGTGACGTCTATAAAGATATGGGAGAGATAGAAAAGGCAGAGGAAAAGTATCTGCTAGCAGATCAAATGGTACCCTTCAGGCTCTATCCGAAATACTTGCTTGCAAAGCTGTATTTTAATCACGATAAGCTGGCCTTTCTGCGAGTGGCTGATGAAATCTTGCATATGAAAGCAAAGGTTCCTTCAAGAGCTGCCACTGAGATAAAAGAAAAAGTATTGGAGATGGTACGCAAGAAAGACACAAGTTCGAAAAGAGAGGACTGATGACCACATAGGCGTTTAGAAGCCTCTGTTTTCGTTATTTTAAAGATGAGTTTTTGGCATAGAAGATGAGTTCTCTTCAAGTTCTATCAATTTTTTAAGTTCAATGGGCTGGTTAATATTCGGAGTTTTAGTCTTTAGTGTTTCACTTTATATTGTTGTCAGACTTAAGAGCTCTTTTCTCAAATACCTTTGCCTATTTTTTTGGGTTTTTTGGTTCACGTTAACTCTTCGATTATTCTGTTTTGAATTGTATTATGTCTCGAGTGATTCTATGCGAGATACGCTTCGTGTTGGGGATAAAATACTAATTAACAAATTGAGGTTAGGCCCTTTGCTGCCCGATGTAAATGATGTTCCAATTTTAAATTGGTTTTCATTTTCAAATGAGTCTGCTCCAATAAAAAGGCTAAGTGGATACGGTACAGTCAGAATGGGAGACATAATAATGTTTCACATATACGATGATCAGGGGAATGAAGTCGATGTAATTAAGAGGTGTATGGCAACACCCGGAGACACATTGCAAATTCTAGATGGACTTGCCAACATCAATGGCATAGATAAAAAACCACTACTATCGGAAAGAATTTCGGTGATGATCTTTAGCGCGGATACGAAAGGTATTTTAAGTGCTCTGTCAGATAATGCTCATGTGCTGAACCAAGAAATAAATAGTGTTGTACTGGAATTGTCTAGATCTGAATTAGAGAGGTTGAAATCTTCTGGTCTGATTGACTCTATTTCCTACGATCCTTTTCGACTACCAGAAGGTAAAAGGGTGTTTCCTTGGAGCCATAAAACAGATTGGACTTTGAATAACTATGGTCCTATCGTAGCTCCCTTTAAAGGTATGCAGGTTCATTTGGATAGTTATAATTCTCATCTATACTGGTATACCATAGCTAGTGAATTGAAAGATAGCGTGAGACTTGTAGATGATAGGGTTTGGGTTAATGATAGAATTCTCGATACTCATGTCTTTAATGAGGACTATTTCTTTGTTTTAGGTGACAATCGAGATCATTCGATGGATTCAAGAGTTATCGGTTTTATTGCTCAAAGACAAATTGTCGGTATCGTTTGTTTTCATTGAAGAGTAGTATTGCTTCAAGTGGATAGTTATACGTTTTAGGTTTAAAGACATACTTAAAAAACCAGAAGTCCTGGAGTTGATTTTTTAATGGGTAATCAAGTTGTAATTACCAGGAAGTTCCAAATAGGAATGATTTATATGAAAGTAATCTAAGTGTGTTTGGTTATAAATATAAAATCTTATTACATTGAATATTTAAAATGAGGCTCAAGTAGGGTTTCATCATTTTCTCGTTAAACCAAATATATACTCAGATGAAAAAAGTACTTTTTGCTGCTGTTGTTTTGGCAGCTGCGGCTTTGGCTAGCCTTAACGTTTCAGTTAAAACTGAAGCTAGTGATAGTGAGACTATCTCTCTTGAAAGTTTGGAATTCATGAAGGCTGCTCAGGCTGAAGAATACTGGGGTTGGAAAAGATAATCCTATAACTTCGACTGATGCGAGTGAATTTGATTTATTCAATTCATACGCTTTCTAAGGAACGGGGCCCGGTCTTCATAGACTGGGCTTTTTTCATGGGTCATTAAAATTTGTTTATTTGGCGTCCTTAGAAAGGTGGTTAAACGTAAATATTAAATGAAAGAGAATCTCATATTCAAGGTTATTGCATTGGTTTGGGCTTATGTTTTGTTGTTTTCTTGCGCGAAAAAAGATACGCCTGGATTGCCTATTCACTACGTAGGAGAGTCATTTAAAGAAATCGAACTTAACCATTGGAAGGTTGTGGGGCCTTTTAAGTACGACACCATACAAATCAGCGGGAAAGACTATATTGACATCAATGATATCCAAGCTCTCAATGACAACGAGCACTTAAGTATAGAAGATTGGAAGGAACTAGATAGCGCATCAAACTTTGTTGAGAATCAAATTGCCGAGCAATTCGCTGTAAAGACCATTAGTCCCGAAGATCACACGCTTGATTTCGTCAAAGAATATGACATTAAAGGTATTGCTGGTATTAGTAGTGCTTATGCTGCATGCATTCTACATAGTGACATTAAGCAAAAGCTCGTATTGGGAACCAGTATTTATAATACAGGTGAAGTGTGGTTAAATAATAGAAAGGTTGTTAAGCTGCAGAGAAAGGTGTCATCGAAAAGAAAATATGAAGAATACGTTCCCATTACATTAAATAAGGGGGAAAATTTACTCGTTCTTAAGGCTAACCCGTTGCGGTTGTTTCGAAGTGACAGTAGCGAGGTAAAGATATTCAGGTGGAAGCTTCTCTGCGATCTTTTTTCACCACAACACGCAGAACGAATATTTTATAGAGAAAATAAGTACAACATACTTATCAATCCAATTGTAGAATTGAATTCCGGCCCCATTCTTAATACTGAGGCTATAGTTGAGTCCACTCATTTGTACTATGAGTATGTAGATGAATATGACAATGTGATTCTGAAGGATACAGTTCATGTTTCATCAGATAAAACCTCATTGGGGAGTATTAATACTAAAGGGATTTATTCTCTCAATATAGAATGGAATGGTTACTCCATGAGCCAGGACTTTTTAGTTGGTTCATTTGAGGAGGAATTTTCTGATAGGCTGATCTCACTTGAGAGTGGTATTAAAGATTATGAGTTCCAAGTCTATAAGAATAGATTCCAGCACCTAATGAATTTCCAAATACCTCCCTATCTGTCAGAGAAGAAATTCTATGATCGCAACAAAGTAGCACTCATAAAGAGTTTGTCAGTTTTGGACAGAGGTGTTTTAAGTAATTCAGGATTCCGGTTGCATAGTTACATCTCAAGTATTGATAGTACTACTATAGAAAGCTATTACCTCTATTGGCCTAAAGTTAATGACGTGTCTAAGTCTGTTCCTTTAGTGATAGAATTACCATACGAAGCTACGCCTCCACTTAAACCATTGTTTTCTAGTTTTTATCTATCTAATGTGAATCACTTCTCTTTTATAGAACACTTTGCGGATTCACTACAGGTTGCTGTTTTGTTTCCATATATGCGTTCCTATAAACCTTATGACAGCCTATCTACAATGGATCTTACTGACAGTTATCTAAATGTGTTGAATCAATATCCTGTAGACGAGGAACTAGTCTTTGGTGTGGGTGGATGCTCAGCAACAACCAAGTTACTCATCGAACTATTGGATCAAACTAAAATTGAGTTTAAAGGAGTGCTATTGCACACGACCACTTACTACGAGGAATTGATAGATGATTTTGATGACTTACCTGATATTGAATATTTTATCCAACACCCCGTGAAGGATGCAAAAATTCCCGTTGGCTATTCAGATTATTTGGCTAACAAATTGAAAGAACTGAACAAGAGTGTTGTATATGAGAGAACAAACTCCGCAGGACATGCTATTCAATTTGGCGATTACTATCGGGATGGATATCAGTTTTTTGCGGAAATCATAGAAGGTAATCAGACCAATTAATTTGAATCCATTAGAAATTTTGATCAGTTAGAAAAGAAAGGACCCTGATCTGAGTCCTTTCATGGAGAGAATACTGGTACCTATCGTTCGGCTACAGAAATTGCTCTCGGGATTCCTTTTCGGACTGCATTGTATTGCTCTTTATTCCAGTCCAGCTCATGGAAGTTTTTTCCAAACATTTTCTGAGCTCTTTCCTGGTAGATTTGATTGAACCCCTCTTGGATATAATTCAGGTTTAATAAATAATCACCGTAACTATCATCGTTTTCATGCTTGGCACTTATCACATAATTTGACTTCCCTTGGCGCATTTGATCCATTACAAAATCATAAACCTGCTGTTGATTCTTGATTCCCAAATGATTGCCCAATTCAATTTTTAAAATACTGATGTCATGGGTTTGGGCATATTGGTCGTCAATCGTTGGTATTTGTATGCCGTCTTGGCTGCCTGGAACCGGGGGAAGCAAAAAGGGCATTTCAACGGGCGCTCCTTCTATAGTACGTCCGATGTAAAGCAGCTTTCTTCGATCAGCTTTTCTGAGCTCCCATTGTACATCTCTTACCAGGCTCATTGACTGATCTTTATCGACCTTCATCACAACTACGGAGTGCTTGGTTAAATCAGAGTTGCCAACCGCTGATTCGATCTCATCCACCTCATAAATCCGACCGTTTATGGTTATTTGACCTTCCCTGATTGTTACTTCCAGGGAATTGCCAGGATCTCCGGTGAACTTGTAGCGCGTTTTCGGCAATACCGGTAAGGAATAAGAAATCAATTGATCGTTAAGACTATTGGCTTCGCTGGCCAAGTCATCAGCACGCAGGCTAGAGTCTAATTGATCATCGATTACCCTGGAATTGCACTGCGCCATTATCAAACTAAATATAACTACTGTGGATAGGGCTAAAGCCACTTTGGCTTTACCAGTCCATCCTGATTCTTTTATTTTCATCATGGTTATTCTTTTTTTTATAAATGATAAATTGAAATTGTGTACCAACCCGTATGAGTTGTTGCTGATCAATTGTCTCAAAAGCAATGACTGGTACTCAACTAAGGAATAACCCTGGTTGATCATTTTTTTATCTACTATGTATTCATGTGTTGTTTTTATGGATTTGATGAGGAACCATACTATCGGATTGAACCAAAGCACCGCCCCCAGAAGTTGAACAAAGATTAAATCAAGAGAATGTCTCTGCCGAATATGTGTTTTTTCATGTGCCAGTATCTGGACGAATTCATCATTTTCCAGCATATTTTCGTTGACGAAAACTGCATTCATGAAAGAAAAGGGAGCCATCTGATACGGTATCTTTACCACGGTTATGCCTTCTGTTCGCTGTCGGGGATTACTGGCTTTCAAGTGGTAGATCCAGGCATAAACCCATATCAGCCTAGAGACAATCACCACAAACCCAATGGCATAAGCAATTAAAAGCACCATCAAAACAGTACCCCCAGTATTGACTATGTTTTTCTTAGCTGATGCAGAGCGATCTGAATAGGCCGCAGGCTTACTCAAACCTTCTCGCGACCAGGTTTCCAGCGCCTCGTAATAAGATATGCGCATTCCACTCAGTTCTTCAATAGGCTCATTGATAATCGTTGTCTTCGAAGCCGAAAAGTCAAAGTTCACTACCGGGAAAAGGAGTGATAATACCGGAATAGCCAACAAAAAAAAGCGGTTGAGGCTGAAAAAAGTCTCCTGACTTAGCAACAGCCAATACAACAAATAAAGTATGCTTAGTACTATACTGACTTCCAGTAAGTAAAGAATTATATCACTCATCTTTTTTGGATTTGAGAGACTCAAGCATTTGAATGGCTTCGTTTAGCTCCTTCTCATCCAGCTCTTTACTTTCGGAGAAAAAGTTGACTACCTGCTTCAGCGAATTATTGTAATAATCTGAAACCAAACGAGACAGCTGCCCTTTACTATACTCCTCCTTAGAAACCAAGGGGTGGTATTGGTGCGAATTGCCATAGGCCTTATAACCCACGATTTCTTTCTGTACCAACACCCTTACTATGGTCGAGACCGAATTATAAGGAGGTTTTGGGTCGGGGTATTGTTCGAGTATATCCTTGATAAAACCCTGTCCGATACCCCAGAGAATCTTCATAATCTTCTCTTCTGCCTTAGTCAGTGTCGTCATCGCTATATGAGTTTGTTGAAATCAGCAAGGTAAACATATAACTTATTTTTAAGTTAATCAACTTATTTATAAGTTTTATAACTTACTATTAAATTATAATCCGAAAAAACACTAAACCGAGGGGTAACAAACTAAGCTCATAGGCTCATAGAGCTGTTAGCAATTTTCAGTGCCAAACAATGCCAATCACGTATCCAAAGTAAGTGCCGCGGGATTATCAAAACGCTAACAATGATTGGAACACTATTCATGGACACGCCTAGTTATCATTATATGTTTTTTGCAACTATAGAAATAGGAACAACTTTGTTCATTGTATGGTATTCGTGGACTTGGACCGAATCTGATAGGAACACACAGGTACAAAATTCCTTGCGATAGAAAAAGACAATAGATTGCTCGCCAGGAGTTGCGCTTTTTGCACATGGATATAAGATAGCCTGGGGAGAATGAGAAAAAGCCTGATTTCTTAACCTGATATCAGGTTGTTACAGCATGAAACGTCGTAGTTTGCAGTGAGCTAATCTGGTATAGAGCTCAATGAAAAAAACATTAGTTAAAATAGCATCAAGTTTCTTCCCAACACTGATAACATCCTTTGCTTACAAGCAATTAACCAATCCGCAGATACGAAAGCTTCGTTCAAATGAACTGAAAACCTTGGAAAAATCAGAGAAGGAAGATTTCTCTTTCAAAGGGTTTAATATTAAACTCTATACTTGGAAAGGCGGGGATAAGCGAATCCTTCTGATCCACGGATGGGAAGGTCAAGCGGGAAATTTTTCCGATTTAATAGAACGTTTGATTAGAAACAATTTTACAGTATTTGCCTTTGACGGACCTTCGCACGGATTCAGTTCAGTAGGCAAAACAAGCCTTTTTGAGTTTACGGAATTGGTTGGAGTTTTGATAAGGAGGTTTAAGGCCAATAACCTAGTTAGTCATTCATTTGGTGGAGTGGCGACTACTTATGCACTTTTTAATAATCAAGACATAGCCATTGAAAAATATGTTTTGCTAACCACACCAGATAAGTTTACAGAGCGAATAGATGATGTTTCTGAAATGGTCGGCATAACAGATAAGGTAAAAAACAACCTGATACAAAGACTTGAAAAAGAAATGAACACCAATGTCAGCGAATTAAATGTAAGCAAATTTGTAAAGACGATAGCTGTGAAGAAATCACTAATCATTCATGATAAGGATGATAAAGTCATTCCTATCTCTCGTTCAAGGAATGTTCATGAAAATTGGCATATATCGGAATTTAAGGAAATTAGCGGAACAGGTCATTTTCGAATATTGAGAACTCAAGAAGTGATAGAAGACGTCATTGATTACTTGAATGGAAAAAATATCAGATAACCAGCACTTTGATATGATGGCGCCAACGGGAAATCTCATTGCTTATGGAAAACGGGTCGCATGCTCATTGCTAGTTCGACGTTAGCCACATGATCATGTCCATGAATCAAGGTTCTCTTATAATAGCGATTTTAGCGCTAGCACTCATTTCATGCAACCGAATTGAAAGAAAGATAGAAGCTGGAGTTGAAAAAGCAAAATCGCTCAAAGAATCGATCAGAAAAGAAATAGATCCAACTACGAAGGAAATATTTGAAGAACGAACGGGTTTGTTACTGACCTCTCCGCAACAGCATTTAATAGAGAAAGACACTTACTTTCCACTGGAAGGTGAATACTCTCAGGTATTCACAGTAACCTCAGAGCAAATTGATATTTGGAAAAATGGGCCACCACCATGGGACGCGACCTGGTTAACTGGCAAAATCCCTTCCGAACTAACTGACAAATTCGAAAACGGTGAAAACATCTCGGGGAACACCATTTTATCCTTTCGTGAATTTTGTTGTGATGACGAAAATATGAGATTTCATAACGGGCAAGTACTAATTTTAGAATTAGATAAGCAAAAAGTCTGGTACGCCAATTGGGATTATTGAACGTATACCACCGGAAGTTGACTTCGTGCGGCACGGTTTTCAGGTCGCGATAGGTTGTGTGTCTGTAGACTCCTGATCAATCAAAACAGTTTTTGCAGTGTTTTTAATGAACTGCCTATCAGAAAATGATTGGTGATCAGCAAGTGACTTTAGAATCTGATAAAATAGGCATACCCATATGTTTGTAGGTTAAAGAAAAAGACAATGGAAATTCAAAACATCATTTTCGATTTTGGTGGTGTACTGGTTGACTGGAATCCAAGATACCTTTACAAAGATGTTTTTGAGGATAATAGTGAAATGGAGTATTTCCTCAAAAATATATGTACTGAAGAGTGGAATTTAGAGCAAGAAAGAGGCCGCTCACTGGAAGATGGAACTAGAATATTACAACAAAAATTCCCGATGTTTCACGCACAAATCGGACTTTTCTATGATCAATGGGAAACCATGCTAAAATGTGATATTCCTGAAACAGTAAGTCTTCTGTACAAGTTGAAACATAAATACAAAATTTATGGATTGACCAATTGGTCGGCAGAAACCATTTCAATAGCTTATGACAGGTTTTCTTTTTTCAAAACCTTTGACGGGATCGTCGTTTCAGGTGAAGAAAAGATTGCAAAACCAGACCCTAAAATATTCCAACTTTTACTTGATAGATATAAAATAGAGGCAGCAAACACCGTTTTTATAGACGATAATATAGATAACATCAAAACAGCTTCTGAGATGGGGTTCTATTCCATTCATTTTGAGAATCCCAGTAAACTGGAGCTTGATCTGATAAAAGTGGGAGCGATGTAATATTTGACGTGGTGCGCAACAAAGCTTCTGATGAAAATGCCAGCTGAGCGTTTTTGAAAGCTCAATTACAAAAAAGGGCCTTTGCAAAGGTACGCATACCGTATTTGAACTTATGAAACCTCTTTCCAATCAACATAGCTCCATTCGCACTCGTAACATTGTCGAAATCAAATCAAATAATATGAAATCGACTAAATACATCATGTCCTTGATTCTCTTTTACTCATTCATTCATGTGACTCAAGCTCAATCGGAGATAAAGTCTTATTCACTGAAAAAAGGGCAAGCTTTCGATATTATTTTCCTAAGGACAAAAGAGGGAACTGACGAAGTCCGAAAGAAATATTTTGAATTAGCATACCCAATAGCACTTAAAATGGGGTACAGTCCGCTGAAAGGTTACTCCATAAAAGAGAATCCACTAGAGGGAAACTATCACCCTCAATCTATGATTTTAGGATCTTGGCCTTCTATTGAGGTTAGGGAAGCGTTTCTTCTAGACATTGAAAAAGAAGTACCAGCATTTCATTCGATGAGAAAAGAGATATGGTCAAATTTTGATCTTACTTATTGGGAAATAGCAGACGACATTTCTTTCGAGGTGAATACATCCAAGTTCAATGTGGTCACAGCATACTGGGAGATGGAGCGCGCTGCATTTGACCAATTCAAAGACAAGCTGCTTAAAGCATCCAAAAGATCAGGTGGTAGGACAGTCCTTCAACTAGCAGGAGGCGCTTCTCCATTTGGATACGAGTACAATCCTGATTTTGTGATAATCACGGAATGGGAAACTAAAGAGGCATTTGAGGCCTTCCGAAAAAAGAGTGAATTGGATCGAAGTGCAGTCAAACTGATACATCAGTTTGTCATCTAATATAGGCATTTTGGTTGCCACCATCATTGCAAAACTAACTTAGTAAGCGAATGCAGTCCATACTAAATCAACTGATCTATTTTGGATTCCTGCAAGGACTCTTTCTTCTTGGTATTTACGTGTCTTCTTCCAAGAAGAGAGAGCAAATCGGAGGTTACCTTGCCCTTTTAATCATTGTGTTGATGATAGGTCTTTCAGGCAGGATTCTAAATGCTACCGCCATATTTGGAACCTCCCGAAAGTTCATCGCAGTGTCAGAATTTTCTAACCTCCTATTTGGTTCTACTACTTACTTGTTCACTAGAGCATCATTGTTCGGAAGAAAGTTTCATCCCAGGGACTTGCTACACTATTTACCAGCCGCCATTTACAGCGCGTTTATCCTGGTACTTTTTATCATACCTTCTAATGAAGAGATAAAGGCACGTTATGCCCAAGGTGGATTAACAGAGCATATAATCGCATTTATAGGGTTTGCGCTAGTATTCAATATTGGCTATTGGATGGCCAGTTATAGTCTATTCCGTGATTTTAAGCATAAACTGGGAGGAGAGCTTAGTTATGTCGTAAAAACGAGGTTTTTTCACATTTTTCTGATTGCTATTGGTATCTGCTTGATGACTTGGGTAGTATTTTACTTCATCAGTATATTCGGTAGTGAATATATTGAAGTGGGAGCCAGAAACTACATCTGGACAAGTATTGGCTTGATTTTGCTTTTCATTTCATTCTATACAATGAAGGAGCCTGAGCTATTCAGAGTGACCGAATCTATCAATCAAAAAAAGTACATAAAATCTCGTTTGTCTGAGAAAGAACTCGACGCACTTAAGGAAAAACTTGATCGGCTGATGACCGAAAAAAAGCCATATTTAAACAGGAGACTGATGAAAGCTGATTTGGCAGAACTGCTGGGGGTCAATAATCCGGAAATAGCACGGTTGCTAAATGAAAGTATTGGGATGAATTTCTTTGAATACGTTAACTATTACAGAATTAAGGAATTTGTCAAATTGGCGGAGTCTGGTAAGGCAAAGCACTTCACTTTCTATGGACTTGCACAAGAGGCGGGTTTCAACTCCAAAACCACTTTCAATAAATCTTTTAAAAAGCTAATGGGTAGTTCTCCAAGAGAATACTTCCGAAGGGAACTTGACTAAAAGATCCTATGTGTTTTGCTCGCCAATAGTTTTTTCGTTGCAGAACACAAAGTGATGAACTCATCAAGCTACGTGATGAATCGATCACATTTGATGATTTGGCCATGATCGCAACACCCTTTTTAATAATGGTGCTAAAATTCCTACATTAGCTTGATTTGAAAGCTTTAGGACTAGTCATATTCTTTCTGTATTCGGTGCCTTTCATTTCGAATGGTCAATTCAAGTATCCTCATCGCTACTTCGATCCAGATGAGTATCAATCTGACAAGGAGGTGCTGTGTATCGATCAATCCGAAGATGGAACCATGTACATGGGTACAGGTACTTCCCTTTTGCGATTTGATGGCGAAAGGTGGGAGGAGGGTATTATTCCTGATAAGAAAATCATTTACTGGCTAGAAGTTGATGATCGTTTGGATCGCGTCTATGTGGGATCTTCCGGCGAGTTTGGCTATTTCGATAATAAATTGATCTACCACACTCTGATTGACAGGCTTGGTCCTGAAGTCTTGGATTTTGGAGCTATATGGGAGGTCAGCATGACTACTCATGGTGTCTATTTCAGGTCGTCAAAGTATATATTTCGATACGATCAAGACCAGCTTACAAAAATTGATAGACTTGGACCTGACGATTCTCCCTTTGATATCGTTTTTGCGGTGGATGACACTATTTACACCAGGATCAGACGGATAGGATTGGCTAAAATCTATGATGGTCAATTGGAGGTTTTGGTAGATGATAAAGATTTTGGATTTAAGTGTAATGCCTTTGTTGCACACCCTTTGGGAATGCTGATCGCAACCAGATCTGAGGGCCTTTTTCTCTATGCCAATCACGAAGTGAAGGCTTGGAACGTCGAGATCAATGCATACCTAAAGACTCATAGCGTATACCATGCTATAGCTTTGTCCAATGGCCATTTTGCTTTTGCTACGCTGACTGGAGGCGTACTGATCATGGACGAAGAGGGTAGGCATTTCCATAGCATCAAGCGATCCAACTACGACATTCACGAAGGCACGGGTTATGTCTTCGAAGATAACCGTGCAGGCCTTTGGATCGGCACAAAACGAGGCGTGGCCCGGATAGATTTAAATAGCCCAATTCGGTATTATCAACTAGAGGAGATCGATGACAACACGTCTTTTACCTATTTTAATAATCAACTGTATTTCGGGTCCATCAATGGATTGTTTGTATTGCCCGAAGGGGCTTCATTCCCTAAAAAGGTGAGTGACTTTCCTAATCTGGTCACCAGGATTTTCACTGCTGATGATCTCCTGATCGGCACGGACCTGAGCGCCACTTACCAGATCAAGGGCCAGAAGGCTGAAATGCTGTTTGCCATTCCGGTTACAAGTCTTACTGCGACTATTCTATCTGATTATGACTATGCCGGAGGTGAGCAGGAAGGGCTTAACTTTTTCAGAAGGAAAAACGGCTGGTCATTCGTGACCTCCGATGAAGAGACCGTCAAAAATGTAGAGGAACTAGTAGAGCATGACTCAATCTTATGGGGTATTTCATCAAGTGTGGGCTTGTTTGGATATGACAATGGGGTGAGTAAGTCATATGCCTTGGAATCACCCATAGCCATCAGTGTTTTTGAAGATACCCCGGTCGTGACTACCGCGAGAGGCTTTTACAGCTATCAAAAGGAAGCAGATGAGTTTGAGCCGTATGCTGCCTTCAATTCATTGTTACCTTCCGATTTTACGGAAGTTCAAAGTGTACATCAAAATGGAGATACCACCTGGATATTGTATTTTGATGACCAAAAAACATTGACAGGCGATGTTTTTTTAAAAGACCAATTCATAAAAAGTTTACCAATATTCGACGTAAGAATCAACCAAGGGGTAGAGACGCAACTTGTCAATGAAGTACTTTTTGTTAGTAATGGAGAGGAAATTTTCAGATACCATGTTTTGGAAGATAGTGATCATATGGAGCAAGCGAAGGCCATCATTCGGTTTCAATTTCCTGATAACTCCGGGGCAATACCCTACGACCAAAACCGATTGAGATTTGACTTTTCCGTAAATACAGTCTACTCCGAAGGAGATAACTTTTATCGGTACAAAATAGACGGGTATCATAAGGAGTGGTCGGATTGGAGTCCTCAAAACTACATGGAGATAGCTAATCTGCTGGAGGGTGATTACAACTTGATCTTGGAAGCCAGAACTCCCGATCGCGAGCAGGTTTGGACCAACATGAGTTTCACGATCCTGTCGCCTTGGTTCAGAACCTATTGGGCTTATCTTGGTTATTTTATGCTATTGGGGGGATTGGTCTGGGTGTTGGTTCGATGGAGGTTAAGTTATCTTGAAAGCGAACGATCAAAATTGGAACGGCTTGTTGCGAGTCGCACTTCTGAGATCATTGAACAAAAACTAACCATAGAGCAATCTCTTAAAGAAAGGGAGGTACTATTGAGAGAGGTTCACCATCGGGTCAAAAACAATCTGCAGGTCATCTCCAGCATATTCAATATGCAGCTCAAAGAGGCACAAGGTAGTGAGGTGAAGAAACTGATCAATGAAGGGCAGAGCAGGATCAAGACCATGTCACTTATTCACCAAAAACTTTATCAAAGTGATAAATTGAATGCGATTGAGATAGAGGATTATGTGCAAGGGCTCATTAGCCAGATTAACCAACTTTACGGACGTGAAAATGAAGCAATTACATGCCAAGTAGAAGCGAATGGTATACAATTGGATATAGACACGGCAATACCTGTCGGTTTAATTCTCAATGAACTGCTTTCGAATTCTTATAAATATGCATTCGATGGGAAGCCTGGTAAGATTTCAATTTCAATAACCAAGACAGATGTTGACGGCTATTGTCTCCAATATCAAGATAACGGTAAAGGCTTCCCAAGCGGGTTTGACTTTGACAAGACCGATTCTTTGGGTTTGAAACTGGTAGCTATCCTGAGCAGGCAGTTAAAAGGAAAACTAAGATTCAAAAATCGAGAAGGAGCCTGTATCAGAATTGATTTTAGGTCCGTTGTTCATTCATAACTAGGCTCGAAGCCAGTTCTTAATACCTCTAATTTTATTGTAGAAAAGACTAGTTATCTTTATCGCGATGTCTGCTGCTTCCGATAAGCCTTTATGCTAGCACATCACTTCAACCTATTTGTTGATAATCACGACAAGCTATGAGCAAGGTTAGAATTTTGATCGTCGAGGATGAGTTAATCATTGCAGAGGATATGAAAGATATCCTGGAAGATCTCGGCTATTATGTGGTTGGGATTGCCTCAGAAGAGAGCGAGGCCAAACGGATGTTGGTAGCTACAGAACCCGACGTTGCTATTCTGGACATTACTTTAGGTAAGGATCAAAGTGGACTGGAGGTGGCCAGCTTCATCAACCAGAACATATCTATTCCATTCATTTTTTGTACGAGTTATGCCGATAAAAGCACCGTAACCAAAGCAAAAGACCTTCACCCTAATGGTTATCTGATCAAACCGTTTGACAAGGATGACCTTTACTCAGCGATAGAAGTGGCGCTATCCAATTTTGCCGCGAAGGAAGAGTATAGTCAGCCTGATGTAGATGCTGGCAATCTGATCATGAAGGATGCACTCTTCATCAAAGAAGGTAACCTCTATCAAAAGGTGACTTTTGACGAGATATTGTGGATCAGTCCTGAAGGCAATTATTCCGTTATCCATTTAAAAGAAGGCAGTAAGTTTATTGTTCGAATGCCTTTGAAAGATTTTCATGCCCAGCTCCCTAAAGCACAATTCTTTCGCACCCATCGCTCCTATGTCGTAAATGTCGAACAGATATCTGCTATCAATAGCAACAACGTCTTTGTAGCAGGCAATGAAATTCCCCTGGGTAAGAGTTTCAGGGATCTTTTGCTCAGTCAGATCAGAAAGCTCCAGTAAGTTTTTTAGATCACGCTCTTTCAACTCCTCAGATACATAATTGTGACGTTCGTCCCACAAAATTGAGATGGGGGAGGGCAGCGGTTAGTTTAGAGCCAAACTTTTATCACGCTGTCATGAAAAAAATACTAGCCTTATCCACGATTATTCTATACGCCCTGGTTTCAAAAGGGCAGGCCATCACTTATGCTGAAGATGTTATAGATTTCAGTTCACAATTCTCAACAACTAGTTGGAGCGCGCAGAGAGCTACTGGTGCTCCCGATGTATATCCTCAATATGGAGATCTCAGTAATGCCTGGACCAGCTCATCTGAGGATGGCTCCAGGGAATATCTGGAGTTGTCTTTTGGTTGTGCTCATACCGCAAATGAAGTTTGGATCTACGAAACGTTTAATCCGGGTGCGGTAGATACCGTCTATGTCCAAGATCCCAGTTCCGGATTATGGGAAATCGTTTGGTCAGATTCGGCAGTGGCACAACCCAAAGAGACTAGAATTTTCAAAGCTGTTTTTCCAGAGACCTCTTTCGCAGTGAGCGAAGTGCGTATAGCATTCAACAACCCTGCTGTGCCAGGGTGGAATGAGATCGATGCCGTCGCTATAGTTAATTCAGTGAATGAAGAGCTTACTGCTGATTTATCAGTTCAAAATATTCAACTGACGCCTTCTTCTGTCGCACCCTTAGATACTTTGCATATCTCAGGGGAGGTGATCAACCTCGGCGATTTATGTACTCCAGCCAATCAGGTGAATATCTATCTGTCTGAGGATAGCGAGCTGGATTTTCGAGATAATGAGCCGAAATCAATCGATATTGACGCGCTTGACTCTCAAGGACTGGTAACATTTGATGTCAGCATGCTGCTATCAGGCGATTTGGCCATAGGTGAGTACTATATCCTGGTGGTAGTCGATGAGGAGGAGCGGCAAGCCGAAAGCAATGAAGAGAATAATCTGGTGAGTATACCATTTACCTTGAATCCTCCTACTCCGGATTTGCAGATCGTCAATGTCGCTTTGCAGGACGCCATAATAGGGGTTGAAGAGTCAACAGAACTGTCTCTAAGTATCCAAAATGCTGGTACCACCATAGCGGGAGAAAATGTACTGAGAATTTTTGTATCTGAAGATGACAACCTCACCTCGCTTGATCGACAAGTTTTCCAAACCTCAATTAATTTATTGTCGCCAGAGGAAACCGTTGATTTTACTGTCCCTCTTTCATTTTCAAACAGTGAAGAACCCGGGCTATATTATGTCTTTACTCATGTAGATAGAGATAACAATGTCCAGGAAACGGATGAATCCAACAACATTGCAAGTCTGACTTTAGAATTTGAGTCGGACCTTGATATACAACTGGAAAACCTGGCCGTAAGCGCTAATGTCACTCAGGGAGCTGATGTAAGCCTGACATGTGATTTAAAAAACAATGGCTCTTCAATGCTTACCTCAGCATCAGAGGTTAAGGTTTCGTTTTATCTTTCAGAGGATGAGGTTTTAGATTCGGAAGAACTTGAACTGGGAACTATTTTTTCTGTTCCCGACGTCCAACTAGCAGGAAGCTTTGAAGTTCCGGCAACAGTCCCGGCAGGAGCCTATTTCGTACTTGCCAAAGCAGATGTTGCTGACTTGATCTTTGAAACCAATGAAGAAAACAACGAAATCTCCGCGGGTATTACCATCAGCCAGGCAGACGTAGACCTGGTAGTAAGTGATTTTTCAATTGATACTACCGAGATCAGGATTGGGATGGCAACGACTCTCACCATCGAGATAGAGAATCAAGGATCTGTAGGAGCTCCTGCAGCTACTTACAAGACCTACATTTCCGATGACGATGTACTTGATCCATCAGATATATCCATTGATGATGACAATCATCCCGCTCTTGAACCTAATGAGGTAATCACAGATGATCCATTCTTGAGCTTTCAGGGTTTGACGAAAACCGGACCTCAATACCTGATCGTGTCCTTAGATGCTAGCCAGGTAGTACAAGAGTCTGATGAGAACAATGACTTTGCTTTTCCCATCAACATGTTGCCCAATGACAGTGACTTAAAATCCGACGATGCCGTCTTATCATCAACCACCATTATGCAAGGGGAGTTGCTTACCGTCAGTGGAACTATCATTAATGGAGGGTCACAAAAGTCTTCTTCCTTTCCCTTCATGATTTACCTGTCAGACGATGATCTGATCGATCAGGAAGATATTCTTTTGCATGAAGTATCCTCGATTGCAGGACTGGATAGCGCCGAGTCTTATGTCTTTGAAGAGGACCTTCCGATTGATCGTTTCTTACCGGTAGGTAACTACAATATCATCTTGCAAATCGGCGATGGAAGCGCTCCGGAAGTGGATCAATCTAACAATACCATTGTGCTTCCCTTTGGCAGTACCTTATCGGCGATTGACCTGGAGGTTCAAAACCTTATGCTACCTGATTCCAATGTGGTGGCAGCCGGAAATAGTGTGTCCATATCTGCCGATATCGTCAACATCGGCAGTCAGCAATCGGTGTTAGGAAAATACGCAGTCTACCTGTCAGTGGATAATCAGCTTGATCTTAATGATCGCAGAATTGAGGATGACGAGATGCCTGGTCTGGCTCAAAATGATGTTCTGGGCGTAACACTGGATGAGGTAGAGATACCGCTCGCTGTAGAAGCCGGTACTTACTATTTGTTTCTGTTTGCGGATGCTGATTTTGACAACCCGGAGACTAATGACAATGCCATAACAGATCTCAATACGAGTAACAAT
>JAHCMJ010000110.1 GCA_019192485.1 Cyclobacteriaceae bacterium HetDA_MAG_MS6 | reverse complement strand
TACTACCTGTACCAGGATTTTCTGATTTTTGGTCAGTACCTGGTTGATTTTGCCAAACTTGTTGATATCAGGCTCATGTTTGAAGCCAGTCAACTTTGCACTAGCATGTTTCCTATTCTGCGCTAGTTTGGTAAACTTATTAAGGCTTTGGACCTGAGGTCCAAGATCAAGGTAGTGTAGGAAAGCGTCTTTTTCATAGCCTGTATCAATGAAGGCCGCATTCAGCCCTTGAACTACTTTTTTGACACTTCCCAGGTAGATGTCACCAACGTTGAAGAGATTGCTATCTTCTTCTTGATGAAATTCTACTAGCTTTTTTTCCTTAAGTAGAGCGATTCGACATCCGTTTTGAGTTGAGTTGATTATTAGTTCGTTACTCACTCTATTGTCGGATTAATAGTGCTCTACTTCTTTTTATGTCTATTTTTTCTTAGTCTTTTTTTACGCTTGTGCGTAGAGATCTTATGTCTTTTTCTTTTTTTACCACAAGGCATAATTTCTTATGTTTATAGTTACTTAATACGTTTAATTTCTTTGTAAATATTGTGCCGCGCTTGCTTTGATCGCAGGATCGACATCTTCAGCTTCTACAATTTTTTCAAATAATATCTTCGCTTGCTCCGTTTGTGACAACTCCATCTGACTGACTCCCAGATACAACATCGCTTCAAAGTCTGTTGGGTCCTTTTCCAGAATGAGCTTAAATCTCCCAACGGCCTTATCATATTGACCTGATCTGATGGACAACAATCCAAGATTGACCAAAGCCTCCCGATTGTCAGGATCTTCTGCTACCACTTCTTGCAACATCCGTATTCCCGCCATTGGAGTCTCTGTTGTCACCAATGTCATTGCCAACCTATTCCTAATAGGTAATGATTTCGGCCGGATTTCTCGCAGTTTTTCAAGGATTGTTCGAGCTTGTCTCGCTCTATCTGCAGCTTTCTCGGCATTCGCAGATCTTTCAAAAGCAGCATACAAGATATCCGCAGCACTTAGCAAAGCACTCAAAGAACTATCCCTTAGCAGATATGTTTCAGCGGTTGTCACCGCGCTATCCAAAAACCCATATTTCAGATAGTATCTGGCTAAAGAGTCCGCAAAGTTAATATTTTTTTGATTACTTTCTCCTGCGAGCAACTCCTTAAGTGTCCCGATGGCTTGGGCATCTACATCCGAAACGGAAAAGTCATGGGTTGCGACTTCTGCATCCTCCTCGTTATCCACTACCACACGAGGCAATTGATACAGTAGAACAACTAACAGCTCACCCCCGGCCGTCAGTATAATTTGAAGCCTGCTCACTAAAACTAGCCTCTTGGCCTCAGTTTAGGGCTGGTCTTGATCTTTTCGGTAAAGATCTTCGATGGCTTGAAGCTAGGCACGAAATGCTCGTCGATTACCATAGCAGTATTTTTGGAAATATTCCTTGCAATCTTCTTGGCCCTCTTCTTATTGACAAAACTGCCAAAACCTCTCACATAAATATTCTCTCCTTCCGCCATCGAATTTTTCACGATAGAGAAAAAGGCCTCGACCGTAGCCTGGACGTCTGCTCTGTCTATTCCTGTCCTGTCGGAAATCTCATTAATTACATCCGCTTTTGTCACAACTCTCTGATTTTAAGGTGATATTGCTATGGTTTCGGGCGTCAAATTTAAATTTGACCTTGGTAATTACAAAGTGAAAGTTAATTTTTCAAAGAATTCATTGGACGAAGAAAAGAGCGCTCTAGCTCATATCATCACCTCATGGTACCATCAGCACAAACGTGACCTTCCATGGCGCAGGACCAAGAACCCATATCATGTCTGGCTGTCCGAAATCATTTTACAACAAACCCGGGTTGCCCAGGGTCTTCCGTACTTTGATCGTTTTGTGGCAACCTTTCCTACTGTAACTGACCTGGCAAATGCCGACGAACAGGATGTGCTTCGATTATGGCAGGGACTCGGCTACTACAGTAGGGCAAGAAACTTGCATAAAGCCGCAAAAACAGTCACTGAAAAATATAGTGGAAGGTTCCCGGAGACTTATAAGGAATTACTCAACCTACCGGGTGTAGGTCCATATACCGCGGCAGCCATTGGCTCAATCTGCTTCGATGCACCTGAGCCAGTCCTCGACGGGAATGTATATCGTGTAATCGCTCGCTTGTTTGGTATAGACGCTGATATCGCCAATCCAAAAAGCAGAGGAGCGTTTATGGACGTATTGTATCGTATGATTCCGAATACAAATGCTGGGGACTTCAATCAGGCTATGATGGAGTTTGGCGCCAGGGTTTGTACACCTAAAGCTCCGGAGTGTAATCAGTGCCTTGTGAATGACTCTTGCTTTGCTTTCAAGTATGGCAAACAGGACCTGCTTCCTGTTAAGATCAAAAAGGTAAAGGTGAAGACGCGGTATTTTCATTATATCGTGCTACAGGTAGAAGGAGGCCTGGCCATGAGGAGAAGAGGTCCGTCAGATATTTGGCAGGGCCTTTATGATTTTCACCTAGTGGAAAGCCAGGAATCTAGCTTTGATGTTCATTCATTAGGGTTGCCAGTCGCTGAGGTGTCCCCCCAGATCAAGCATATTCTCACGCACCGTATTATCAAAGCCAAATTTTACCTGATCGCTGAACAAGAGTCGATAATTAAGGATTTAATCAATAAATGGAATCTGGAGGTATACTCTTATGAGCAAATAGTAAATTTGCCAAAACCAAAACTCATCGTTGACTATTTGCAACAACTTGATTTTTAAGTAATTTAGAATTATGGCAGGAATAAATAAAGTGATCTTAATTGGCAACCTGGGTAAAGACCCTGAAGTGCGGTATCTTGAAAATGGCTCTACGGTGGCAAATGTGACACTAGCGACGACGGAATCTTATAAGGATCGTAACGGGAATAGGGTGGACTCCACGGAATGGCATGACCTGGAAATGTGGGATGGATTGGCAAAGATTGCGGAACAGTACCTGCAAAAAGGTAAAAGCATCTATGTCGAAGGAAAAATAAAATCAGATACCTGGCAAGATGATCAGGGTAATAATCGCAAGCGAACACGGATCAGAGTATTGAACATGACTATGCTCGGCGGCGCCCAGCAAGGTGGCGGCATGTCTCAAGCGCCTGCGTATTCCGGAGGACAACAAGCAGCACCAACACCCCAGCCTGCAAGTCCACCAGCCTTTGAACAAACGGCTCCTCCAGAAGATGTGACGGATGATCTGCCGTTTTAGTTTAACGAAATACAATCTATTTGGAAACCTCTTTGGATGACCCTCTGCCTACGATTCTCGTAGCTGTTTCTTCTCAACTACCAGCTTCATTTTTTATACTAAATGCGATCATCCTGGTAGTTTTGCTGGCTTTATCCGGATTAATCTCTGGGTCCGAAGTTGCTTTTTTCTCACTTCCCACTGATCGTGGAGAGAAAGAGCATAATGCTGATTACCGAATAGATCGACTGTTACAAAATCCGAGAAAGTTATTGGCCACAATATTGATTGTAAACAATCTGGTCAATATTCTTATCGTTACGATCTCCACTTTTGCCACCTGGCAGGTTACCGGTGGCAAAAATGCTGGGGGCATTATCATATTGATTCTGACCGCTACAATAACACTTGTAATCGTCTTTTTTGGTGAGATAATGCCCAAGGTCTATGCCAGCCACAATGCGCTAGGTTTTGCGCGATTTACCGCTGGTCTTCTCCAGTTTTTTGAAAAGACACTGACTCCATTGTCATGGCTTCTTATGTCTGTTAGTGACGTGATAGAGAAACGGATAGAAAAGAAAGGGTACAATCTTTCGGTCGATGAACTCAATCAAGCTTTGGAAATCACCGTCGATCGGGAAACTACGGAAGAGGAAAAAGGTATCCTGAAGGGAATTGTGAACTTTGGTACTTTATCGGTCAAGCAAGTCATGAAATCTCGGATGGATATCACAGCCATAGATGTAGAATCGGATTTTCACGAGCTGATGGATCAAATCAATAAGACTGGGTATTCTCGGATTCCTGTTTACTCGGAAACGATCGACAAGATCGAAGGTATTCTCTACATTAAAGATGTACTTCCACATCTTGACAAGGAGGAGACCTTCAAATGGCAGACATTGCTAAGACCTGGCTATTTCGTTCCTGAGAGTAAAAAAATAGATGACTTGTTCAAAGATTTCCAGGAAAAGCAGGTTCATATGGCAATCGTAGTAGATGAATATGGAGGAACAGAAGGTCTCGTCACACTGGAAGATATCATAGAAGAGATCGTCGGCGAAATCAACGATGAATTTGACGAAGAGTCTGATGTCAGCTACAATAAGCTTGATGAACATACCTACATTTTCGAAGGAAAGACCTCGCTAAATGATTTCTGCAAGATAGTAGATGTGGATACGCAATTTTTTGATCAGGTAAAGGGTGAAAGCGAGTCATTGGGTGGGCTTTTGCTGGAAATCAACGAAAAGTTGCCTAACGCGGGGGCCAAAATCAGGTTTGAAAATTTTCTATTCACCATTGTTGCAGTAGACCAGAAAAGGATCAAACGCGTTAGGGTATTTATCGAGAACAAAGTCAACGTAGCTCAGTCATGATCCGTCAATTCGCTTGGATCCTATCGGTATCGACTCTATTCATAACAGGTTGCGGACAGAACTACCTTCCAAAACCCAAGGGTTATAACAGAATCATTCTTCCCCAACAAGAGTACCAGGCTCTCCCCGATACATTTCCATATCATTTCGAGTATTCAAAACATGCCCAGCTGCAAGAAAACAATTCCTGGATCACGGAACGATACTGGATAGACCTGGACTACCCCTACCTTGAAGCCAATGTTCAACTGACTTACAAGACTGTAAACAACCAAAAGCAATTAGAGGAATACATCAATGATAGTTATAAACTGACCTCCAAACACAATGTCAAGGCCTATGCCATAGAGGAGAGCATCTTATCATTGCCAAATGGCAGTTTCGCCTCTGTAACTGACCTGGAGGGCGAGGTTCCCAGCCAATTTCAATTTCATGTGACGGACAGTGCCAATCACTTCTTGCGCGGAGCATTGTATTTTCAGACTGCTACAAAAAACGACTCACTGGCACCCTCTATCAATTTCATCAAAAGAGACCTCTTTCACCTATTGAATACTTTGACCTGGAGAGATTAAATTCGTGATGGAAGATGTCAGGGTATGCCAGGGTTTTTTGACAAAAGCATTGAATTTTTAAAGGGTGTAGGCCCACAACGTGCTGCATTACTCTGCAAGGAGCTAGGCCTCTTTACTTATGGCGATCTTGTTCAATACTATCCATATCGATATGAAGATCGGACCAAGTTTTACAAAGTCAACGAATTGCACGAGCATCTCTCTTACGTCCAGGTCATTGGTGAGATCAAATCTCTGCAGCATGTTGGTGTAGGGCGAAAACAGCGACTTGTAGCGTCATTTGCAGATGACACAGGGCAGTTTGATTTGGTATGGTTTCAAGGGGCAAATTGGATCAAAAAGAAATTGTCAATAGGTGTTCCGTATATTGTGTTTGGCAAACCAGCGCGTTATGGGAAAAACTTAAGTGTAGCTCATCCGGAGATAGAGATCCTTACTCCCAACGCCACAAAGGGTTCTCATCTACAGCCTATGTATAATACCTCCGAGGTGATGAAAAAGAAATTTATCGACAGTAAGGCGATCGGCAAATTTCAAAAAATCCTGCTAGTAGAAGCCATGCACCATATTCAGGAAACATTGCCTGAAAAGCTACTCCAGTCCTATCATCTAACGGACAAAAAGACAGCTTTAGTAAGCATCCACTTTCCTAAGGATCAAGATCATCTGCAAAAAGCAAGGTATCGACTGAAATTTGAGGAGTTATTTTTCATCCAATTACAATTACTGAAACTGAAGGTAACCCGAACAGAGAAGTATCGCGGGATCATCTTCTCCAATAGCGACAAGCTCAATGATTTCTACAGTAAACACTTGCCATTTGAATTGACTAATGCTCAAAAACGAGTTGTCAAAGAGATCTACACAGATTTTCGTTCTGGGCATCAGATGAATCGGCTGGTGCAAGGAGACGTAGGCAGTGGTAAGACCATGGTCGCCTTTCTGTGTATGTTGATTGCTATCAGCAATGGTAAGCAGGCCGCTTTTATGGCGCCAACAGAAATTCTGGCAGAACAGCACTTTGAAGGTTTGCAAGAGTATGCAAAACCGATGGGAATACGCGTGGCCAGACTGACCGGCTCATCGAAACAGTCTGAACGGAAATTGCTTCATGAAGCGCTAGCAAGTGGAGTGATACACATCCTGGTAGGCACTCACGCGTTGATCGAGGAAAAAGTGCGGTTTCAAAACCTTGGCCTGGCAGTCATTGATGAGCAACATCGATTTGGTGTTGCTCAAAGGGCGAAACTATGGCAAAAAAACAAAGAGACGTACCCACATGTATTGGTGATGACTGCAACTCCAATACCTCGAACACTCGCAATGACGCTGTACGGTGACCTGGACATTTCTATCATCGATGAGCTCCCTGCTGGCAGGAAGCCGATTGTCACCAAACACATGCTGGATAGCAAAAGGATAGCCCTTTTTGCTTTCTTAGAAAAAGAAATTGAGAAGGGCAGGCAAATCTATATCGTATATCCACTGATTGAGGAATCCTCCACAATGGACTATAAAGACCTGATGGATGGCTACGAAAGCATCAGTCGTCGATTTCCTAATCAACCACTATCAATCCTCCACGGTAGGATGAAGTCCGAGGATAAGGATTTTGAAATGAAGCGATTTGCTAAGGGCGAAACCAAAATCATGGTGGCCACTACGGTAATCGAAGTTGGCGTCAACGTACCTAATGCCAGCGTGATGGTAATTGAGAATGCCGAAAGATTTGGGTTGTCACAGTTACACCAGCTTCGTGGACGGGTAGGGAGAGGAGCAGAACAATCCTATTGCATTCTGATGACGGGAGATAAGCTTACCACGGAAGCGAGGACAAGAATATCCACTATGGTGGCAACCAATGATGGGTTCAAAATAGCCGAAACAGACCTAAAGCTTAGAGGACCCGGTGACCTGATGGGCACACAACAAAGTGGAGCATTAGACCTGCTGATATCGGACCTTAGTGCAGATGGCGAGGTACTGCAACTAGCCAGACAAGCCGCCAACCAGGTACTCACCGATGACCCGGAGCTGCAAAAACCATCAAACGGTCATATCCGTAAACATATTGACTCGTTGAAAAAGACCGCTGTCAATTGGGGTCGGATCAGTTGATAGAACCACTAACCTATAGGAAGTGAAAACTCTGGGCAATATTGTATGGCTTGTTTTTGGTGGCATTCTGGTGGCTATCGAATACCTGGTAGCTAGTCTACTATTGTTTATATCCATTATCGGTATTCCTTTCGGCATTCAAACATTGAAGATGGCTGGACTGGCATTATGGCCATTTGGTAAAGAGGTAAAAGCAGGAGAAAGGGCTTCTGGCTGTCTTTGGATCATCATGAACATTGTATGGATTTTAATCGGCGGATTCTGGATCAGCATAACGCACCTGGTTTTTGCCATCCTCCTGGCCATTACCATCATTGGCATCCCGTTCGCACAGCAACATGTCAAGCTTGCTGCTCTGGCACTTACGCCATTTGGAAGGGATATTATATCAAAACCCTAAACTTCGCTGTGATATGCAGGTCTCAGAGTCAAGATGGTAGTGACAAGTGAGTTTTCTATCTCCGGAAAAAAAACATGTTTTTTTCTGTTTGGGCTCATAGATTAAGAAGCAACCGCCTGCTTTGCCTCGTGCTTATGTAGGTTGATGGCCCCCAGGTAGATGAGGTAGGACGCGATCACCATCAGGATATGAGCCAGATCCCGGTGATTGAAAAAGGTATGCAATATGATCGGGAGATTGAAAGTAGCTACAGCTCCCAACAATACCACGGTATTATAGATCATAAAAAGACTACCCTTGTCTTTTGTTTTGACATACGTAAATAAATGAAATGAAGTAACAACGATGATAAAGCCATATGCACTATGAAATTCCACATATTTAAAGTGCATCGTGGAAATGGTAAATGACATGAGAATCAGTAACTCAATGATGTTGATGATCAAAAAAGCTTTACCGAGCTTGGGATTAATAAATCGATTAGCGTGACTAATGGCCGAACGCTCCAACAGTGCCACCGAAATCATACTGATAACCCATCCTACCAATTTCCAACTCTCGTCCAAGAGGTATAAAAACCCGTGACCTATAAACCCACCCCAGGTACTAGCAATGCCCATGGTAAGGAAGTAATACTTCATATAAAACAGCACTCTATTGCCGTCGTCCTGCTTATTGAGCTTGGCAAAGGCATAAAAGCACACCCCGGAAATCATCAAGTTGGTAACTACAGTGACCGGTTCCATCAGTGTAATACCAAAAATGTCAATTCCGGGCTGAACTATTTTCGTTACATCCATAGTTTAGGACTAATTTTATATAGGTAGGATATATCTACAAACTAAAACCAATACCACCAATAATGTTTTGATTATGACAGATAAATACACTCAATTTCTAGAAAAGCAGGTGGAAAAACTTGAAGCAGAAGATTTTGATCTGGAAGCGTGGAAAAGCTCTACCATTGCAGCACTAGAGCGTCTCTATGGCCGCGCTGATCCCAGGACCAGGCAAATTGCGGACTTGAAAATTGACTATAGTAGCTGGGCTTTGCGTGATTCCAATGCCAACTATAAACCCATTGAGACATGCAAAAAGAAAGGACGTGAAATACTGAAGACGGCCATAGAGGAAGTGGAAATTTTCGGAGCTCCTGAGAGCAAAACAGCCGACAAAAATGTCCTCGACAAATTGCCTGAAAGTGTCAGAAAAGAAGTCGAGACCATGGTAAAAGATTCTCCAAAAGAAAAAGACCTGGTCAAGGTCTTTCAAAAGTTGAAAAAGGAGACCCTTGCCAAAGCCCTGGCCTCCCTCCTAAAGGTTTAATGCTTTAAAATTTCAATATCCTTATGGTAACCATCCGCTAACTCGTTGAATGGTAACGTCACCCTCAGATGGCCGTCGACATAGTCTGCCGTAATGTTTTTGTAATCGACCTCAGCTGGGATGATAATCCTTTTGATCATGTATGGAACCTCTAATTGATCATCGAAATCCATCACATGATAAATGAATAAGTTATGATGATCGATCTCCACATTGTATCTGTCAGGCTCAACTCCGGGCAACTGTACAGTATAGGTATAATGATCTTTGTGTTTTTCGAATTGTAAATTGGGCATCGACATACCTCCTCCCAGGATGTTCATAACATATGCCGACTGCGCTAAGCTGCTGGTTGTACTGTTATCTACTTTCATAATCCACCACTTTATATTCTCTCACATATACGTAACAATCCTCGTACCAAATATCCCCATAATTGTTTTACAGTCAAATTGTCTTTTCATGGACGTTTGTCTGTCAAAATGACGCACTATGTCTTCGGGATTAAAATTCGTCACTTCATCCTTCTTTTATCCCGATGCGTCGGAAACCCAACGGCTTTAAACAGGTCTTTATTTTAGTTTTAACCACAATTAACATGAAAAATCTGCTTTTGGTCACCTGCTTGTTTACTTCCATGTTTGCTTCGGCGCAAACGCCGGACGTATTGTTCGACAATCGTATTGATCAGATATCTGGATTTGGGGGGCCGATGTTTTCGTTTTCCTCTATCGCTGGTGAAGTGGCACCGTATTCCGGTGGAGGCGGAGCAGTCCTCTTCGACAATACATGGTACGTCGGAGGTTACGGACTGAGTCTGGCTGAGGACCAAGAGATAAGCATTGACAATGCGCCTTACGAGGTAGCCGTGAGACATGGTGGGTTATATTTCGGATACATTCACCAATCAGATCGACTGGTTCATTTTGGTATCAGTCAGCGAATGGGATGGGGCGAGATCACCTTTCGGGAAAAACCCTTTGATCGAAACAACATTAGAGAAAATGACCAGGTATTTGTAACGTACCCCCAGATAGAGGTGGAGATGAATATGACCCAATGGTTTAAGGTAAATGTAAATGCTGGATATCAATTTACAGTTGGTGTCGACAATGCCTTTTACGACAGAAATGACCTGAACGGGGCAGCTTTTGGCTTCTCTTTTCTATTTGGTTGGTTTAACTAAAACGTGTAATTTATGAGTAAAGAAGTCACCATGAAATCTACAAACCGCCGAGCACTGCTCGGATTATTTCTTGTTTTTTTAGGCGCATTTTTCCTCCTGGAGAATTTGCACATGCTCCCTCGTTTGCCCTACTACTTTTTTAGATGGTACACGCTAGTCTTCGCACTAGGTGTTTTTAATCTGATAGCAGGAAATCGAACTCCAGCTGTCATTCTAATAGGAATCGGCATATTGTTCGCACTGGAGGATATCTTTTACCTTGATTTCCAAGACTTCTGGCCCGTCATCCTGATCATTGTAGGTTTGTCTTTCATTTTTCGTCAAAAGTCATTGACCAGCGATGGTGCCGCTGACGAAAACTTCTTTGACGACCTCAATATCTTTGGTGGCAGTGGCAAGCAGTTTACAAGTCAGCAGCTAGAGGGAGGTAAGAGTACTAACATTTTTGGGGGCTCTTCACTTGACCTACGACAAGCCAAGTTGGCGAATGACGCCACCATTGAGGTCTTCACTATGTTTGGAGGTTGCGACATCATCGTACCAGGAGACTGGCGCGTGGATCTTGAAATCACCTCCGTCTTCGGAGGTTTTGATGATAAGCGTGAAATTCAGAAGACTTCGACGGACGTACCAACCCTAAGAGTCAAAGGACTTGTACTCTTCGGTGGAGGAGATATCAAAAGCTCTAAATAAAATCAGTAGAGTGTCTCAAGCATCCTAAGAACGGATCTATCATGCTTGAGACACTTTTAACTTAGTTCTTCACCTCAACACCCTTCCAAAATGCTACGTAATCTTTAATTTTTTTGGCTAATTCGCTTGTTTCAGGATAATACCACGCGGCATCCTGATTGTCTTCTCCATTTACCGAAATGGTATAGTAGTTAGCTGTTCCCTTCCAGGGACAAATGGTATTGGTACTGCTTTTTTTGAAAAATTCCTGCTTGATAGATTCGGGTGGAAAGTAATGGTTGTTTTCTACGACAATGGTATCATCACTTTCGGCAATTATCTCGTTATTCCAATAGGCTTTCATAAATACTTTTTGATTTAGGTTTTTCTGCGTTGCTAAATATACAATGGTACGGCTCAAATAGTTTTTGGCTTCTGCTGATTTGTCTCAGTCACTACCTTTTCGTTTTCGATTGACTTGCAGATCAAAAACATCGGGTCGTTGATAGTGTCCGGTGACATCTAAGGTCATCGATTCTTCTTGTATTCTGGTGATATCTAATTCAGCGAAAACTATTTTTTCCTCATCGAAAACGGGCTCGATTAAATATTTTCCATCTGGACCAATCACACAGCTGCCTCCGTTCAAGACCCAGTCCTTGGGCTTTAACGACACGGGTGCATCGAGTTCTTCTGGAAAATCTGATACCCTCAGCATCTGCCCCGCCGCCAAGACAAAACACCTACCTTCAAAAGCGTATTGTCTGCTTGCTACCTGGTGCATTTCATGGACTTTGGGCCAGAGCGCGACATGTATTTCCTCTCCTTGATCATGCAGTGCCTGCCTGCTGAGCGGCATCCAATGCTCCCAGCAAACTAAGCCGGTGACTGACACGCCATCGAAGTCGACAGCATTCAGCCCGTGACCGTCTCCATGACCATAAAGCATCTTTTCTGTGTAGGTCGGTACCAGTTTGCGGTGATGATTCTGTATCACTCCCTTTTGATCAATGAAGAAAATACTGTTGAACAATGTTCCCCTGGAAATCTTTGGTGCATACTCAGTGGCACCAAGGACAAGATTTACCTTCAGTGCCTTAGCATGCTGCTGAAGTCTCGCCATCTCTTTACTATCTGCTTGCAAGGCATTTTGCATCATCCGGGAAAAAACTGATTTCATAGGAGGATGATCCCAAAGCGCCGCCTTGGGACTGTAATCCAGCCAAGCCGGATAGCCTGAAAACCACGTTTCACCAAAAACCACCAGATCGGCCCCTGCTTGTGAGGCTTTTTCAATCGCAGTCAGGCCTTTCTCGATACTCTTGTCCAAATCCAGGTGCTCCGGAGCCCATTGTACGATGGCGATGTTAATTTTCCTCATTAGGTCGCTGAAATGAAGTACTTGGCATACCTAACCCTAAAATGACTTCGTCAAAAGTGAACTCAGCCTCCGATTCGTTGGAACGAATCTCCACGACTGATGGTAGAATCACACCCCCGAAATCGCGATAAAGGTCAAAAGTCTTAGACATGTTAAGTACATCTTGTCCATAATATTCCTTCAGGCTCACTTTGTACAGTAAATGATTCCGAACTTCGACGAAGTACTCCCACTCCTGATTGAACTTAGTCTCTGTAAACCAATAGCAATGGACCTCATCAATATGGATCTTTCCTTTGTACTCGAGCTCAGGAGAATCTACAATGGGAGACCCAAAGTCAAATATGGATTTGACAACTATTTCCTCGGTGCGAGTCATGAGTTGACTTTTTTCGTATCCGGTCCAGGGTGCTATCGTCCAGGCTCTTTGTCCATCATAGGCGGTCACAAATCTCTTTTTTTGCCAATGGCCAAATACTGCTATCTTATTCGGCTTCTTAGCCCAAAGCGTCATTTTGAGATACCCCTGTGGTCCGACCCACGCTCCTTTGATCTCTGCCGATCTGGTTTGGTCCCAAAAGGCTTGCGTATGGGCCTTGTGATGCTCCTCCAAAATATGCTTACGACTCTGTGCAATAGACGGTGTCGCAAGAAGATGGCAACAAACAGCTATCCAAATCCATCGTATCATTTGACCTTTGATTAAATTCGATACCTATATTTAAGATGTAAACTGAAAATTAGGTTTTTTGATCCCGATTTTCATACAATTCAAGTTATTAACGGCCTAACAACCAAAAACTATTCCAAGTGGAGCTTTTAGATGTCTTTAGAAGGTTAAAGACCGCTGGGGCGGCTTTTGGTATTGTTCTGCTTTTTGGTTCGTCGGGTTACTATTGGATTAGCGGTGGTCAGGCGTCGATGGTTGACGCCTTTTACATGACAGCCATTACCATCTCTACCATTGGATTTCATGAGGTGATCGACCTCAGCGCTAGTCCATATGGACGTCTTTTTACAGTATTTTTAGCTTTCTCTGGTTTTGGAGTACTTACTTATTTTATATCGAATGTTGTTGCTCTCTTTATCGAAGGGGATCTCCGAAGGACTTTTGAAAAAAAGAAAATGGAAAAAATGATCCACAAAATTGAAAATCACTATATCATCTGTGGCTGTGGTAGAGTGGGTAGAAACATTGCCTCGGAACTACAGGCCACAGAGCGTCCTTTTGTAATGGCGGATATCTCCCAGGAGAACATCGACAAGCTAGTACAGGATTTCCCTAAAATGCCTTATCTCATTGGTGATGCTACTGACGAAGATTTCCTGATCAAGTTGGGCCTGGAGAGGGCCAT
>JAHCMJ010000109.1 GCA_019192485.1 Cyclobacteriaceae bacterium HetDA_MAG_MS6 | reverse complement strand
AAGAACTGCAGGATCAGGGTTTTGACTTGCCTGACTACGTGGCTGACCCAAAAACAGAGGACGAAAGGCTGGCCAAAGAAAAATATGATAAGATAAAAGGCAGCGCCGTCAACCCTGTTTTGCGGGAGGGTAACTCGGATCGGCGAGCACCAGGCTCTGTAAAGCAATATGCCAGGAAAAACCCTCACTCCATGGGTGCATGGAGTGGTTCATCTAAGTCCCATGTGGCCAGTATGGCAGAGGGGGATTTCTATGGAAGCGAGCAATCCAGGACCTTGGAAAGTGCCACGGATGTCAGCATCCAATTGACTAAGGCTGACGGTTCGGTAGTTGTTTTAAAGGAGCAAGTCTCTTTGCAAGCTGGCGAGATCATTGATGCCGCGGTCATGAGTAAGTCTGCCCTTAGAGCATTTCTATCCAAAGAGATAAATGATGCAAAGGAACAGGGTGTGTTGCTTTCAGT
This sequence comes from Cyclobacteriaceae bacterium HetDA_MAG_MS6, assembly GCA_019192485.1. GTDB lineage: Bacteria > Bacteroidota > Bacteroidia > Cytophagales > Cyclobacteriaceae > MS6. The sequence goes on along the minus strand of JAHCMJ010000109.1, from coordinate 13,184 downwards.
TCATCTGAAGGCTACCATGATGAAGGTTTCTGACCCTATTATTTTGGCCATGCAGTTTCGGTCTTCTTCCAAGATATCTTTGAGAAATACGCTGAAGTTTTCACGGATATTGGTGTCAACCCCAATGATGGATTTGGCGCATTGGAAGACAAGATCAATGAACTGCCTGATGCTCAAAAGACTGAAATCAGGGATGCGATTGAGGCTTGCTATGCCAACGGACCAGAGTTGGCTATGGTAAACTCCGACAAAGGAATCACTAATCTTCATGTGCCAAGCGATGTCATCATCGATGCCTCGATGCCAGCGGCAATCAGGACGTCAGGGCAGATGTGGGGACCTGATGGTCAATTGGCAGATATGAAGGCCATCATTCCTGATAGATCTTACTCTGGTGTGTATCAAGAGACCATCGATTTCTGTAAAGAAAACGGTGCCTTTGATCCAGCAACTATGGGAAGTGTACCAAACGTTGGACTGATGGCTCAAAAGGCTGAGGAATATGGTTCTCATGACAAGACTTTCGAAGTGCCTTCAGCGGGTAGGGTACAAGTATTTGATCATGCAGGTAATATCCTACTTGAGCATCATGTGGAGCAAGGTGATATTTGGAGAATGTGCCAAGTAAAAGATGCACCAATTCGCGATTGGGTCAAACTGGCTGTTACAAGATCAAGAGCAACCGGTTCACCCGCAGTATTTTGGTTAGATGAAAATCGTGCTCACGATGCACAACTAATCCAAAAAGTCAAAGCCTATTTACCTGAGCATGACACTTCTGGATTGGAGATCCACATCAAGTCTCCGGTAGAGGCGACTAAGTTTTCCCTGAAAAGAATTAAAGACGGAAAAGATACCATTTCGGTGACAGGCAATGTGCTTCGCGATTACTTGACCGACTTGTTTCCGATTTTGGAACTAGGGACAAGTGCCAAAATGCTTTCTATCGTTCCATTGATGAATGGAGGAGGCCTTTTTGAGACTGGAGCTGGTGGCTCCGCACCTAAGCACGTGCAGCAGTTTGTGGGAGAAGGTCATTTAAGATGGGATTCTCTAGGTGAGTTTTTGGCGTTAGCAGCATCACTAGAGCACTTGAGTGTCAGTACTTCTAATCATAGGGCACAGATACTTGCCGATGCTCTTGACAAGGCTACAGGACAGGTGTTGGATAATGGAAAATCCCCATCCCGAAAGGTAAAAGAATTGGACAACCGAGGCAGCCACTATTACCTAACACTCTATTGGGCACAAGCACTGGCAGAGCAGAACGGTGATGCAGCACTTGGTGCCAAGTTTAAGTCAGTTGCTCAGGCTTTAGCAGACAATGAAGAAAAGATTATTGCTGAGCTAAATGATGTCCAAGGTAATCCAGTTGAAATTGGAGGATATTATAATCCGGATCTTTCATTGGTGACAAAAGCAATGAGGCCTAGCCATACTTTGAATGAGATTGTAGACTCCATCTAATTTATGAGTAGCTCCGTACTCATACATCACAGATAGTCACACCCTGCTTTAGGGAGGCGAATACATCCTTGTTTTTAGGGATAAACTCTTGAGCAATATACCCATCAAAACCAGTTTCAATTATGGCCCTCACTATAGCGCTGTAGTTGAGTTCTTGGGTTTCGTCGATTTCATTTCGTCCAGGTACCCCACCTGTATGATAGTGAGCGATATAAGGGTGATAGTCTCGAATAGTGCGAATAACGTCACCTTCCATAATTTGCATGTGATAGATGTCATAAAGCAGTTTAAAGTGAGCACTTCCCAGTTTTTCTGCTAGTGCCACTCCCCATGTGGTATGATCACATTGATAGTCTTTGTGATCTATCTTGCTATTTAGCAGTTCCATGCAAACGGTGATGCCGTATTTTTGGGCGAGCTTCACTACAGGTTCAAGGCCCTTGGCGCTATTCTCCAACCCAGTTGCATCATCCATGCCATCACGGTTCCCCGAGAAGCAAATGATGTTTTTTAGTCCTGCGTGGGCCACTTTGGGAATCAGATCGCTGTAGTCCTTTAGTAGTTGTTCATGATATATAGGATTATTGAAGCCCTTTGGGATGTGGAGTGGACTTCCATTAGCCATGGCGCAGGTAAGCCCAAATTGCTGCACTGTTGTCCATTCGTTCGCGTCGAGTAACTCTACAGATGATATTCCGATTGCTTGCGCTGCCTGACAAAGCTCCTCAAGCGTTTTGCTGCTATATGGCCACTTGCATACGGAGTGATTTACTTTTCCCTTGATGGCTTTTTCCTCACAAGAAGCCAAGGCAGGTAAACCGGTAATACTAACAGCAGAGAGAGCTCCAATGTTTCTTAGAGCTTGTTTTCGGGAAATTTTCACGGTAGTGATTTTTTTGAATAGGCTCAATATAAAGTGAATTGTAAAAAGATGTAAAATGAAAACGTTTCCAATTTAATTCCTTCAACCTCATCGGGTAAAAATCCATTTATTTCTATAGATTGGATGTCGTGTTTTATTTTGGTTAGAACCAGAGTCGACCAAGAAGAATTATTTATACAATACGAACTACACCGATGAATCTAAACTTGAAGGCGACAAAACAGAATACCTATGACGCAATAGTAGTAGGTACTGGTATCAGTGGAGGATGGGCAGCAAAGGAACTCACTGAAAAGGGGTTAAAGACTTTGGTTTTGGAGCGTGGAAGGATGGTAGAGCACCTGAAAGACTACCCGACCATGAACAAGCATCCCTGGGAACTGCCAAATGCTGATAAACTCAGCCAAAAAGAATTGGAAGATTACCCTGTTCAAAGTCGAGTTGGCTATAATATGAAACCCTCGGTGATTCACTGGTGGGTCAAGGACAAAGATCATCCGTATTCGGAGGAAAAGAGATTTGATTGGATTCGGGGGTACCATGTAGGTGGGAGATCACTGATGTGGGGAAGACAGAGTTACAGGCTCAGCGAGATGGACTTTCGAGCTAACGCTGAAGACGGTATCGCTACCGATTGGCCCATTGGCTACAAGGATATAGCTCCATGGTATGATTATGTAGAGTCTTTCATAGGCGTGAATGGTCAGCCTGAGGGTCTGTCACAGCTTCCTGATGGTAAGTTTCTCCCGCCTATGGAGATGAATTGCCTGGAAAAACATGTTCAAAAGAAGATCGCTGAGAATTATACGGATCGAATAATGACTATCGGGCGATCAGCTAACCTTACACAAAACCATAATGGTCGGACCAAGTGTCACTATCGCAACCTTTGTATGCGAGGCTGTCCATTTGGAGCATATTTTAGTAGTCAATCTTCTACTTTGCCGGCCGCTGCGGCAACTGGAAATATGACACTTAGACCGAATTCGATCGTCACAGAAGTACTCTATGATCCTGAAACCAAGAAGGCTTCTGGTGTTCGAATTTTAGATGCAGAGACTAATGAGACACAAGAGTTCTATGCGAATATCGTTTTCCTGAATGCTTCAACACTTGGTTCTACTTGGATTTTGATGAATTCTAAAAGTGAGTATCATCCTGAGGGTATGGGCAATGCATCGGGTGAGTTGGGTCACAACCTAATGGATCATCATTTCAAAGTAGGAGCGCACGGTGAGTACGATGGCTTTGAGGACATGTATTACTCGGGTCGCAGACCGAACGGGATTTATATTCCCCGCTTCAGAAACATCACGGAGAAACGTAAGGATTTCATAAGGGGTTATGGCTATCAAGGAAGTGCTAGTAGGTTGGGCTGGTCCAATGCCGTTGCGGAAATGGGCATAGGTGCTAAGCTGAAGGAAGAAGTCACGACTCCTGGGACATGGAGAATGGGACTTGTAGGATTTGGCGAGTGTCTACCATATCACGATAACAAAGTCACTCTCGATGACAGTAAAAGAGATAAGCATGGTTTGCCGACATTCAAGTTTGATTGTGAGTTTAAGGAAAACGAGATGAACATGCGAAAAGATATGAAGGCCTCGGCAGCTGAAATGTTGGAGGTTGCCGGGCTCAAAAAAGTTCAAGAATATGACTCAATAAGTGGCCCGGGGCTGGGCATCCATGAAATGGGAACTGCCCGTATGGGACGAGATCCCAAAACATCTGTTTTGAACAAATGGAACCAACTACACGAAGTCAAAAACGTATTTGTAACCGATGGTGCTTGCATGACATCATCCGCTTGTCAAAACCCTTCACTTACCTATATGGCCCTGACAGCACGAGCTGTAGATTATGCTGTAAGTCAATTGAAAAAACGAAACCTATAATCCCTATCACGATGGCAGTCAATCGAAGAGAAGCAATCAAAAAAGTGGCATTGGCCATGGGTGGAGCGGTATCCGCACCCTCTATGCTAGGACTAATGCAGGGTTGTACATTTCGTCCGGATCCTAATTGGACTCCTACTTTTTTCACCGAGGACCAGGCGGTATTCGTGATGGAAATAGCGGAAACTATCATGCCGCGTACAGATACACCAGGAGCCAAGGATTTGGGAATCCCAAGTTTCATTGAGAAGATGGTAAGCCAATTCTATGATAAGAAAATGAGGGAAACCTTTATGGCAGAGATGAAGGCATTCCGAGATGCCTGCCAAAAATCCACTGGCAAAGATCTGGTAGACATGGATAATTTGGAAAGGTATAACTACCTCAATGCCGAGAATGACCGTATTACCGAGTTGGAGTTTAAGCCAGACGAGAAGGCAAGGCCATTCTTTTGGCGCATGAAAGAATTGACGCTGTTAGCGTACTTTACCTCGGAGGTAGGCGCTACCCAGGTGCTACAATATCAAGCCATCCCGGTGGAATATCATGGTTGCATCACACTTGATGAAGCAGGAGGTAAGACCTGGGCTACCTGATCTGAGTGTTGTCCTGAATGGTCAGTGCCAACTTATCAGCCACCGCCTTTACTTTGCTCATTAAATTTTCTTTGTCTTTGCTCGTTTGTAGCTCTACCTTCTTGTGCTCATCATATAGTAAAAAAGCCGTATAGCTGGTATCTCTGGCCGTGTGTACATTTCCTCCATAAGAAGTCATGCGCTGTGAAGTGTTGACTTTGTTGACAAATATCTTATTGAGTCTTTCGTAGGAGTCCGGCTTACCTAGTTTTTTCCCCAATATCCAGGTCGTATCGTGAATGAGCTTTTTCTCAACATCAATTTCTAAGATATACCTCGTCGACCAAATAATGGGTATAGAAAAGGAAAACAAAATGCCAACCGGAACTACCAGAAATGGATATGGAAGACTGAATAGCCAGTAGTAAAAAGCAATAACGATTGCCGTTCCAAGAAATCGGAACTGTCCAGGAAGTACTCTACCCTGACCAACGATAATATGCTCACGTCCGCCACTTTTCATACCATCGGTAAATTACCCAATTGGATTTGATAATGGCTACCTTAGTGGCTATGAAAAAATGGGGACTTGCAGTATTTGCCGTTGTTTTGCTATCAATTTCGCTATTGGGACAATCTGATGAAAAACAGATCAAGACTGCCCTCTATGAATATTCCCTGGCTTTGAAGGCAAAGGACTGGGATAAAGTCTTCGAGATGACTTACCCACCATTGTTTGAATACGCACCTCGAGATCAGATGAAGGCCGCTTTCATTCAAATGGACAATGACCTGATGAAAGTAACTTTTAAAGAAGTCAATCCCACAGCTCTTTCTGATATATTTGTTTTTGAAGAATCAAAGTACGCTATCATCAGCTACGGCATGAAAATTAAGTTAGAACTGATAGGTACCGTATGGACTCCGCAGATGATAGAAATTATCACGGATCAGTTAAAATCCGATGGTTCGAAGGTTATCTATCAAGAAAACGAAAGTGTTATTCTCCTGGAGGGAGATAAGCAGATGTTTGCTATCAAGGAGCTGAACAACTCAGATTCCTGGACTTTCATTGAGAAAAACGAAGCACAAGAATCCTTTGTGGAAAATCTTTTACCCGAGGAAGTGCTACAGCGTTTTAATTAAGAAATTTTTCAAAACTCTAAACTATTGTCTTTGTTAAGCTATTATGGAAAAAGAAATGGGCTTGTTTCCGCTGAATTTAGTGGCTTTTCCCGGCGAGGAACTAAACCTCCACATTTTTGAGCCCAGGTACAAGCAATTGATCAATGACTGTCTGGACCAGAAAACCACTTTTGGTATACCATCCTTTGTCAATAGCAAGATCGAGTTAGGTACAGAGGTTAAAATACAGGAAGTGACCAAAGTATATACTGATGGTCGTATGGATATCAAGACTCGTGGACTTCGACCTATCAAAGTACTGGATTTTCAAAACCCCTGGCAAGATCGACTTTATGCAGGAGGGGTGGTCGAGTTACTTGAAAACGATACGCGAGAGGATCCGGAGTTGAAGACAAGAATGCTTGATCTCCTGGGCCAGTTGTTTGAATGGCTGCAGATGGAGGAGCAAATAGAGATCTCGTCCGAGACGACTGTCTATACTATAGCGCATAAGATAGGACTTAGGCCTGAGGAGGAATATGTTTTGTTGCAAACAGACAACGAATCCGAACGACAGCAATTGGTTATTCAACACCTGAAAAAGATATTGCCGGCACTAGAGCGCGCTGAAGAAGCCAAAGAAAGAATCCGAATGAATGGACATTTTAAGCATCTAGATCCTCTGAAGTTCTGATAATGGGTATTTTTACCTCATGGAGTATCTAGATGGTTTTGGCACTGTCCTGCTCTTCATTGTCGGAGGCCTGATTTTTGTTTCCGTTACCTTGTTTGTAGGCAAGCTATTGAGGCCTAATAGACCCGGAGAGCAAAAACTAACTACCTACGAGTCAGGAGAAGAAACGGTCGGCAATGCATGGGGCAATTTCAATGTTCGCTTTTATGTAGTAGCACTGATCTTCTTGCTTTTTGAAGTGGAGCTAGTTTTTCTTTTTCCATGGGCTATTGTGTTTGGAGATGCGGCTAAGGTCGAAGCGACCAATGGGCTCTGGGGAAAATTTGCTTTGGTTGAGAGCTTTATCTTCATTGCTGTGTTATTGGTAGGACTGGCATATGCCTGGGCAAATGGTATGTTGGATTGGGTAAAACCAGCACCGGAAAAAAACACGTTTCGCTCTCCTGTACCTAAAGAACTATACCATCAGATCAATAAAAAATACGAGCAATAATTCGACTTTTAACCTACATGTATGAAAGGGCTTCATGACCAGCAGTTTGGCCAAGGAGGTGTGATAATCACACGCCTGGATGACCTTCTCAATTGGGCACGGCTGTCCAGTATCTGGCCAATGGGTTTTGGTTTGGCATGTTGTGCCATAGAAATGATGTCCACAATGGCCTCTGGTTATGACATGGATCGCTTTGGTATTATTCCCAGACCCTCGCCCAGGTTGTCTGATGTGATGATTGTCGCGGGGACTGTTACCTTCAAAATGGCCGATCGGGTCAAGAGACTGTATGAGCAGATGGCAGAACCCAGATATGTAATATCCATGGGATCATGCTCCAATTGCGGAGGTCCTTACTGGGAACATGGATATCATGTAGTCAAAGGAGTCGATCGCATCATTCCGGTGGACGTTTATGTCCCGGGCTGTCCACCACGTCCAGAAGCATTGATAGGAGGCTTTATGAAGCTACAGGAGAAGATCAGAACAGAGTCTCATATGGAGCCAAATGCTTTGAAAAAATTATTGGAGAAGAGAAAAAGCCAGGCTGTATGACATTTGAGGATATCAAAGCGCTCCTTTCGGATCAGTTTCCTGATTTTATTACAGGCGAAGATCCGGAGTCTACTCCGGCGGCACTACTGGTCAAATCCGATCGTATTCGCACGATATGCCAATGGTTAAGAGATCATGAGCAGTTACATTTTGATATGCTCTCTTGTCTCACAGGTATTGACAATGGTGAAGATACCAACACCATGGAGTTGGTGTACAATCTCTACTCAATACCTTTCGATCATCATTTGATGCTCAAAACGCAAGTAGATCGCAACAAACCACACCTCCCCTCCGTGACATCCGTATGGCAGACTGCAAATTGGCACGAACGGGAAGCCTTTGATCTCTTAGGTATAAAATTTTCAGGGCATCCGGACCTAAGAAGAATACTGCTCCCGGACGATTGGGAAGGGCATCCCCTTCGCAAGGATTACAAACATCAGGAATATTATCATGGAGTGAAAGTAGAGTACTGATCTATGGCAGTTCAATATCAATATCATCCTGACCATCTCACTAAATCCGAGCCGCTTAAGTATACATCAGACGAGCTCAAGGTTGGGGAGATGATCCTGAATATTGGTCCCCAGCATCCATCTACTCATGGGGTACTTAGGCTTGAGGTCATTACAGATGGCGAGGTGATCCGCGATGTTGTTTCACATATGGGCTATCTGCATCGATGCTTTGAAAAACACGCCGAGGCGCTTCCATACAATCAGATCATACCCTACGTAGATCGAATGGATTACATGGCTGCTATGAACTCTGAGCATGCCTATGCCATGGGCGTTGAGCGGATGCTTGGGATATCGGATAAGATACCCAAGCGAGTAGAGTATATCAGAGTACTGGTTGCCGAACTCAATCGGATAGCCTCACATTTCGTAGCGATTGGTACCTATGGGTTAGATATTGGCGCGGTCACACCGTTTTTATGGATGATGCGTGATCGCGAACATCTCATGAGATTGCTGGAGTGGGTTTGTGGAGCCAGGATGTTGTACAACTACATCTGGATTGGAGGACTATTTTATGATCTTCCGGTAGGTTTCGAAGAGCGATGCACAGATTTTATCAACTACCTCAAACCCAAGTTGACCCATTTGGAGAACTTGTTGATTTCCAACAAAATCTTTATAGATAGAACGGCAAAAGTGGGCACACTCGATCTTGATCTCGCTATCAACTATGGGATCACAGGTCCGATGTTGCGTGGATCAGGATTAAGGTTTGATTTGAGGAAAGTAGATGGATACAGCGTCTATCCAGAGCTAGAATTCAATGTACCCATCGGCGAAGGTAAGATGGGCGAGGTGGGCGATTGCTGGGATCGGACTTGGGTCCGTATGCAAGAGTGTCATGAGTCTGTCAAGATTATTGAGCAGTGTTTGCGCCAATTAAGCAGTGATCATAAGCGAACGCGCTCCTTTGATCCGAGGGAAGTAGTACCCAAGAAAATAAGACCTAAAGCCCAGGACTTTTACGTACGAGCTGAAAACCCAAAAGGGGAGTTGGGCTATTTTTTCAGAGCAGATGGAAGGTCTGAAATCCCTTTTCGGTGCAAAGCCAGAGCTTGCAGTTTTGTCAATCTCTCCGTACTTCCGGAAATCAGTCGTGGGCACTTGTTGGCGGACCTCATCGCCATTGTTGGTTCGCTCGATTTGGTGATGGGTGAAGTAGACCGATAAAAAAAATTTATCTTCATACAGCGTTTTCGAACCGACCACAGTCTTCCTATTAAAATCAAACACTGTAATAGGATGAAAAGAAGTTTTATTTATCTTTTTTCTATAGTGGCCTTATCACTGTGGATGTCAAGTTGTGATGTACTTGAGGATGATACCGCACCCAAAGGAGAGGAGACCCTGGACCTCAATCTGGAGAAATCTACCTTGCCTGGAGTACCAGTTTACTTTGACCTGGAGCAAGTTTTTCAGTTCGATGATGTAGTTGACTTTGGGATTTCGCTGGAACCCGCTAAAGGAGAGGTTTTCTTTATAGGAGATGCTGTCTTGAAATACAATCCTAATCAGGATTTCACCGAAGGATCTGATATGTTTTCAGTTTCAATTACCGATGAGCAGCAAAATGTATTGGATATCGATACCATACAGGTGATCGTATTGCGCGATTCCTCCAATGTGCCTTGCTTTAATGGAGCGCTTCCGGAATTCTATGTATTGGATCAAAATGAATCTATACAGTTCGATCCTACCGTCAACGATGGGTTGTGCCCAGATCAGATTACTTCGTTTGAGTTGAAAGCTGAAGATCCTGAACATGGTGAAGTGGAAAAAGTATCAGACACAGAGTTTTCGTATACACCTGAAGACAATTATGTAGGTCACGACTTTTTCTTCTACGAGCTGAAACTGGTAGACCTTGAGGGCGAAGAGCATGTCAGTGTGGCTAAAGTCGAGTTTGAGATCAAAGAAGAAAAAGATATTGAAGCTTGTGAGGCCTCTTTCCCATTTAAAACTTACGAAATTGAGTTGGGGGAACCGCTTTACGAGTTCCAGGTTTATTTCGCCAATGACAGTTGCCAAACCAACGAGTGGAGTATTGATATCACTGACGTATCCGAGGGAGTGGAAGCCGATGTCAGTCAGGACCAGAAGTTTATCCGATATGCTCCTAGCAGCGCTGCGGACTCTGGGGATTATGTCTACTATACTGTCACATTACCAGGAGATATTGTTCTGGAAAGAAAACTTTCGATTTTATTTAAAGATACCAATGGGGAGAACTGTGCTGAGGCATTTGCCGATGAGTATACGTTTACCAATATCCAGGATTCCCTCCTAAACAACAACACTTTCGAAACAGTCCTGCAACCAGCACTCAATGATCAGTACTGCACAGAAGATTTTGAGATCCACATCCTGGAGCAGCCATCACTGGGGGAGGCAATAGTGCAAGAAGACGGTAAGACTATCAGGTATGCTGTGGAGGTCAATTTTGAAGAGAAAAAGGAAACAACGATAAAATACGAAATATGCGATCAAGGTAAATGTGATTTTGAGTTCATATACCTCGATCTAGAACCTTAATAGTCCACTTTTCAGGTAGCAATAAATAGTGGTTTCTGCCGCGCCTTTTGAGGCGCGGCTTTTCCCATATATGAGCGATTTACGAAAAATATTGAGAAAGTGTCTACAGGGCAATCGAAAGTATCAGGCTATCCTGTACGATCGATTCAGCGCTATGGTCATGGCCATCTGCTCGCGGTACTCCGGTAGTGCCGAACAAGCAGAAGACGTATTCCAGGAGGCTTTTCTCAAGATATTCCAGAACCTTGACAAGGTGAAAGAAGCCGAAGCACTTCCGGGATGGATTAAACGTATTGCCATCAACACCGCTATTGACTACCTCAAGCTAGACAAGGCCTCATGGATATCAGAAAGCACACAGCCAGATGGAGATGATCAATATTATGCACAAATGGTCGACAAAATCTCAACAGAAGAGATCATTGCGATCATCAATGAGCTGCCAGAAGGATACAGGTTAGTCTTCAACCTACATACGGTTGATGGGTACAGTCATAAGGAGATATCCGAACGACTGGATATTGCCGAAAGCACATCAAGGTCACAGTTGACCTACGCTAAGCGGTTACTACAAGAGAAATTAAAAAAGATCGGGATTACCAGGTATGAGTCAGTCATTTGAGGAGAAAATAGGCAAGCGGCTCAGGGAATATAGACCAGCTCCACCCCCTGACGCCAAGAGTAAAATTTTGGGGCAAATACCTTCCAAACCAGGAAAGAGAACTAACGGCTGGCAGATAACAGGCATTATTCTCATCATCGTGGCACTGCTACAGATGTTCCCCAAACTTGGAGATAGTGATCCCTTACATGCTTCCGGCGCACCTAGAATCTCAGAAACTACTCAAGTGCCAAACTCCTCATTGGTACCGTCACCGACCGTAACTCAAACTCCTCCGACAACTGTTAAAGAAGGTAGGAATGAGTTGGTTGCCGATTCCTCTACTGACCAAGCAAATTCCCTGAACTTAACGACAGTAGAAGAACAGGTAAATACAGCTCTTACGAATGATAGTGATGCCCTGGTGCAATCACCTGCCGATGAACCAATTGCACATGCCCAAGTGGCGCTGGTTGACGAAACCCAAGATGAGGCGGATCATCCGACTCGGACCGAAGACGAATCGGGTGCAACTTTTGAGACCGGAGAGGCTCTGGCCAGGAATGCCGAGTTCGAGATGCTTGCAGGTCTCAGAGGAGAAGAGCATGATAAGGCGCCCGTCATGGGCCTAATTCTACTTTCATCGGATTCAGTGGATTTTGATCCCTCTTTTTACATCAAGCCACAAAAAAGATATCAATTCAAAGCATATGCCGATGCGGGGTTATTCTTTTTGTATCGAAATGCACAACCCAATACGGAGGACGATTTGATCATAGATGATTTCCAGGGAACGAACCGTATTTCGGTCAGTCGATTGGGGTATTTCGCTGAGATAGGGGTGCATAGACAGATTTCAGAATGGCTCAGACTCAACGCCGGACTGAATTTCAGTGTCTTTCGACAGAATTACAGTTTTACCATACGTAACTTTCAGCCCGATTCCGTACGAGTACTTTCCAGTGAAACTGCTACGCTCCAGCCCATTTTCGATGAGCCAACTATTGAGATAGACCATCAGTTGTACCTGGTAGGAGCAAAGTTGATCAGTAACTTTTACATCTTTCCGAGCATGGGAAATAGTTTGTACGCTGGTGTCGAGTATCAATACTCGCTCAATGCTAACCAAGAGTTTGAGTTTGACGGCGAAACTTTTGGCATTTCCTATCCCAACCAACTTCTGGTATCATTCGGTTTGCGTAAGCTCTTATTTGAGGGTAGAAGGGGTAATTTCTATGTTGTACCCAATATTCGTTACTCCTTCAATAGGGAGTTTAAAGAAGAAGATGAAGTCATCTCAGTGAAGCCATTTAGTGTAGGTATTACTTTTTCATACCTCTTTGGGGAATCCGCCTTTTAGTAGCTAATTTCATATTGTGATTCCCATACTTTCAGCCGAGCAGATTCGGCAGGTCGATCAATATACGATTGAAAACGAGCCCGTTCGATCAATAGACCTGATGGAGCGAGCAAGTCGGGCCTTCGTAGAGAAATTGTATCAACTTTATAGTGAGTTGGGTCAGGTTGTTGTCTTAGCCGGCACTGGCAACAATGGAGGAGATGCTCTGGCTATTGCCAGGATGCTGATGGAGAATCGAGTCAATGTCAGTATACTGATTGTTGGCAACCCAGAGTTGGGGAGCAAGGACTTTCAAGTCAACTATGGTCGATTTCGAAACAAAGTTGATCTCAGTATTATGGATGCTGAATCAAGTCCTCCAGATTTATCTGGATTCTCTTTGATCATCGATGGTATTTTCGGCTCAGGACTTTCACGTCCAGTGGAGGGTTGGAGAGCTGATCTTTTTGCCATGGTCAATCGTTCGGGGATTGAGTTGGT
>JAHCMJ010000108.1 GCA_019192485.1 Cyclobacteriaceae bacterium HetDA_MAG_MS6 | reverse complement strand
CTATTGTGATAGCCCCAGGTTTAAGCTCATGGATAAGGCGATTGGCCAGTTGAAAGTAGGTTAGTACATCCCAGTCTACATCATTGAAATACTTGTCGTAGTGATCAAACGAAACGTGCTCTCCGTGATGAAAATAAAGCATGGAGGTAACCCCATCATACCTATATCCATCAATATGAAATTCTTCTATCCAGTACCTAACATTGGAAAGCAAATATTGCAGTACTTCCTCTTTTCCATAATTGAAAAGCTTGGAGTCCCAGCCGCTGTGATACCCTTTGCCTCCAGCATGAAAATACTGGTCTTCAGATCCATCAAATTCACTGAGTCCTTCCGCTATATTCTTCACAGCATGCGAATGGACAATATCCATGATTACGGCGATACCCATCTCGTGCGCCTTATTGATCAGGTACCTCAAGTCGTCTGGTGTACCAAACCGACTGGATGGGGCGAAAAAATTACTTACATGGTAACCAAAAGATCCATAATACGGATGCTCCTGGATCGCCATCATTTGAATGGCATTATAGCCTTGCTGATGGATGCGCGGCAATACTTCTTCGGCAAATTCCCGGTAGGTGCCAACACCCTCTTTCTCCATTGCCATGCCTACATGGCACTCGTAGATATAGGGCTGCTTACCCGCCGAAGAAGGTTTAAATTTCTTATCTGTCCACTTGAAATCCTGCTCCGGATGCCAAATCCGTCCAACGAAATCATAGGTCTCTTCATCTTGGGTCACATAATCGATATATGCCGGAATACGATCCAAGCCACCTGAATTTGAAACCACATGCACCTTGATGGCTGATTGGTGACCAAACCTATCCGAATAACGCTCATCATCAAGAAAAATCTCCCATACTCCTCCTTCTCCCTTAATTAATGGATTTGCTTGACGATCCCAGTCATTAAAATCTCCAACCAGAAACAGGGCTTTTGCTTGAGGAGCCCATTCTCTGTACCACCAGCCATTAGCCTTCTTGTCATAATTGAAACCAAGAAAGTGATATGCGTCCGCAAATTTGTCTAGACTCTTATGCTTTTTTTTGATAGCAGATACCTTCTCGTCCATCCGGTTGATCCTGCTGACAATTTCATCTGCGTATGGCGCAAGCCAAGGATCATTTTTCACTAAAATAGGAGTATCCGCCACCTTCATATTTCCATTAATTATTGCCGTTGATGCAAATTACGCCCCTTTGCTATAGGCTTCCAAATTTTTCCATCAAACCGTACATTTTATTGCAAAAACATCTATAAAAGCATGAGTTGAATAGAAATTATTCAAATAAATATAGTTTCCGTTCTAATACCAGTTCCTTTCTCTTGTTTGAATTTTAACCGTAATCGCTACACTTATCTTATCGTCCTAAAAATAATTTATCTTCAATCTGTAACTCTCGGGGACTCGCTCAGTTCCCCTTTTGAAATAGCCCAAGAATTTGGATTCACTAGGAGATCACGCCATCATGCTAAAGGTCAAGGCCGGAGACCTGGAAAAACTTGGTCTATTGTACAAGCGATATAGCAAGCGGCTATTTGGGTTTTTCTATAAAATGACAGATGACCCTGGTACTAGCGAGGACTTAGTGCAAAATGTCTTTATGCGCATGATGAAGTACAGACATACTTATTCCTCAGGTGGCAAGTTTGAAACTTGGGCGTTTCACATGGCCAGAAATGTGCATCATGATCACTTTCGGAAGAATAAGCGATATGATTTCCAGCCTACCATGGGAGAATGGAATGAACAATTGCAAGATCATGATCACGAGGAGCATCAAATGATCATGAGTGATGAGCTGGCTAATCTGAATAAGGCGATGATGGCCATGCCTTCGGAAAAAAGAGAGCTCCTGGAACTGACCCGATTCCAACAGTTGAAATACCAGGATGTGGCAAAACTGCTGGGTATATCGGAGGGTGCGGTCAAGGTTAGGGTCCACAGAGCCTTGCAGGAACTTAAGAGTACATATTTAAAAATGGATGTATCATGAAAATGACAGAGGAGAAAGCAAGACAACTTTGGATGGACTACCTGAGTGGAACTTTAGAGGTTGGTCAGCAATCACTTTTGATGGAGTTCCTCAATAAACATCAGGACCTTCATCAGGAACTGCTCGAGGACGAACGGATTTGGGAACAATTATCTCAGATTCCTACGCCGGTACCATCAAAATTGATGGACGAGAAGTTTGAAGCGCAACTCCAGGGCTACATAATGGCCCAATCTACCAGGAAGATGGGTTTTGAGGGATTGCAGCCCTTCTTCGCGTGGTTGGCAAAAGGTTGGCAGGTAGGCTTGGTGGCACTAGTGTTTGGATTTGGTTTGGCTTGGTTGATGCCTAATAGCCACGCGGATAGTGATCAACTTTCAGCGTTGCAGGTGGAGATGCAAGATATGAAGCGGATGATGATGCTAACGCTTATCGAGCAGCCGAAAGCACAAGAACGGATCAAAGCAGTGAGCATCGCCAGGGAATTGCCGACGGCAGATCAGAAGGTGATCAATATGCTAGCATCCACACTGAATAGCGATCCCAATGTGAATGTGCGTCTGGCAGCCTTAAGCTCCTTGGAACGCTATTGGAAAGTTCCCGAAGCCCGGCAAGTCATGATCATGGCCATCGGTAATCAGGAATCTCCTGTTGTTCAATCGGCTATTGCTGACACCATGCTTGCACTGAGAGAAAAGTCCTCGGTTCAGGAGTTAGAAAAGCTACTCAACGGAAAGACTATTGACGAAGGTGTAAAAACAAAAATTGAATTGACGATCAAAAAATTGAAAATGATATGAAAATATTAACGATAATACTCACATTGCTTACGGTCATCAGTACCGAAGCAAGTGAGTTGAAAGACGAACGCGTAATCCGCAAAACTATGGATGTCGAAAACCCGGAAAACTTCTATCTGGAAATCAGGAATATACAGGGAGATGTAATAGTAAAACCGTCAGCAGGTACAACCCTTGAACTGGAAGTAGTTATTACAATTACTGCGGAAAAAGAGGAAGACTTGCAAAGAGGCATTAAGGAAATGAGCCTGCTAGAAGTAGTCAAAAAAACGAAAGCATTTTATTCGGTAGACGCCCCCTTTATCACTCATCATTGGGATGGAGAAAAGCTACGGGGCTTCTCAAGTAATAGTTCAAACGCGGGCTATATCTATAAGTATGATTTCGTTGTTAAAGTACCCAGTGAAATAAACCTCAAAGCCGGCACTGTCGATAACGGTCATATTACCATATCAGATATAACCGGAGATATAGAAGCTGCAAATGTCAATGGGAATATTCGAATTCAAGGCGCACAAGAAGTGATCAATGCCAACACCATCAATGGCAAGGTAGACATCATCTATGGTGCAAACCCGACGAAAGACGGAAACTTTCATTCGATCAATGGCGACATTACTTTGGGTTTGCAAGAAGGCTTTAATGCTCAAGTCCAGACCAAATCAATGAATGGCGAGTTTTTCTCGGCATTCGATTTCGAATACCTCCAACCATCTATCACTGTAAACACTTCAAAGAAAGGAAACGGAACCACCTATAAGATCGGCGAAAAACCCAGTGTTCAGATTGGAAAAGCAGGACCAAAACTAAGTTTTGAAACCCTGAATGGTGACGTCTATCTAAAAAGAAGCTAAAATGAAAAGGATCATATTAATGCATGTCTTGATTGGGATAGCATGGATTGCTTACGCTCAGGAAAACTTTACCGAAAAAGTAGTAATCCCCCTTACTAACCCAGGAGAACGAGGAAAATTGGAACTTAATCAAGTCAACGGTGATATCGAAATACTAGGATACTCAGGGAAAGAGGTCATTATCAATGTCTCTACTACTTCTGACCACGAAAAGGAACATAAGAAGGCGCCACCTGCTGGTATGAGGAGAATCTCTTCAAAAGCTGTAGAACTCCGAGCTCGGGAAGAAAACAATGAGATAGAAATAGAAACAGATTCATGGAAGCGTAAAACCAACCTTGACATCAAGGTACCCGAAAACTTTGATCTGAATATTGGTACTGTACACGGCGTGGTAAAGGTCCGAAATGTTGAGGGTGACCTGGTCGTATCTAGTGTAAATGGTGAAATTACTCTCCACGAGGTAAAAGGATCAGTAGTTGCCAATACTGTGAATGGAAAGATAGAAGTCAGGCTACTAAAGGTAATTCCCGAGGTCCCGATGTCATTCGTTACGCTCAATGGCAATATAGACGTCACTTTTCCTCCCTCAGTCAAGATGCTTGCCAAAATGAGATCTGACCAAGGAGAGATCTACAGCGATTTTGATATGGATACTGAGCCTTCTAAACCGCAGGTGAAAAAAGGAGGAGATTGCAATTGTGAATATGAGGTGTCCATTGATTCGTGGGTCTATGGCGCTATTAATGGTGGAGGAGAAGAGTTTGTCTTCAAAAACATGAATGGCGATATCCTGATCAGGAAAGGAAGGTAGTCAAACCTGTGTTCAACGATCTTGGGATTCAAAACCCTGACAACGTGACCCTGAGCCCTTTTTCATCACGACAAGTAGAAGGAAAAGGGTGCTAGGGTCTTTAAACAAAAAATGCCCACAATCATCTCAGAAAGCCGGATGTGACTAGATGCTAAAACTCAGGTTATAAGAAATAAGAAGTCAGTCCTTTAACTAGGTGATCGACTTTTGCTTTTAAACCATAAGGGGTGTGTCGACTTGCGTTAATTCATATTGAAGAAACCCTCTAAGGCTAAGGTCCTCATCAAGATCCGGCCAATGAATACCGGTACCATCATTTTCATAATTCTCCAACTGATTCAGGGATGCTCCCTTCAAGCCGGCAAATTCAGAGATGCCGCGCTTGATAATTTTTCGATTATTCAGCAAGACCACCATTACATCCAAATCCAAATCAAAAAAGAGGTGCTTGATTCTAAGACCTGTTTTATAAACCAACTGGTCAATTGAGTCCATTTGATGATGATAGAAGTCTGGTTGATCTTCCTTTTGTTTTAGGTGTTCTAAATAGGTCTTCGTCTTACTGCTAATCGAAGGTTTCATGCCATTTTTCAATTAAGTATTCATAATGCTCAACTACAATTTCCACAATTTTGCTCACTTCTGCGGGCTTAAAACCATAATTTTTTTCAAGCAAAATCTCCGGTTCCAAAACTAATTTTGCCGCCGCCTCTGCCTTTTTCACATGAATGTGAATTGGCAAATGCTCATTTGAGTAAAAGAAGAACCTAAATCCATTTATTAACAAGACCGTTCGCATAACTCAAAAGTACTCAACCTAATTCACCCTTCTCTCCTCAGTACTTCCAATGGTGATTGTCTGATCACATCTCTACTGTTGAATAAGCCAATCACTACACTAAGCAGCGCTACGCCAAAAAAGATGATCAGCATTTGCCAGCCATTAGGAACAAAAGTCAACTCAAACATGAAGACCCCGAGTAACGATGCAAATACTACAGCCAGGACAACCCCGCTTAAGGCACCCAGGGATCCCAGAAAGAAATACTCCGCAGCGATAATCTTCCACAGCTGATTTCGAGAGGCTCCGAGTGTACGCAGGAGCACGTTTTCTCGCATGCGTTGGAATTTGCTCAGGATAATGGAGCTGATCATAACAATCAATCCCGTGCCTATGCTGAAAAGCGCCATAAATCGAATCACAAAAGCTACTTTGCCCAAGATCTCCTCCAGCGTTTTCAGGATGAGCTCCAAATCAATAATGGAAACATTAGGGAATAGTCGAACTACAGCCTGCTGATATCTGGCAGACACATCATTTTTATCGATCCGGGTAATTAAAACATGAAATTGAGGTGCCTTTTCTAAAATCCCTTTAGGGAAAAGAACCAGGAAATTCGTTTGCACCCGATTCCAATCTATATCACGAAAACTGCTAACATAAGTCTTCATCAATGCGCCCTGCACGTTGAATAGCAACTCGTCACCCAGCTTCAAGCCAATATTCTCGGCAAAACCTTTCGCTACGGAAACAAATATGGAATCGTTGGGATTTTGGATCTCCCCAATCCATTCCCCTTCAGAAATGGTCTCTGAATCAATTAGGGAGTCACGATAGGTAACTCTATACTCGCGATTGTAGGCCCAGTCCGGTATAGATACGGTACTATCGTTCCAGGCATCGTCCTTAGTCAACCCGTTGATCTCTTTCACTCTCATAGTAACCACAGGTACATCCTGCATGATAGGGAGATCATAGTCCAAGGTCAGTGCCTTAAGTTCTTCTTTCTGATTGGTCTGTATGTCAAAGAGAATCGTATTAGGTCGTTCATTTTCCCCGGCTAAAGACACTCTTTGTATGAGAAGGTCCTGCATGAAATAAAGAGTAGCTAAAAAGGCCGTACCCAAACCCAGCGTAATGATGAGTATGACTGTCTGATTGTTAGGCCGATGCAGATTGGACAAGCCTTGACGCCAAACATATGGAAGGCTAGCTGGAAGTGATCTCTTGATCAGCCAGGATAGTCCTTTCCCAATCCCAAATAGAACGGCAAGCGTACCTGCTAAGATCGCCGTAAATGACAAAGCCATTTCGGCATCCCTAATCTGCCAAAAGATAGCTAGGAACAGAAAGATCACAAGTCCTAAACAAATCATGACCACTAAAGGATCAAATCGCCGGCCTTTCTCAAAGCCGACTCGAATAGCCGAAAGCGGACTGATATTCCGCAACCCAACCAGGGAAAGCATCCCAAACAATATAGAGATACAGATCCCAATCCCTAGCCCTGCAATAATTGCTGGCCAATAAATAGTAGGCGTTAGCTCGACAGGCACAAAATCCTTAGCTACTTCCGGCAAATAAAGGTGGATAACCATACCAATCAGACTACCAACAATGGCTCCAATCAAGCCAAAAAGTGCGACTTGTATGAGGTAAATACCAATAGCCTGCCTGGCTTTCATCCCCAGACATCGCAAAATGGCAACAGTCTGATTTTTACTCTTGACATAGACATAAATAGAACTGGCCACGCCCAGGCAGCCCAGTAATAGCGCAGTAAAAGCAATCAATTCCAGAAAGGAGGAAAGGTCTTTGAAAGCGCGGCCCGTTTCGCGTTTGCGCTCATCTATGGTTTCGACATCAAAACCTTTACTTTCCGTAGTGTTCACAGCTTTGCTCCAAAGGTTGGTGGTGTCTAGGTCCGGGTGAAACTGGAAGTAATTGATATAGTTGATCCGGCTACCCTTTTGGATCAAACCAGTAGTCTCCACAAATTGGTATGGGATATAAACTACGGGTGCTACGGATGCCCCTATACTGGTCTGTCCGGGAATCTTTTTGATCTTCCCCACAATCTCAAACTTGACTTTTCCTACCTGAATAGAATCCCCCAACTGCACATCAAACTGGATCATCAGCTTTTCATCTACCAGTGCCGCCTTGTCCTTACGAAAATCCCTGGAGGCTCTGGCCGGTTCAGTTTCTATTTCGCCGTAATACGGATAAGCACCCTGTAATGCTCTAACCTGTGTCAGTCGTGTCCCAGCCGTTCTCGGGAAATACACCATCGATGAAAAATGGGCCTCACGTGAATCATCTCCGGTAATAAATTGAAACTGGTAAAACAAACTGTCAGGGAGTGGTCGATTACCACGAATAGCTACATCAGCGCCAAGGAGTGACTTGGCCTGATCGTTGATCTCGGTCAGTAAATTCTCACGAAATGAGGTAATCCCTACAAGTGCAGCAATCCCCAATGATATGGCCATAATGAAAAGCAACAACTTTCCTCGACTCTTCCGACTGTCTCGCCAGGCCATTTTCCATGGCCAATAGCGACTGTATTTTGATGGTTTTACTGTGATTTTCTTATCCACTTCTAGTCTGGATTTAAGCAGTCTGAAGACCTGCTTTTACATTCTCCACGATACGCCCGCCTTTTAATCTGATGATTTGATCAGTCCGTTTCGCCAGGTCATTATCATGGGTCACTATGACCAGGGTGGTACCCTTTTCTCTATTAATCTCAAACAGCAATGTTTCTATAGATTGACTGGTCTCTTCATCGAGGTTGCCTGTAGGTTCGTCTGCAAACAATATCTGGGGATTGTTTGAAAAGGCCCTGGCTATGGCTACGCGCTGTTGTTCCCCACCAGACAACTGCGTCGGATAATGGTTGATTCGTTCTCCAAGCCCGACACGAGCAAGCAACTCTTCAGAGGTGGCTTTTGCTCCTTTTATCCCTCTTAGTTCCAGAGGGACCATTACATTTTCCAGTGCTGTAAGGGTGGGGATAAGTTGGAAGTTTTGAAAGATAAATCCCACAAACTCGTTGCGGATCTGAGCCAGTTGATCCTCTGAAAGTTTGTTCAGCAAAATATGGTTTAGTGTGATACTACCTTCGGACACGTGATCCAGACCAGCGCACAATCCTAAAAGGGTGGTTTTGCCACTCCCCGAAGGACCTACTATAGCACACGTACCACCCGCGGGTACTGTGAATGCCACTCCATCTAAAACGGTCAGATTCTCCGAGCCATTGGTGTAGGTTTTCCTAAGGCTATCCACCTCTAATATTGATGCCATTGATATTGTATTGCGTATGAAATGTTCACTGTAAAGACGAATTACGACGTATAATGTTTAATGCATTACATAATCAATGGTGGAGCTGAAGACCTTTCCAGTACTTCGTTGTTATTTTGCAGGTTCTTTGTAGAGAAACATGATCATGCGAATACCTGTTCTTTATCTCATTCTAGCTGTATGCTTTACCGATTGTAATGGCCCCAATCAAAAGGAAAAGCCAGTGTCACAGGACATTACCCAACCTGTCACAGAAGAATCAAGTAAATCTAGAATTATACTCTTTTTCGGCAATAGCCTGACTGCCGGATATGGTTTGGATATCAATGAAGCCTTCCCTGCTATTATCCAAAGAAAGCTCGACTCCTTGGGATATTCCTACCAGGTTGTCAATGCAGGGTTGAGTGGAGAGACCACTGCCAGTGGTAAAAACAGGATAGATTGGGTGCTGAGAACTATCCCGGACATCTTCGTCCTCGAATTGGGTGCCAATGATGGATTGCTGGGATTACCGCTGGAGGAAACCCCCAAAAACCTCCAGGAAATCATAGACAGCGTAAGAGCCGCGAACCCGAAAGTGAAGATCATTATTGCAGGCATGATGGTCCCTCCAAATCTAGGCCAGGAGTACACGCAGGCATTCAAAGACATCTTCCCCAAGCTGGCTTCCAAAAATAAAACCGAGCTCATCCCTTTCCTGCTGGACGGTGTTGCCGGAGAGCCTGATTTGAATCTCGCCGATGGCATTCACCCTACTCCGGAGGGCCATGAGATCCTTGCCAATACCATTTGGCAATACCTGCAACCACTACTAGAGAAAGAAAATAGCTAACCTGAAGTGAAAGGAATTGAAGATCTTATTGTAGCCGCTGCCAACCTGGTTTGGGGTATGCCATTGCTTATCCTACTCCTTGGTGGAGGTGCTTTTTTCATGATCTACTCGCGCTTTCTGCCATTTAGGTACTTCAAGCATGCGATCAATATACTTCGGGGCAAGTATGACGACCCCAATGATCCTGGACAGATCAATCACTTTCAGGCACTTTCCGGAGCCCTGGCTGCGACCATTGGTATGGGCAATATCAGTGGTGTGGCCCTTGCCATTGCTGCTGGCGGACCAGGAGCTATCTTTTGGATGTGGGTCAGCGCTTTTTTTGGCATCTCAACTAAATTTTTCACTTGCACACTTGCTGTCATGTATCGGGGCAAAGACTCTACCGGTGAGCTACAAGGTGGACCCATGTATGTGATTACTGAAGGACTGGGGAAGAAGTGGAAACCACTAGCCATCTTTTTCAGCATCGCTGGATTCTTTGGTGCAACACCAGTATTTCAAACCAACCAAATCGTCGCCGCTCTAAAGGACATCTTCTACGGATGGAATGGCGATACGATGGAAAAAAGCCTTTCACTAGATGCCGGAATCGGTGTAGTAATAGCCATCCTGGTTGCCCTAGTCACTTTTGGCGGTATCAAAAGAATCGGTACTGTAGCCGCCCGACTGGTGCCATCTATGGTTGTATTGTATGTAGCCAGTGTTTTACTCATCATCGCCCTGAACATTGATCTTGTCCTCCCATCATTCGTTATGATTTTCAAGGACGCCTTCAGCGCACAAGCCGCTTTGGGCGGAGCACTAGGTGCCCTGATCATCGAAGGTGCTAAAAGAGCCGCTTTTTCCAATGAGGCTGGTATTGGTACAGCACCCATGATGCATGGAGCTGCGAAAACCAAGGAGCCGGTCAGAGAAGGTCTTGTTGCCATGTTAGGTCCGGCAATCGACACCATCGTCATCTGCACGATGACAGGTCTATGCATCCTTATCACGGGAGCCTGGCAATATGAGGAGTCAAACGGCATCTTACTCACTTCCAGAGCTTTTGCCGAAAGTTTGTCAACAGCAGGTCCTTACATTTTGGTATTGAGTGTCCTCGTTTTTGCTTTTACCACCATATTTGGCTTATCCTATTACGGCCGCAAATGCCTCTCATTTTTGATTGGTGTTGAGTATGGGAAGTACTTTGACTACTGGTATATTGGTCTCATTTTAGTAGGGGCAGTAGCCAGTTTAGATATTGTGGTTAACCTGGTATTTATAGCATACGGACTGATGGCTATCCCTACGATGATCTCCGCCGTCCTGCTAGCACCAAAAGTCTTAGCAGCTTCCAGGCAATATTTTAACCAGGTCAAAGATTGAAATTGACTTCTTATTTTTGACAAATAATGGGAAAGCCACTCACACAGATAAGGAGTGATGAAGTAGAAGAACTTATTAGCAATTCGCCTTCCTGGATTATCCGTTGGGGGATTACTATCTTTTTTTTATTTGTCATCTTGCTAATCGCACTCACTTTTATAATCAGCTATCCCGAGGTTATCAAGGCATCAGTGGTGATCACAAGCCCCCGACCTCCGTCCAAAGTTGTTGCTTTGGCTAGTGGCCAAATCGAAAGCCTCTCTGTTGTACAGAATGAAATAGTTAGAAAGGAGCAGGTGTTAGCTGTCATTTCCAGTAGTGGAAGGTATGAAGATATTCAGGTAGCAAGCAATCTTATAAAAAAAGGATTTTTAGAACGGATGGAGGAATCAAGAAACCTCAAACTCCAACTCGGCGAGCTCCAGGATGATTTTAACAAGCTGCAACTCGCTTTTACCAACCACAGGAACTTCAAAGAACTAAAGTACTATCCCCAAAAGATAGAAAGTTTAAGAAAGAGAATCATCAGCCAAAAAAGCATAATTGCTAATACCAAAAAACAACTAATAATAGCTGGAAACGAGCTAGATTTAATAATAACTCAGTTGCAAAGAGACTCTATACTTCTTAGCAAAAAAGCCATAACACTAAGTGACTTTGAAATTACCAGAGGTAAGTTCCTGCAGCAATTACTTCAAAATGAAAAGCTCCGTTCTACTCTTTTGTCAAGAGAGTTGAAAATTCAGGAGTTAACTGAACAGCTAAGGGATAACTCTATACAATATCAGGAAAACAAGGAAAATTATTATCTAGCCTTGGAAAATGCCAAAAAAAAATTTGCAAGCGAATTAAGCATCTGGCAGAATAAGTACGTGCTGAAAGCCCCAATAACCGGTCGCGCGTCCTTATTTAAAGTCTGGAGCGACAATCAATTTGTCTCGTTAGGTGATGAAGTCTTAACTATTGTTCCAATAGGAAAAAATGAAATAATTGGTAAGATCACTATGCCTCGGATAAGTTCTGGAAAGGTGAAAGTAGGTCATCGAGTAAATGTTAAATTGCTAGGTTATCCATACAAGGAATTTGGCGTTATATCAGGGTTGATCAGGCACATAAGCCCGGTACCTAATCAAAGCAATTATCTGGCTGAAATCGAATTTCCAGATGGGCTGCTTACATCCTACAAAAAAGAAATTCAATTCCAGGAGCAACTTGAAGGAGAGGCTGAGATTATCACCGAAAACACCAAGCTTATTGAAAGAATTCTTTATCATTTCAAGGATTTAATTGTGAATAACTCCTTATGAATTTAGTATTAAGACTTCTTTCGGCACTTTTTGTCTTTGGACAACCGGTCTATGGACAAGAAATCAAAACATTGACTTTGGAGGAATGTATAAGCACCGGATTGAAAGAAAGCCTGTCGATTCAAGAGCAATACGCCAGAGTTAAACATGCTGAAATTGATCAAAAGAGTAATAAACTCTCTTATTTGCCAAGGCTAAACCTAAGCTCAAGCCTAAACTATAGTATTGGAAGATCCATTGACCCTTTCACGAATCAATTTGAAGACGAACCTATCCAATCCCAAAGTATGGGATTAAATCTGGGAGTGCCACTTTTTCAGGGAATGGGTCGTCGCTATACAAGTCAAATATCCAAAGCCGATCTACAAGCCCAGCAAGATCTATTTGAGGAGGTAAAACTGCAATTGGTGGGTGAAATCATTCGCAGCTTTTTGGAGGTAATGAAATCAAAAGAACTACTAAAAATCAAGGAGAACAGATTGCATACAGAAAAAAAACGATTGGAAATCATCAGAACCCTGTATGAAGGCCAGAAGGTACAGCAAGTAGATGTGCTAGAAGCAGAAAGCATATGGCAAGAAATCGTATATGAGATGCAAAAGCAAACTTCAGATCTACATATTGCGAAATTGAACTTAAAGCAATTGCTAAATTTACCCGACTATGACTCTTTTGACATACGACAACCGGAAGACGATAGTTGGTGGTATGACCCAAACCATATTGAAGTAAAGAGAGTATCAAGTCATGCAATGGAAAATCATCCTGTAATCAACTATAATGCCCAACAAAGAAAAATTGCTTTATACAACAAGAAACTCACATCAGTAGCTGCCCTTCCTAGTGTCCGCCTTGATGCAGGTCTGGCTACCAGCTTCTCATCTTTGGCTCCGGAATTAATTCCTCAAAGAGGAAATCCAGGAGAGTTCCAGACTAATACTTACATAAACCAACTCAATTTTAACTTGAGAAGATTTGTTTCACTCACTATAAACGTTCCTATTTTTAATGGTCTTGTCAACTATTATGCTACCCAGAAAGCGCAAGTAAACGCCGATATCGCTCAAATACAATTTCAAAAGGTGAGCCAGGAAGTTCAAAGCAACTGCACGAGGTTACTATTGGAGGTAAGACAATTGAAGAGTTTTTGGCAGTATACCATTATAAAAACAAAGTCCAAACAAGAAATAGCACGGGTGATGAAGGAAAGGTTCGAACAGGGAAGAGTAGATATCCAAGATTACTTACTAACAGAAAATACCTACAGCAAATCAGCTATAGAAGAGATAAATGCCAAATACGAGTTTCTATTGAATATGAAAATCCTTGAGGTCTATACAAAGGGTAATTATATGAAATGAGTTGAGTCCAATTAAAAGAAATCACTAACACTATTCCATCCTATCCCACTTCTTAACTTGGACATTAACTTTCAGTTCAATGTTCGATTTAATCTAGAATTGTAGAAATTTACAGGGGAAAGTTACCCAGAATCCTACAAGATAATTTAACTAGAAAGTCATTTATAGCAGCATTATTGATGGTACCCCAAAAAACAGGACAGTGATTTTAGTTCAGAATTGAATACTAAAT
>JAHCMJ010000107.1 GCA_019192485.1 Cyclobacteriaceae bacterium HetDA_MAG_MS6 | reverse complement strand
TGCATATACAGAGCTCTTAATTGAAGGTTGGAAGGGTCACCACCTTAGGGTACAGTCCACTACAGTAGATGAAAATTTATTCATCTTGATCACACCCCAAAAAATAAGCTCCGTCCAGTATCAACTGGAGATACCCATTGGCTTCCTTTGGAATACCCCTGGTTCCGTCTTACCCCAAAAAGGCCACATCTTAGCTCGATATGAGCAAGATTCCATTATGATACATACAACCGCCACGGTTTTTGAGCCCTACCAGCTTTACACTACACCTTACTTAGCAATAAAAGGTAGCGAAGAACCCATTGCGGTGTACACCGGCGACAAGAGAAGTTTATCTGAAATCCAGAAAATACTTCGACAGGCCGAGTTGGACTATCATATGTATGCTAATCGGTTTGGTGAATATGCGGAAGGCTTTAAAGCCATTCAAGCCGTATTGGGATGGAATACGATCTATGATCCGTCGAAGGAACGGGTGATCTCTCCCGTCAGTCGCGCTTGGAATAAGGCTTGGCAAGGTCACGTGCTATTTAACTGGGACACGTATTTGGCTTCGCTTCTCTTTGCGTTGGACAATAAGGAATTGGCCTACAGCAACGCGATAGCTGTGACTGCCTACCCGCATGAGAGCGGTAACATAGGCCATTACCAGATGGCGGATGGCACTGTTTCGTTAATGTCACAACCCCCCATTGGTAGTACCATTTGCTGGATGCTTTATGAGCGATATCGAGATAGATGGTTTTTAGAAGAAGTATTTGATCAGCTTTTGGCCTGGAACCATTGGTGGCCACGTCATCGTATGCTGCAAGATGGTTACCTAACTTGGGGCGGTTGGAAAGGGGCCAGTGCACAAATAGCTGCATGGGAGTCTGGTCTGGACAACAGTCCTATGTACGAGGATCTCAAGATGATCGAAACAAAAAATGCCAGCCTTCTCCAACTGGCGGACGTGGGGTTACAAAGCCTTTATGTTCTCGATTGTCAGTCGCTTATCAAAATGGCGAACGTTCTGGGTAAGAATGAAGTACTAGAAGAATTGCGCAAGAAAGAAAAGAAGTATAAAAAGCTTACTAGGACTCTATGGGATGAATCGAAGAGTAGCTATCTCAATAAAGATTTGGCTCGAGATGGTTTCTCAGACCAAAAGAGTCCAACACTTTTTTATCCTATGATCGCCAATATTCCCAGTAAGAGCCAAGCAAACGAAATATTGCAGCAGCACTACTACAATACTGAGGAATTTTATGGTAAGTATCAGCTTCCCTCCATTTCTTTCGACAATCCAAAGTATGATAATATTTACTGGAGAGGGGCTATCTGGCCTCCGATGAATTTTTTGGTGTATTTGGGTCTCAAAAACTATTCGTCAGAAGCTGCTGAAGAGTTGGCAGATAAGTCTTATCGGCTGTTTATGGACGCCTGGAGAAATCATAATGCGGTATTCGAAAATATTAACGCTGATCTTGGTGTAGAAAACGTTTCCGACCAGTTGATGGCAGATACTTACTATCACTGGGGGGCATTGATGGGCATTATGAAATTTATGGAGGAAGGATACTATGGCTCAGAGGATTAAGAACCTGTTGCTGTTGATAGCTGCTTCTTTAGCCATGAGTAGTTGTAACAAATCCATCGATTCGATTAAGTGGCAGATCAATCTCCATACAGCTACTGGCGACAAGATTCTTGTAAGTGAACTCTCAGACCTGGCGACCGATAGCGAAATGATCTTTAAAGTCGAAAACTTTACGGTCACTATATCAACAGAAAGGTTTCCCAGATATACGGCCGTTGATACCGAGGTGATTTCCAGCACCGTAGATAGTGTTTTTGTTTCATTGGATTTATTGTATCCGCGAGGCGATACCTTTCAGGCTTACAATTTCAACGGATCTGTAGATTCGAAGGAAATGTTTCGTCAGAGCCCACATGATCTCAATGCCTGGATCGCGGAAACCATACCGATGCAGGCAGTGCCCGTAATTGCCGCACAGCATGATGCTAGTTTTTACATCGCTATTTCTGATGCCCCCTTTCACTACGATAATTTTACAAGTCAATTGTTTGACATTCAAAGCGGGGTGCTCAGTTTGAGGTCAGGTGATGATGGTATATCGCCGGGAGTGCAGCCTGCCCCTTACGACACACTTGATCTTGACTACAATACGGAAAAGACTCAAGTGTTTACCACGGGAAGAGTCATTCCTTATTATCATGTAGTATCCCCGGATCAATCTCATAAATTCCAATGTGTGGTACTATCTGATACCGGCAATGAGCTTACGGAGCTTCGAGAGTCTGTAAATACTACGATCGCTTCTCACTTTGGTAAAATGCAGGATGAAGATTACTTCGGTGCGCTATCATTTTCAACACCATATATGAACTTAAGGGTTAATGAAACCGGTAGAAGCGACCTATGGGTGATTCCGGCGGTGGAGTACGGCAACACCCAATACGGAAGAGACGCATTTTGGATAAGCACCATGCTATCAAACGAGTATTCGGGCGAATGTCTAAAAAATGAGTTGAATGAGGTAAATCACTTTGCTGAGTATCCTCTATTTGCAGTGATATGGGCATATAGAGCTCATAAGGAGGGGATTCCTATTGATTTGAGCAAAGTGCAGGCGTACGTAGATGCCATCGAAAAAAGGGTGTTAGCAAACACATTTTACAGCTTTTACGAGGGCGACGGCCGATTGGATTTTCAATATTGGGGTGACCTGATGGCTTTTGAGAAAAACGATGTGATCACCTATAATCAGGGACTTTTCGTCGTGGCCTTAATAGCAGCTGAGCGATTAGGGTTAGCCTTGAATTCATCTCCTGCTAAGGCGGCAGCAGTATTCAACTCGCTATACGATCAAGAGCTCGGTTACTTTCCTGTTAGTCGACTTAAGGGCATTTTAAGTCCGGATGCCATCGTAGCAGATTTATTAGCTAAAGTTTATCTGGATACCTTGTTGTTGCCGAGTGAGAGAGTAGCAAGCCACTTTGACCGAATGGTGAAAAATGCAAAAACGGAGTTTGGTTTTAAGGTCGTTTCCACGCCGACAGGTGAATTCTTACCATTAGAGGAATATGATATCCCTGGATACAAATCTCAAGTATCGAGAGGTGATTGGGTGGATGGGGAGTACTTCCGAGGTGGATCTTACTTCTTGTACGACAATCTCTTTCTGATGACCTGCTACCTGCATGGAATAGAGGATGCTCTAGAACTATTAGAATGGCGAATAGGATTGGATTTTTCCCTTGGCGGTACCACCTACGAACACATCAATACCCTTACCGGTGAACCCAATAAACCTAACATGGGGTGGAATGTGGCAGTGTACGCACTCTGGAATGAGCTCGTTAGTAAGGGGCTGGCAAGTAGAGATTTGATATTGACAGTAAACCGAAATATGATAAAAGAATGAAGTTCGCATTCGCAGTGACCTTAGTTGGCCTAATCGCTTGCGGCGGACCCAGGCAACAAGATAAAGATCTTAAATATCCTTATCCCTTTTTAAATCCTGAACTCGACGCGAATAAACGGGCTAAGGATATTGTTAGCAGGTTGACAACAGAAGAAAAACTCTTACAGCTTTTCAATAATGCTCCGGCTATAAAAAGGCTAGGGATTCCAGCCTACAATTGGTGGAACGAGGCTCTACATGGAGTGGCACGAGCCGGCAAGGCTACCGTATTTCCTCAGGCCATTGGCCTTGCCGCTACATTCAATGAGCCATTGGTGCATCGAATGGCTTCGATCATTTCCGATGAAGCCAGGGCCAAGCACCATCACTTTGCAAAACATGATGTCCGAAGTATTTACACCGGGCTCACCTTTTGGTCACCCAACATTAATATTTTTCGAGATCCCAGGTGGGGTAGAGGGCAGGAGACCTATGGCGAGGATCCATTCTTGACAGGTCGAATGGCGGTCAACTTTATCAATGGCCTTCAGGGCGATGATCCGCATTACCTCAAATCCATAGCCACGGCAAAGCACTATGCAGTGCATTCAGGTCCGGAGTATACAAGACATATCGATAATTTTTTTGTCAATGACAGAGACTTGCATGAGACCTACTTACCAGCCTTTCAAATGGCCGTCGAGGAAGCTGACGTACAGTCGGTCATGTGTGCTTATAACCGATTTCGGGACCAACCCTGCTGCGGATCTAGCTTCCTTCTCGAAAAAACGCTTAGGGATCAATTCGGCTTTGATGGGTACGTGGTGACTGACTGCGGAGCAATAAGCGACTTTTATCAGCAAGGCAAACACCATATAGTTGAAAGGCCATCTCAAGCATTGGGTTGGGCGCTTGCTGCAGGCACAGATCTCAATTGCGAAGAGAGCGAAGCCTTTTTAATAGATAATATTCATGAAGCTTTGAAAATAGGTATGGTCAATGAGGCGGATATCAATAAGTCTCTGGTTCGCTTATTCAAAGCTCGCATAGCCCTGGGGTTATTTGATCCTGAGGGCCAGGTGCCATTCAGCCAGATACCTATAGAGGTTGTTGGTCAAGAGTCACATTTGGCTGCAGCCGACGAGCTTTCCAGGCAATCATTGGTCTTGCTTAAGAATGATGGTGTTTTACCACTTAGCGAAGGAGAAAAAATTGCAGTGATTGGACCAAATGCCGACAACATAGATGTCCTACTGGGAAACTATAACGGTCAGCCCGTCAATGCGGTAACGCCACTGGAGGGCATAAAGACCCGTTTTGGTGACAATAAAGTTTCCTATGCGGTTGGAAGTCCTCTAGTGCCAGATGTATATGCAAACAAAGAGGTGCTACCTGCAAAGGTGCTTTTTCATAAGGAAGGTGGAAAGCTCATCTCCGGATTGGCGGCGAAGTATAATAAGGGGTTGGATGTGCGAAAAGAGCCATCAATGCAGCGTATAGATGAAAAAATTGACTTTCTATGGCAGCAAAATCCGATTACAAATAAGCTAGAGGGTTCATTTGCTGTGGAATGGGACGGCATATTAAAACCTGAATCATCAGGACTATATCAATTTGATATGTATATTCTCTACGGTGAATATGAAATATACGTTGACGATGTGCTGGTTGAGGATCGTTTTATATCACTGACGAAGGATATTGAATACAAGTTTAAGGTAGTCTTTAGGATAGAACCCTTTTGGTGGGGCAATACAATTAGTCCTGACGTTCACTTACGATGGGTCAATAAGTCCAAAGCATATAGAGCGGAGGCAATGGCCACTGCCCAGCAGGCGGAAGTAATCATTTTTTGCGGAGGCATCTCACCAAGATTAGAGGGAGAAGAAATGCAGTTAAATATTGATGGTTTTTCTCATGGCGACCGGACACACATTGACTTGCCCACAGTTCAGCGTGATCTGCTCAAAGAACTCAAAAAGCTAGGAAAGCCCATAGTTATGGTGAACTTCAGTGGAAGTGCAGTAGCACTTAATTGGGAGAATGAAAATCTGGGTGCCATTGTTCAGGCATTTTATCCAGGAGAGGCAACGGGAACAGCTATTGCACAGTTGATTGCCGGTGACTTTAGCCCTTCAGGTCGCTTGCCCATTACGTTCTACCGATCGGTTGACGATCTTCCGGATTTCAGTGATTACACGATGGAAAACCGAACCTACAGATATTTTGATGGAGAGGTTTTGTTTCCCTTTGGATATGGTCTGAGCTATTCAGCGTTTGAATACAGCAAATTTACTTATCCTCAAAAAGTGAATACCGGAGATTCGATAGAAATAACCGTCGACGTGAGCAACAGAGGCACTATGGCGGCCGGCGAGGTAGTCCAGCTTTATTTGCGGCATGAATCCGCAACTGCTCCCGTACCACGACTGTCATTGAAGAGATTTCAGTACTTGTTTTTAAAGCCAGGAGAAACCAAAGAGATAAAGTTTACGCTTTCACCTAAAGATATGTCGTTCATAGGATCTGATTATTTGCGGCAGGTCGAAGCTGGAAACATCAGTTATCATATCGGAGGCGGGCAGCCAGAATCTTTTGCTGAGATGCGGCAGATCGCTTTAGTTGGTGACACAAAGGTGCTTTCTAAATGAAGATCTGGCTCTGTAGTTTACTTTTTAGCACTGGTCTGCTACAAGCGCAAGTTTCTACTGTTCCAAGCGTTGGTGCTCAGGTATTTATTGAGCCTGGACAATCGAAGGAGCAGATTTTCAGGTGGTTTGAGATCCTGTCACAAAACCGATTTACTTCCTGTCGCATTCGGATGTTTGAATCCTACATGGTGAATGGACAGGGTGAGTTAGATTTTACACTTTTTGATTGGGCTTTTGAAGCTGCAAAAAAATATGACATACATGTTTTTGCTACCATTTTTCCCGAGGTACCCTTTGAAAACGTCGGAGGTATCAAGCTACCTGATGATGACAACCAACTTAGCCGAATATCGGATTACATCAGGGAATTGGTTTTACATTTCAAGGGTCATCCCGCGCTGGCTGCTTGGGTCTTGATCAATGAGCCTGGGCTGGGCTATTTGCCCAATACGCCTTTCGCGAATCAGAGGTTCAAGGCATACAAGGACTCGATTGGTAGCATTCCTGACGGGCTTCATCATTACAGACAAGCAGATCTCTCAAAGAACCAATTTTTATTAGAGCTGAATACCTGGTTTTTGAAATGGATCGCAACAGAAATCAAGAAGTTAGACACTGAGACACCAACACACGTCAACAATCATCAGTTGTTTTCGCTCGTCGATGAGTATGATTTCCCCAGGTGGATGCCTTTCCTGTCTTCTCTGGGAGCATCAATTCACCCTAGCTGGCATTTTCGATTTTTTGATAGAAAAGACTACCCAATGGCTGTAGCTGCCAATTGCGATCTGATCCGAACCAGCGCATTGGGCAAACCTTATTGGGTAACAGAATTACAAGGAGGAGCTAACACTTTCAGTGGCTATAATCCCGTTAGCCCCACAGACGAGGAGCTTGCACAATGGCTTTGGTTAACCATTTTCTCAGGAGCGGAGGGCACTATCTTTTGGTCATTAAATCCAAGATCCGTAGGTATAGAAGCGGGGGAATGGTCGCTTTTGAACTACAATGGAGCTGCAACCGATCGATTAGGCCAAGTAAGTAAGATCGCTAATATCATGCTTGAAGACCACTTTTTTGAGACAGGCCGGCCGCTGAAGGAGAATATTCAAATCCTATACACGCATGAATCTATTTGGGCGGAAAAGTACCTTCACGTTACTCAATCTCCTTACGAAGCCCGCAATTGGGGGGCTTCTATGAAATCCACATTGGGCTATTACAAAGCGCTGACAAGTATAGGTATCCCCGTAAAGTATGGTGAAATCGGAACTGTCAATTGGGTAGATCCACCTAAAGTGATCATCCTCCCCAATCAATTAAGTGTGTCTGACCAAGATTGGGAAAACCTGGAACAATATGCAAGAAACGGAGGTCAATTACTTATCACAGGTATGTCAGGTCAGTTCGACGAAAACTTGTTTAACAGATGGCTAGATACCTCTAGGTATGTAGGTTTTCTAGGAGGAGAGCTTTTAGAACACAGGTTAGTTGAGAACGTCTTTGAAGTAAGTATAGAAAGTAAAAAACTACCTGCACACTTGTTCAAAGGTATATTGTCAAGTGGAAATGACTTTGCAACACATTCATTAGGAAAAGGACGTGTTACATGGGTGCCAAGCTTATTAGGACTGGGTGCCTGGTTACACGACCCTAAACCGTTAGCCAAATGGATCAGGGAAGTGATCCCATCTGACAAGAACATTCCCAGTATCCGCCATGATGGCCACTTGGTGATGAAATGGATGGAATCAGAAAATCAGTTACTCGGAATTTTTATCAATACAGCTGAGGAACAGTCTACGGTACAGATCGACCGAGATATCGGTAGGTCAAAAGTGTTGTATGGTGAGAATATAATACAAGATAACGGATTTGTATTGTTACCGAACCAAATGCTCATATTAAAATGGGAAAAAGAATAGCATTAGCCTTTTGTATTGGCTTATCGTCCGCGGTAGGATTTTCGCAGGACCCCTGGGTTCTTGAAGCAAACCCAGTTGATCCACGAAATTATGCCGGAGTGACTATTGCAAATGGACAGATAGGGGTGGTTTCTTCACCCAACCCATTGCAGGTAAAAGAGATTGTCATGGCGGGAGCCTACGATACCTACGGCAGGGGGATGGTAAGCAATATGTTAAGAAGCTTCAATATGCTCAATGCCTTTGTCGAGTTGGATGGCCACCGGGTGAGTGCACCTAACGTGTCAGAAATGAAGCAGCAACTCAACATGAGGCAGTCATACTTTAGAAGTAGCTTTTTTTTTGAAAAAGGGGCTAAAATTTCTGTTAGCTACAGGGCACTGAGGCATTTGCCCTTTTCCACATTGATGGAAATTGAGATTACCCCTACCAGGGATGCTGAACTGAGACTAGGAAGCATCATGAGTGCTCCTGACGCTTTGAGAGAAGTACAACAGGATTTTACGGAAATTGTCATACCTGAAACGACACTTCCTCTACTCACATCCACCGCAAAAAGTCCATCTGGGAAACTGCTATTGACAGCATGCAACGCTTTCATATTTGAGGAAGAGCCAGGACAAGAGCCACGTGTCCATCACGAAATGTGGGATAACAATATGCATCAGATTTTCTTCCACAAAAAGTTGAAAAAAGGAGAGACTTATAAGGTGGCTATTGTTAGTTCGCAAGTCACTAGCTCGCATCGGGCAGACCCCTACAATGAGGCACAAAGACTGACCATATTTGCTTCGCTGCAGGGTAGCAAAATGCTAATAGCTGATCACGAGGAGGCCTGGGAAAAGCTATGGAAGACCGGGAGGATAGAATTGGAGGGAGATTTGCAAGTTCAGCAGGATCTCAATAACATGGTTTATCACCTATACTCATTTGTAAGATCCTATTCAGCTAATAGTCTTTCTCCAATGGGGCTCAGTGGTCTTGGATATAATGGTCATGTTTTTTGGGATGCGGAGATATGGATGTACCCACCCATCCTGCTGTTGCAGCCTCAGCTAGCAAAGTCCATGGTTGAGTATCGATACGATCGATTAGCGGCCGCTAAAATCAATGCCAATGATCATGGTTTTGACGGAGCCATGTTTCCATGGGAGAGTGCGGCAAGCGGAGAAGAAGAAACACCGATCTGGGCTTTGAGTGGTCCATTTGAACACCACATTTCGGCATGCGTCGGCATGGCCGCCTGGCAGTATTTCTGTGTCACTCAAGATACGAGCTGGCTCAAAAATAAAGGTTGGCCACTGCTAAAAGAAACAGCCACTTTTTGGAAAAGCAGGGTAACCAAAAATAAAAACGGCGATTATGAGATACGCAATGTGGTAGGAGCAGACGAGTGGGCCGAAAACATAGATAATGACGCCTGGACCAATGCCGCAACCAAAGCTAACCTAAGATACGCCACTAGCGCAGCTTATGTCATAGATGTAGACCCGGATCCGGAGTGGAGTGTCATTGCCGATGCACTTGTGATTGAGCAAATGCCAAACGGCGTTACCAAAGAACACTCCAGCTACGTAGGGGAGCCTATTAAGCAGGCAGATGTGAATCTCCTTGCCTATCCTCTAGCCCAAGTGTCTGATTCCAGGCAAGTAATTAAAGATTTGGAATATTACAAAAAGCGGGTGTCATCTTTGAATACGCCTGCTATGACAAAGTCCATTTTTGCGTTACTCTATGCCAGGCATGGTGATATCGAAAAAGCCTATGAGACCTTTAAAGATGGATACCAACCCAACATGTGGGGGCCGTTTAGGGTGATTATGGAGACACCTGGATCGTACAACCCATACTTCGCTACAGGTGCCGGCGGCGTGTTGCAAGCCATGATGATGGGATTTGGTGGGCTTAAAATAACTGATATGGGCGTTTTGCAAGACGCAGGAAAACTACCAAAAGCATGGCACTCTCTGAAATTAATCGGAGTGGGGCGGGACGAGAAGACCTTTTTTGTAGGTAACTAATCTAGCTGGATAAATAGGATAGATTTCTAATGCAGCAAAGCTTGATACCCATTGCTTTATGGGGTAAAATTTATTTTTCTGGTCACTAAATAGGATTATAAAACTACTTCACAGATGAAAAATGTGCTATCGTTAACACTGGTCCTTCTGATCTCTTGCTCAGGCAGTAAAAAGGAGAAAGTCGCTGTCCAATACGCGCACCCATGGCTAAGCGTCAAACAGCCACTGTCCAAGAGGATTGATCTACTCCTAAAAGAGATGACCCTTGACGAAAAGATGAGTCAGTTGCGGTACGACAGTCCGGCTATCGACAGATTAAATATAAAATCCTACAATTGGTGGAATGAGGCCTTGCATGGCGTGGCTAGATCAGCTCGGGCCACAGTTTTTCCTCAAACTATAGGCTTAGCGGCTACGTTCGATCCTGATCTCGTAAATAGAATAGGAGCGGCTATTGCTGATGAAGCTAGAGCGATCCACAATGAGTTGACGAAAGCCGGCAAACCATTTTCACAATATATGGGCCTAACCTACTGGAGTCCAAATGTTAACATGTTTCGAGACCCACGCTGGGGTAGGGGTCAGGAAACCTACGGGGAAGACCCTTACTTGACCAGCCGGATGGGGGTGGCATTTATCAGAGGCATGCAAGGAGAGGATCCTGACCGACTCAAAGTTGCGACTTGTGCCAAGCACTTTGCTGTTCATAGCGGACCGGAAGGGGAGCGCCATGGATTCAATGCCTTGGCCAGCCCAAAGGAAATGGCGGAGTATTACTTTCCGGCATTCAAGGCAAGTGTAGAAGCAGGTGTAGAAGCAATCATGTGCGCTTACAATCGTACAAATGGTGAGCCATGCTGTGGAAGCCCTCGTTTGTTACAAGAGGTATTGAGGGATCAATGGGGCTTTGATGGGCATGTGGTTAGTGATTGTGGGGCTATTCTGGATATTCAATCGGGACACCAATATACAGATAGCCTGGTGCAAGCAATAGCACTTGCTGTAGAAAGTGGTGTAAACCTAAATTGTGGACAAGCCTATAAGCAGATAGACAAGGCGGTGAACCTGGGCCTGGTTTCGGAGAAGCAGATCGACGATCTGCTACGGCCCCTCTTACGGACCAAATTTCGACTTGGCTTCTTTGACCCGGAGGAGAGTGATCCCTTTAGGCACCTAGGAGCTAAAGATGTGAATAACGAAGTGCATCAGCAACTGGCCCTAGAAGCTGCTCAAAAATCTATAGTACTATTGAAAAATGACAATCGTACACTTCCTTTGAAAAAGGAATTGGACTTTGTTTATATGGTGGGACCTTTGGCCGGTAATATGCTTTCCCTGTTGGGAAATTATAACGGATTGTCCCAAAATATGATCACAATAGTGGAGGGAGTAACAAAAACAGTCTCTACCACGACGAGAGTCGAATATCGCCCCGGAGTACTACTCAACGCCCCAAATGCTAATCCCATTGATTGGTACAGTGTGCAATCCAGAGAAGCAGACGCCACCATCTGTGTAGTCGGTTTTTCCTCACTACTGGAAGGAGAGGAGGGAGAGGCCGCAGCATCTTCTACCCATGGTGATAATCCTACCATGCAGCTTCCTGCTAGCCAATTGAATCTAATAAGAAAGCTGGCCAACGACGAAAAACCCGTAGTGTTGGTGGTGTGCGCCGGTAGTCCGGTAGATCTTTCTGAAATAGAAGGTTTGGTTGATGCCATTATTTACAGCTGGTACCCTGGTGAGGCCGGAGGACAGGCGGTAGCAGATGTTATTTTCGGAAATTCCGCACCTACAGGCAAGCTGCCGATCACCTTCCCTAGAGATGTTAGTCAATTGCCTGAATTTAATAACTACGAACTCAAAGGTCGTACTTACAGGTACATGGAGAAAGAACCCTTGTATCCGTTTGGCTACGGTTTGACTTACGGCCAAGTCGAGTTAGCCAATCTTTCTATTGAAAAAAAAGAAGATATACTGAGCATACAATTCGAAGTAGAAAATAAATCCGACTTTCAGGTAAATGAGGTTGTTCAATTGTATGTCAAATATGATCATCCAGTGGTTGAAACGCCCAATTATGAGCTGGTAAAGTTCTCAAGGCTATCCGCAGAACCAACCTCTAAAAAAACGACGTCGATGGACATAGAACTTGA
The DNA here is from genome assembly GCA_019192485.1 of Cyclobacteriaceae bacterium HetDA_MAG_MS6. GTDB lineage: Bacteria > Bacteroidota > Bacteroidia > Cytophagales > Cyclobacteriaceae > MS6. Next base: position 1,608 of record JAHCMJ010000107.1, on the reverse strand, counting down.
AAGATTCGATATATTCAACGAAAAAGGTGAGGCCATTCCGTTTCAGGGTTCGGCTGACTTTTTTATAAGTACTTCATCGCCAGGCAAAGCTGCGCAACGTCTCAATCAACCTATCCTGATGCAACGCATCACTTTATGAAGCAGATTAAAAACACGATTCTAGTTGGATGGAGCATTTGTCGATTACAGTTGTATTATTCTCGTCTTGTCAGACAAAAATTAAATTTCGACTACTTTGACAATTTGTGAAATCAAAACAGGCAGGAATATCTCTAGGTCGTAACTTACACCGACAAAAGCATTCGCTAACTAGGTAAATATTATCCTGTATTGCTGGAGATATCAAACTCATATGATTACGATGAAATTTTAGGAGTACATGAAAAGCCTTGGAAAAAACACCTATTTTTTTTGGAGAAACAAGTTAGTATTGGCCATTACAATATTGGCTTTTTCTAATGCCATAGCACAGAAGGAATGGCAAGATCCCAAAGTATTCGAAAGTAATAAACTACCACCTCGAGCAACTTTTTATCACTTTACAGACGAAGCCGCCGCCAAGGCCGGTCAATGGAAGGAATCTTCCAATTATCAGATACTCAACGGAGCTTGGAAATTTCAATGGTCAAAAAAACCGAGCGATCGCCCTACAGACTTTTATCAAACTGATTTTGATGTCAGTACCTGGGACGATATCACGGTTCCTGGCAATTGGGAGCTACAAGGTCACGGTATCCCGATCTACACCAACATCACTTACCCTTTCCCCAAAAACCCTCCGACGATTCCCGATGAATACAATCCTGTCGGCTCCTACAAGAGATATTTTGATCTACCTAAACGCTGGAAAGGAAAACGCATCATTCTACACTTTGGAGCTGTGCGTAGTGCTATGTACATATGGATAAATGGCAAGGAAGTGGGATATAGCGAGGGTAGTAAACTTCCTGCCGAGTTTGATGTCACAGATTTTCTTCTGACAGGAGAAAACCAGCTAGCGGTCGAAGTATATCGATGGTCTGATGCTAGCTACATCGAGGATCAAGATTTTTGGCGATTGAGCGGCTTTGATCGAGATGTTTATCTGTACGCCACGTCGACTACTTACATAGAAGATTTCCAGGTTGAGGCCAACCTAGACAATCAATATACGGATGGCTTACTGAGTTTGGAGATGTCAATCTCTAATGATGCAGCCTGCCCTGGTTGTACAGTGGACATCAAGCTCAGGGATAGTTCGCATGTCATAGTCAACGAGAAGCAAACCTTACAGGCTGCTGATATCCGACTAAAGAAAAAGATTGAAAAGGTGAAAATTTGGTCCGCCGAAACCCCGAATCTTTATGAACTGACCCTAGCCATTCATGATAAAAGAGGGCGTGTCATAGATGTCACTAGGCGTATGATTGGTTTTCGACGGGTTGAAATCAAAAACAGGCAGCTTCTAGTCAATGGGATTCCTGTTTATCTCAAAGGAGTGAACCTTCACGACCACGATCAGAAAAAGGGGCATGTGGTATCGGAGGAGCTGACCCTTGCCGATATGCGTTTGATGAAGGAAAACAACATCAACTCGATCAGGTGCAGTCACTACCCAAAAGATCCTCA
>JAHCMJ010000106.1 GCA_019192485.1 Cyclobacteriaceae bacterium HetDA_MAG_MS6 | reverse complement strand
CTTCGGAGGTATAATTCTCATTGCTGTAGTGTTCGACTCTTGCTCGATATTCACCCCCCAAGGATAAGAAAAAAGCATTGCCCCTATCGATGGTTATTAACTTGAGAGGCTGGAGAAAAATGGTTTTTTCCCCTGTCGAATCCAGATATAAATAAGATTCTTCCGCCCTTAATGGATTAATGCTGGTGATCTTCTCTCTCTGGGCAAACGAAACGGCTACCACCAAATAGAATAAGACGAAAAGGCTTTTCCGTCTTAGTTGCCAACTAAGCAACAGCTACCTGATTTTTGGTTTTAAAGTAAGCGATAAAACTCAAAATAATAGCGGCAGAAGAAACAAAGGTCATTACAGTCCCAGGCATGAAGTTTGAGAACCCACCTAAATCCATGAAAAGAAAGTAGCCTAAATCAGCCAGACCACCGGTAATTGCTGCTAGGAAGATAGCATTTTTGTTCCCTTTCCATACGAAAAAAGAGCAGATCAGGGTCGTCAGTCCAATCCAAAGTAGGTTAAATCCGTGTTGGCCAATTATAGCTCCGGCTGCATCTGGGTAATTGATTTGAAGGGTGCTGGGATCAACTGCATCTGCTATACCTCCAACTGCTCCTGCGATATCCCCACTTAGGATAAAGCTATCAGTCATTATTCCGGCAAACATGTGAACTGCTCCCCATATGAACCACAGGACGGCAGAAATTTTCAAGAATATACTATAATTACTCATCATGCTACTTGAGTCTAAATTTTTCTACTTAGTGTCAAACCCAAATCTCGGAAGCTCGAAATAGCTATGCATTATGATTTCATAAGAAATGAATTAATTGCCTTGCTTCATACGTTTAGACTTGGCAGCACTCAGGGTTTCCGGATTGACACCAATATAAGAGGCAATCATATGTTGCGGAACACGTTGCACTATGTTGGGATACGCTTGAATGAAGTGCTCGTAGCGTTCAATTGCGTTTGTACTGATCAGCATCAAAATACGTTTTTGCAAAGCATTTAATCTTTTGGTCAATGCGGCCACATGTTGTTTTTCTCTTTCCAGGTCTTTCTGTAAAACAATGACAGTTGAATCTTCTAGGGCATCTATAAATAGTGTTGATTCAGATTGAGGCGCACAAGTGTCCGTAATTACCCATCCTTCAGGAGCAAACATAAAAATATTCTGTTTGCCATTTTGGTCGATGGAGTAGCTACGCAATAGGCCCGTTTCCACATGGTACACTTTTGTATTGAACTCTCCGCTTCGCTGAAGCACCTCACCTTTTTTTATTGTTATCTTTTTCACTGGACCAGTTTTTTCTGATGGGATACAATGTTAAGATATTGACCCCTAAACTTGGCAACGGTCAAACTCCAGAAAAGCTTACCAATCTTTTTATACCCACTAAGCAGACTCTTGATATGAAATCAGTGACAGTTGCCAGGTTCAATAAGATGAATACGCTAATGGTCAAATACCGTATCTCCGCCGATCTAAAATTTGAAATGCGCTAGCAGAAGCCAATGGCGTTTTCAATCATATAATCCCATAGCCATATCGAATATGGTGTGCACTTTTTCTATGGGAATATCTTTATTGGGGTCAATCATCAATAATTTCGTAAAGGTTCTTTTTCCTTGCACTAAATCAGGATGTTCGATCTTTACTCCTTTCCCTATGGCTATGTAAGGGAATTGAGTTTTCTTATCTATCCATAAATAACAGAAGATCTGATTTTTATACATAAAACAAGGTAAGCGATAATACCACCTCGATTCAAATGCGGAATTGTAATTCAGTATAACAGATTTCAAAGCCAATAAACAGCTTTTAGCGGGTTCTTCCTGGTTAAAATAAAAGCTATCTATTGATTTCACTTAATTGATTTAACTACTACTAAAATTGAGTCAGGTGCGCTTTATAAAACTATGCAAGCCAATGGAGCTTGGTGTTTGTTTTGGCCTCAGCGTGGTGGAGCGTAAGAAATGTGCCTTTTCTTGATTAGCCCGACAATTACTCATGACCACTGGTACGGTTAGTTATTTTTTCCTGTTATTTCTCTTCCAATTCTTTCATATTCTGTTTTCACTTCTTGAGGCATTCCTCTAGCACCAATAGATCCTGGAACATCAAATGCGTTTGGCCAAAAATATCCTAAAATACCAATGACCCTTTCATCTCTTTTCGCCAGGTCATAATAGTTATTGGCTACTTCATCCATTTGTGTCAACTCTATGTTTCCAAAGTCTCCATGCGCCCAATCTATATAATGACTGTCCAAGATCACCATGATTTTTTGGTTTGGATTTGAAAGCTTCGACTTTTGTAGATTCCAATCTTGTTGAAATTCATCACTATAGTTTGGATTTTTAATGAAATAACGGTCAAAACCAACCCAGTCCACAGATGGTGGAATTTGCAACTCATTCAATGAGGGATAAGCTTCAATTACCATTGTGGGAATGCCTGGGAATTCTGTCTGAAGTAGCTCAGCTACGGCATTTAATTCTGCAAAGGTTATTCCGTTCCAGGTGGGCTCTTCGCCAATATATAACGCTCCAATGTAGTCTGTATTTAAAATGGATTGATTTATACTTTTAAATTCGTTCCATCTTTCTTGAAAATCGAGTCGTAAATCAAAATTTGACTCTGACGGACTGTTATTATCTATTAACTCAAAAAACAATTCGTTGAGATGTATTATGGCCTTTAACTCTAATTCCGAAAAGTTTTGTGTTCTTCCGACAATATTATCATTTGGGTTTACAACGAGGATATCGGCTATGTTGCTAAAGTCATGAATTTCGTCAGCATAGTTAGTTTTGATTTCTAAATCAGTTGGGTCATCCCAATATGTATCGACTATCGTAAATCCGAAATATTCGATGTGAGTGTTGGCATTTTCAGACCTACTTGTTTCGTCATCTTTTTTACAAGCAAATAGAATGTAGAAAATCAATATATATGATACAGTGCTTTTCATTTGAATGACCAAACACAACCTATGTAAGAATCGTTGTTTCGACTTGTGCAATGGCTTTATGGTAATGATAGGGGTTGCGTTAGCAACTTAACGTCAAGCTAGCTGGAATGCGCCCCGAGCTTGGCAAGCCCCGATAAAACTAATGAATCTGCGCGCACCCGGCAAGGGAGTACTTCCAAAGTCAAGAAATCGCACCGCGCCTACCTGCTGGCATAGGCAGATTCTTAAGTAAAAAAACTCCTGCGAGCTGAAGTCTCTTCAAACAGTTTCCTTTAGCCATCTCTGTACTTTCGCTTTATCACCTTGACTGCCAAAAATCACCTAAATTGCTTTAAGCTGGCTTTTACGCACTTTTTCCTTTCGTATTGGGCAAGTCTATCTCTTTTAAAGTTGTATTCTTACTCAAAGTCAAAATGAGTTCAATGATTTTTAGATAGTCAGCTATAGGAATCGCATTTGACTCGTCAAGATTTGAGTTTTTCAAGTCTTCCAATACTTCTGGTGTACCTATGTTGCCTGCGTTGATAACCGTCACTCCCATTTCGGACGAGCTCAATGTTTGCCTCAGGGAATGAACAACTCCCCTTAATCCAAATTTTGAAGAAGAGTTAGCGACTTCAGGGCTTGGGAAATTATCTAAGCCGGATAAAGCTCCCATCAAGACGATTTTAGCATTTTTCGATTTTTCAAGGTTAGGTAGCAAATACTTGACGACCTTAATCGGTGCTATTAGGTTTACCGTTATTACATTCTCAATTTCTTGGTCGGTGCAAATTCTGAAGTCATAATCTGAAGTAAATGCGTTTTCTTCCCAGGTTCCTCCAAGATAAAGAAGTCCATCGATGGTAATATTCTCAACTTGTTTCGAAAGCCGAATGATGTCTTCGTTTTTTGTCAAATCAGTTTTTATCCAATTTCCAACTTTCGGGTCTCTTCTCGAAATGGTAAATAAGTTTTCGCATTTGTCAATCAAGTGCTCCGAAACTGCTTTTCCAAGTCCGCTACTTGCTCCAAAGACAATTAAGTTGCCATACTTCATTTTGTTCGGTTCTTTTTAGCTTGCGCACAAAGCCCAACTATCATCCGTGCTGGACTATCAATTTCCATAAAAGTATCTTATTTTGGTCCAGCCTCTCTTCCTTTCGGATGATTAGCCTTAATGTTTTGTTCGGCCTTTTTCACCGTTTCCCCAATTCGTTTTTGCCGAGTTGAAGCTTGTTTAGCTTGCTTAATCCATTCAAGAATATTTCGCTTTGATGAATTTGGGAAACGATTGTAATAAAACTTGGCTCTATTGTGTGTTTTGAAGGCCGCTTCAAGATCAGGCGGTATTATTAATTCTTCCACATCATCTAGAAAATTCCAAGTCCCGTTTTTCTTGGCTTCTTCCATTAGCTTAATGCCTGCATCACGCATTTGCCCCCTTTTGAATAGCCTTTCTACTCGTTCTCTATTCACCTTAGACCAATTACTTTTTGGATTTCTGGGTGAAATACGATGCATGGTCTTTTGGTTATCTAAGTTTTTAGGTAAACTATCTATCCATCCAAAGGATACTAGTTCATCTACCATCTCATCATAAGTAATATACGGTTTGCCTGTGTCCTTCTTCCATTTGACGAGCCAAACACTTGTCTTAGTCTCGTGATTTTTGGAGAGCCATTCTTGCAGATCCCTTACGGTTGCCACGAAGACTTTTGCTTGCTTGTCCATAGAATGGTGTCTTTCATATCTTGATTCAGGTGGGTACAACGTTGATGTAAAATACATTGAAATGCGTTTACATGGTTTTATAGCAGTTATTCCCCAGAACTTCTCCACATCTTGAACCTCACACTAGTGTAAGGTAGATTAGAGTAATCTTTAAATGCATTCCTAACAAAGGTATTTATGTAGATATTAGTAGCTCTTTGAGGTTGTGGAGTAGTAAGATCAATATCCCAATAAAACCCGCAATATCCATATCTATTAAAGCCCGGATCATAGATTTCTTCAGTTATTGTTTGAGAACTTATTTGATCATTAAGGAAGATTGAGAATACGATCAATAAAGGAAGTCTTTTCATAGGTTTCGGAGTTTTAAAATGCGATCGAATTGAATCCAACGCCAAACTAGCTCCCCAAGCCTATTAAGCCCCAATAAAACTAATGAATCTGCGCGCACTCGGCAAGGGAGCACTTCCAAAGTCAAGAAATGGCTCCGCGCCTGCCTGCTGGCATAGGCAGGTTCTTAAGTAAAAAACCACCACCGTCTCATATGTATTTCGTTCCATTACAAGTGCATCAATCCCTTGAATAAATACCATATCCATTATCCTCATTATTAGGGTTAAGCGCAGGTTGAACGGTCTTTGCCATAAGAGAGCCTCAAGGTTCTTTAATGTTTTAATATTTTGGCATTACCGGAGCTTTCTTATAATCTCCTTCGGGCGGATTAAAAACACTATCATCCAATAGCTTTCTTACTATCTCCTTAGCCGAGTAAGTCATAGTCACACCTTGTTGACTCAATTGATATTCAAGAGGTATGCCTTTTAATTTCTTAAACTGAGACTGCATTGATGAGAATGCGCTAGATTTAAGATCTTCTGAATAATAAACTTCTACATCTGGCGAATCAGGTTGTTTGATAATCGCCTTTTTGCATAAATAACCTGCGATCTTTTTAGTTTCACCATCAACAAGCGCTATATCTACTTCATCTGCGTCTTCCATGGGCATAGTGGATTTTATCTTTTGACCCATAACATCTGTGTAGGAGGTACTGGTATTGGTCTCAATATCGGAGAGTATAATCATCTTGGTTCCCATCATATCCATCTCCGTTTTTATTTTGGCACCCTTGATGCTGAATATGGATTTCGGATTTTCTTCTGGCAACATGGCCTTCATCTCTTTGGTTAAATTCATATAGGAAACTTCATATAAAATAGTTCCCTCAAAATCTTGACTATAAGTGCAGGTAATTAAACCGAATGTAAGAAGCGTCAATATTGATAAACATTTCATGGCGATATAATTTAAAGTAATAGTGAATGAATATAATTGGCAGTGAAACGGGCAAGTTAGCTCAATAGTATCATATAGCTCAGTTGGTGATTCGTCATCATCAATTGTTGTGTCTGTTTATTTCAGCCTATTCTTCAAATCCATGCGTTCATGTAGAATTCTGGTTATCTCGATCAGTTCGTTTGATACTATGCGATAGAATACGATGTGTCGGTTGATCTTGAAGCCAAATAAATCATCTCTAATTCCGTCGTAATTACGACTATGATCAGGTTTAGATGCCAGAGATTCAAATGCGTTTACTAGTTGTTCATAGTAGGCATCCGCCTGACGTTCAGACCAATTGTCAAAAGTATAATTCCAAATATCAGATAAATCTTGAAGGGCAAGGTTGGTTAGTCGATACTTACCCATTCGATCTTGCAGACTTCAATTGCATTAAGTGAGTTGATGGGTTAAAGTCTGCAGCAACTCCACTTTCCATACCATCATGAATGGCTTTCTTAAGCGAAAGAACTTTGTTCTCCTCTTCTTCTAGAAGTCTTAGCCCAGCTCGTACAACTTCGCTGGCGTTCTTAAAACGACCTTCTGAAATACTGTGCTTTACAAAGTTATCAAAGTAGTTTCCTAGTGAAATAGACGTGTTCTTGCTCATATCTCAAAATTACCAAAAATTGGTAAAACATCAAGATGCACTAATTCCACATAAAGCTCAGCTGTACAGTGAATTCAGCCGGTATTCACAAACTTTCAGACAACACTTAGCACATGTCCAAAAATACTGTAAGCCGAAGACTCGGTATCGGCTAGGGGTAGTTGCGCTTTTATTTTTTCTGAAGTGTATTAGTTGTTTTGAGCAGGAAACACCCCTTGTCTTCACCCATCTAAGCAATTATTCATAGCTATTGTTGTAGCAGGTGATATGATTATTTAGAATCCGCACTTATCCAGAAAGGCGTTACATCTGAATCATTGTTATGGGTAATTTGGTGTAATTCTGTACCGTCTGAAGTGACTATAAACAATTCTAGATTTCCATTCATCATGGCATTAAAAACGATTTGCTTACCATCTGGAGACCAACAAACTTTATATGCCCAAATATTGTTTTCATTAGCGTCAACGGTCTTAAGATTAGGGGTAAGATTTTTTAGATTTTTCCCATCTAAATCCATAACGAACAAATCAATTTTACCAGTTCTATCAGATAAAAAGGCAATTTTATTCTCAACTTTAGAAGTAGAAGGGGCAAAATCATTTGCATTAGAATTTGAAATCTTTCTAAAAACTTTACCGTCTATGGATTTAATATAAATGCTAAGCTGGTCGTTTCTTAAATGGGTGAAAACAATGGATTTACTATCCTTTGTCCAATCCAGGTTTTGGTCGGATATATTATTCTCGAAAACCAATTTAGCATTTTTACTATCCATATCGGTGATCAAGAGGCTTTCGCTACGATCAGACCAGTTAAATTCTTGGTATACTATCTTTTGACCATTTGGTGAAAACTTACCACAGTATTCATAATGATTACTATCAGTTAATTTTTTGATATTGTTGATTTTCCCATTTTCAAAATCACCTATTCCAAGCTTCCAACCGCCAAAACGATATGTATTGAAGATAATCTTTGATCGACTTTGATTAGTGACTGCATTGTATTCACCTCTGCCTCTGACACTTCCTTTGAGTAATAAGGTAGTCTTCTTATTTACCGGGTTGTACATCAATACATCCAGTGTTCCACCAGTATTTAATGCCCCACTGCTTCTTGAAAACAAAATGCCTGTTTGGGATTTAACTAAAAAACTTGTCACTAACAAAATAGCCGTACATATTAATCTCATTTTGATGCTTTGATTGTCGCGGAGAGTTTTACGCCCTGTTCGATTATCAACATTTCATTGTGTGTTAAATTTCTGATTATCATAAACATCCCATCCCCTTGTAATTTTTTCATGCAGATCATCAGCCCTATCAGCGTCCTTGGCCCAGTTAAATTGCCCCTGATCTCCTTTGTGGGGATATAAACGTATTTTTTCACTGGTGGATCTCATCCCTACTAAACCATCTACTATGATCTTTTTCAATTCATCACTAGCCGGTTCGTTAAGAAAGCACCTGAATCCAAAATAGGCTTTGGATGAATGATAATATAATTCAGCCGTCAAGAATGTTCTTTCATATAAGTGAAGTAGTTCTTCAAAATCATTTAAAGAAGTGAAATATTGCTTGGCACTTAAAATCTTGTTTACGGCCCATTCGCATTTTTCGACAGCATATTCCTTTTCGGTAACGATGTGATTTAAGTATTCCAAGTTCATTTTATCTATGGACGTCACTAAGCCACCGTCAATTATCCAGGGAGCCTCGGTATAAAGTATGGATTGCACTCCCGGTTCCACTTCTTTGGATTTGTATCGGGCCGGAGATAAATGCTCAATCAGATCTTTCCAATAGTGAAATGTTTTGTTCACATTATGTTCGACTTTGACGGTTGGCACATCTAGCCACTTGCCGCTGCAATGTCTGGAATAATTACTTTGACCATCAAAGTCCAGACGGCTGTGCGAATTGATATGCAAGCCTAGTGTATAGAGTGTTGAAGTAATTATATCATCGGTTTCGAGAAAAACGTCTTTCAGATAAGGGACTAGATTTTCTCCGTATTTTTGGGTTATAAACTCTTCTACAATCGCCTCTGCAGTGAGCGTGGTATCTTCGGTGATTCGATTGAGGGCATACAAGTTTATTTCAGTAGGCTTGCCCATGTTTTGCGTTTTATTGTATCGGTCGGTACGGGCCACATAACCAATAACGTTCTTTTGTTGAGCATAATATTTCCACCTCGCTATTGTGATTTCAGGCAATATACTGGCGATGACTCCTTGCCCATTGTATTCATGCCCTAGGTCAAATTCGATCAGCACTTCCTTATCAAATCTCTCAATAAAGGAAGAAACCGGATGAGTCAAGAAGAAATCGTGTGGCACCTCTTTTGTCATTATTTTGATCTCCGGGTGCTTGATCAAATCGATACAACTGAGCATAGCCTCCAAATCCCTCTCATGATACATAAAGGTCCGTATGTACAGTTGCAGATTCCGTTCGTCTATGACAACGCTTGCCAGAGAATCTACGAGATGGGCCAGCCTTTCCGATTCAGTTTTCCATTTTACGGAATACTGATCTTCCACATGCGCACCGGTTTCTATAAATGTCAGGACAATGCCATTTACACCTGGTAAACTGTCCAGCATAGACCTGTAATCTGTTTTGAACCAACTCCAAAATTCAGGGTTGTCCAAGTTGATTAAGCCCTCATCATTTTTAAAATCTTCAGGATAATAGCCCAGATCGTATAACGCATGATCCCACACCAGGATATTTTCTATTCCTATTCCCTGAGCTTTATTGATGAGTTGACGAGTTGCTCCTAATTTCTCCGCGTTTCTCACATCTCTCAAATCCATTATCAGGTGATGAGAGAGTTGTAAGTGGTTGATGTTGTAGTTTTCGGATGAGTTTAGCAGTAACTCGCCTTTTTCTACTACGTTGGAGAGGATATTCCACCCTCTGACTCCAGGAGCAAAAGAATCCGGCTGTGGATTTTCTTGGCATCCCAATATGATAAAAGCGATGAAAAACAATTTACAAATCTTCGACATGTTGCATTTTTTGTAATACTACATAATGCGTAGCTATAAATGGGTAGGGCTCAATGTTAGATGTGATCTGTGACGTAGTACTAGCTCTCAAATAGCTGAACTCATCTCATCAATTCGCCGCAGGTATAACAATAAATAATTATTGTTAATTGATAATTTTTTAAATATTTATTATTATTGAAAAACAATAAAAATAAATTGATATACAATGAATTTTTCCATTTTAAAAATAATTAAAGTAATTATTATTATCGCCGAGGTAGCTATAGTGATAGTGGCTTTTGTACTCATGGGACTATTACTTTCTAAAGGAGGTGATATCGATATGAGTTGGTCAAATCTGGGATTATTGCCTCACGATCCGGATATATTGAAAAACTATGATGATGTCGCACTTACTTTTAAGGACTATCCGGAATTGAAGCCTCAACTTTTGATAACAGAAACTAAGATTAAACTGGAAAACACGTCACTTTTTGTTACTCCGACGGTACTAATAGGTCTTTTACTTTTTGTCTTGAGTCTTTTTGCTTTGGAGCAGCTAAGAAGAATGATTAAGACTGTAGCAATGGGAAACCCTTTTATTATTAGTAATGTTTGGCGAATCTATTCACTCGGAATATTATTCATCCTGATTCCTCTAATTAATAAGATGGCCTATGGGATTCTTAATGCTTGGGTTCGTTCCAATTTTGAGTTTGATGGATTGATTTTGCATCCATTTTCAATGAACAATTTTCCCTGGATTCTCACTGGCCTTTTGTTTTTCACAATTGGAAGGATCATGAGTGAGGGAATCAATTTAAAGAAAGAACAAGACCTAACAATCTGATTGGTATGGCTATAATAATAAATTTAGATGTAATGATGGCCAAGCGTAAGATTCGTTCCAAAGATTTGGCCCTTAAGCTAGAGATCACAGAAGCAAACCTTTCGATATTAAAAACTGGAAAAGCCAAGGCAGTTAGATTGACTACACTAAATGCATTATGCGAAATACTTGGTTGTCAGCCCGGAGATTTACTGGAGTACAGAGGTGATTAATTTTGTGCTATGGGATCAGTATTATGTCGAACGGCCAGATATGGCGAGTGGCCATCCCCTTTGTAAAAAGAGCTAATGTAGTGAAACTGCCCAACCACCACAAGAGTCGACTAGGGGAAATGCGTTATGCAAGATAAGGGCCAGAAAAAATGAAGTTTCGAAAAGCTCAGATGTGAGCAGAATGGGCAGTGAAACGGTCGAGTTCCTCAGATGTATCAAACAGCTCAGTTGGCCATTCGCTCATATCCCTTGTTACCAGTCTTTATTCCTGGATGAGTTCCAATCCGTTCCAGGTTGCCTCAAAAGTTTGCTTCAATCCTGCGGGTTTCATGAAAAGTGAGCCGTTTTCAAGTTCTTTCCAGTAGTATGTTTCTGATTCGGGTTCCCAAAATTCGCAGTTGCATTCTAAATCCAGCTCCTTACTATCGAACTTCAGAGTTAGTCCATTTTGGGTTCTGTTAAATGCCAATATGTGGAAATGTTCAGGATAGCCGTTATCGTAGTAGTTATCATAACCTGTGTCTTGAGCTGCTACGGAAATAACCTGATCCAATTTCTCTAGTTGTCTAGTAATCTTCAAGTCGTGAATTCTATAATCCGCGTAAAATGTTTGATTATTAATCCTAAACTTATACCAAACTTCATGAGTGAACTTCCAAGTTGTATCTGGGTTTTGAAAGGTATTTCGATAATCGATCTCTAGGAGTTCAATCAAAGAGCTCGTTGAGAGTTTGCCTACAACATTTTCTTCGGACAGTGCAGAATTGGTATCGAATAATGTTATTCCTTCTTTCGGCGGGACAATGAAGTAAGTCCTTTTCGTAATTGCTGGAATATTCAGTTGAGGCTTGATTTCACCTGACGTTCTGAATTCCTTGCTAGTGCTTTTGAGTTCATAAGTTCCTTCAATCAGATCAAACCAGTTTGGAGACTGTTTGATACTTTGTCCCCATGCATTTGATATTATAAATGTGAGTAGTATGATTTGGAAGGTTCGCATATGACTGGTAACCAGATATGGCGCTGTGCCTCTGGACTTAATTAATATCTTCTAAAATAGCGGATTTGCACATTAGTTTCAAGCTGGCAGTTTGAGGCATGCGTCATATCATTTGTTGGGCTCAGTTACTTTTATTCTTATCTCAGGATAGTCTAGTAAGTTAATATTATGGCTTATCTTCTTTAGACCAGGAAGCTTCAATTTAATGGGTTCATTATTTGTTGGCCCAATTAGGATACGGTATTCGTTCTGATATTGGTATTTAACATCTTTTTGATGTAATGTGAGTTCACCGTTGTAAGTTTTTGGATCATAATATTCCGTCTTTCTTCTCGAAAACTGAAGCCCTATTTTTTCGATCGCTTTATCCAAAATTTCAAAGAATTTGATGTGGTTAGTTATTAGTAAGAGTTTATCGCCCATTGAAAAAAGTCTGTTATTAAATGTTGATGGAGGGTTATCTATCTCGATATCCATCCAATGCAATGAGCAAATGTTAATTTTAGGTTCCGAAATATGTTCCATGAATTGACCACTGAACTCCTTAAATACTTCATGCATCGGAATTTCATTGTTGTCGGTCTTTATTGTCAGAGTTGTTAACTGTTCATTTTTAAGGTTTAATTCCCTGGGGTCGTTCCGACCATCGTCATTCATTTGAACTTGTCTAAATGTCTCCAAACTATTGAAGTACAAATACTCATTCTCGTACATATCATCTAAGTACTCCGCGTGCTGAATTTTTGTGAGGAAAAACATTATTTACCTAGTTCATTCTGACATGTTTGCCATAAACTATCGACCCTATTCTCTAAGTATTTGGTGTATTTGAAATCATAATACTGATCGAGACTATCATATGAGGTGAGAACAAGTCCAATTGACGAAAATGATTCTTTATTTGGATGAATTGTCCTTGTAGACATTCCTTCAAGAAATACACCAAGTGTGTTGGAATCCGCGTTAGATGTCTGCTCATTATTAAAATTCCATCTGTGAAGTGTTGGAAGTACCTCATAAATAGAGTCAGTTTTAATTTTGTAAATGTGATTAATGTAGCCAGTTGCAATATTTCCTTTATAGAAGCAAATTCCATCTTTTGGAATCATTAATATCTCTCTATCATTTTCGATAATTTGATCTTGTCCACAATCTGACTCATACACAATTATTGCCGTTCCTCTAAACCCTTCAGGAAATCTGAATTCAAGTTTTTGGGCAACAGCCACCCCTATCGTTCCGCTTAGATAAACAAATAACATAAATGCTGGATAAACCAACATTGGAGGCCATAATGCCCAAATGATTTTCGATTTGATTGTTCGTTTTTGAAGTAGAAAATAAATTATCCCTAATAAGCATATGGGTCCACCGAAAATTATCCAGTACAAGTTTATGGAGATGATAAAGCCAACAATGATGATGACTTTAGGTATAATGTTCTTAGATAGCATTCAGATTTCGAGGTGAAGACAATTGAGCCCAACGACCAGCTAAGCTCCGTAGGTTTGGCCTGTCAAATTTCTATAAAAGTATTTTTTAGCACTGCCTTTTGCAAGTATCTCAGTTAGCCTATGGAGCTTAGCATTTGTTAGGTTTTCGTGTTTTTCTCCGTCCAGTTTCTGCGTTCGCGTTAGTTCATCCGGTGCGGTGGGAGCATCCATACTCTTTGGTAGGTTTTGGATGCGGGTTGAATTGTGCGACCTGGCAATGTGTATGGATGTCAGGGTAGGATATCTCGGCTCTTTCCATATTTCCCTTCTGGTTCCGCAGCTATTGACATATCATCACTCTTTACAGAATTGATAATGGCTTCCATTTTTGCGAGTGCTTCCTGTTCTTTTAAGTGAGCTTGATACCTCAAGTCATTAGCTTTCAGAACCAAATCGTTTATTTCAATCTGTTTTTGTTCGTTCTTCAAAATTGGTAAAGGAATGTCGCCAACATGATTAGTGTCAATTTCATCTACTACAGCACCATATGTGTGTTTTTTGATCATTTCATACCCATAATCAGAATTGAGCCAACAAAAGATGTATCGGTAGCCTTACTAGTTATCGGACCATTCTAAATTCAACTTTTTTCTCCAATTAT
>JAHCMJ010000105.1 GCA_019192485.1 Cyclobacteriaceae bacterium HetDA_MAG_MS6 | reverse complement strand
AAATAGGTTGTGAATGGTGTGATCGGTATCTGCTAGGAGTGAGAAGGGTAGCTCATATTTGGATATAAATGTCTGATGAGAAGCCTCACTATCCTGGCTAACACCGAGTACCACATAACCTTGCTTTTGTAGTTCTTGGTAGTTATCTCTTAAGTTGCAGCTTTCTGCAGTACACCCAGGAGTATTATCCTTAGGATAGAAGTACAGCACTACTTTTTTCCCTTTGAAATCGGACAGCTTTACAACTTTGCCATCTTGGTCTTTGCCTTCAAATTCCGGAGCTTTGTCTCCGGCCTTCAATGTGATCATCTTATTGTTCTTTTAAAAGTTGAGATATTATCAGCATAGTCTTTTACTTCCAGTATAAACTCACCTTTGAGCGGAGTGTTTTGTTTTTTTGGAACAGAGAATATTAGATCATCTTTTGTTTCAAATCTCATGAGCAACCACTCTCCATTGAGTGTGGCCTGGTATGAATGTATCCCTGACATTTCATCCTCAATTTCCATGGCAATTTTACTTCTCGAAATACTGACAGGTGTGATCTTTGGTGGCACTGTGTCTTCGGCAATGGTGTAGGTGACAAGGTCTCTTGTCCTAAAGGAGAACCCTTCTTCCGTTAGACGACTTTGGTGAAAACTGAGCTTTCTGCCTTGTATAGCATACACGCCAGCTTTCTCACCGTAAGATTGTTCAGGTTTCAAGGTGATTGTGATGTTTCTGCGTACTGGAAAATCGGCATGATAAAATTTAAACAATTCCCTATTCACTGAAGGGTCAATCGTTTTTGAAAACCTTAAGTAAAGTGTATCAAAGAGTGAGCGTCTGTCAAAAGCCAGGTTGACATGATGATTGTAAAATTCGAAATCAGTCTGAGAAGGGACGGTCACATAGAACTCAGGGTCTATTTTCTTGTCGCCTGTATGAATGGAATCAGGTAAGCCTTTTCTTAGGTCCCATAAGTAGAAACCACCATGTGGTTCAGTATATCTATAGGGAGGCAGAGGAGTATTCTGATAGGCGGAATGGATCATAACTGGATCATTAGTTGCTGATCGAATGTGTAGAAAATTATCTTGTACTTGAAAGGTTTCGAAACTAGGTCGCTCTGAAAATTCTACGGGCTTGCTATTGATCGACGCGGATAATTCGGAGGAGTTACCGTAGCGATCTTTCAAGTAGAGATTCATCAAGTGGACTTCTGACCCAAAGAGAATTCCTGGGTTGGTAACCTTGTAAAAGTCGAGGTGATTGCCATCGGTAAGAAAAAGACGATTGAATTTCCGGCCACCATTTTTGTATCGTGAATAGTCCATATGCACCAGGATATCTCGCATCTGGCTGAAAGACAATGTATCCTTGCGCTGGTGAAATACAGTATCGCCATCTAGTGTCATGATGATTTCTGATACACCATTTTTGCTATAGGCTCCATTTAGCAGGTCATAGTGATAGATTTCTAAACCGATTTTTCCTTGGAGTTGGATAGGTTTGCGGAGCACATACTTACCTGATGCTCGAAGTACGTCATACTCAAATCGACCAAATGCTCCATTAACCCGGGCTTCCTCGTCTAAGGTGACGAAGGCTACTTTCTTTAAGATCGGTCTGATGTTATCCTTGATTTCCTCGAATCCATAGCTTAATGGATCTACCACGCGCTGCTGGCTGTCTCTGATTTCAAAATGAAGATGAGGTCCCCGAGATGATCCAGTGTTTCCAGAATAACCAATAACCTCACCTTTCTTGAAAAAGAACTGGTCTTTTTCAGGGAATATTCGGATTTCATAAGATTGATCTTTGTACTGCTGATCAATGACATATGCTTGCAGCTGATCACTGAATTGGTCAAGGTGGGCATAAACCGAGGTTGTTTGGTTGTCGTGATTGAGGTAGAGTGCGTGACCGTATCCACCTGTGGCTACATTGATCCTCGATATGTAGCCATCTGCGACAGCGTAGACTGGTAATCCTATTTTGCCACCAGTTTTGATGTCGATTCCTGCATGAAAATGTGTAGAGCGTAATTCACCCATAGTACCAGACAAATAGTTCTGCTGACCTGGATTGATGGGGAACTGGTAATAATTTTCAGCAACTTGAGCCTGAATTGCGTGGGATAAAAAGAAGAGTGCAAGGAGATGAATTGAGATTCGCATTGGGCGAACGAGCATTACTTCAAGGGATAAATTTTCTGATCATGCGTTGCCTTTTTAGACTATTGGTCAATGGTTCAATGACCCTGCTTTTATTGTTCACGTAATTATTGGTTTTAAGAAAACTAAAAATAATCAAGAGAGTGCTATTTCACTTCGAAATCAAACATTTTCATGTCTTCAATATATCCCTCCAGCCGATCTCCAATATTAACGGGACCGACCCCCTTGGGAGTTCCAGTAAAAATGATATCTCCGGTTTTTAGCGTGAGAAATTTGGAAACATAAGCAATGATCACATCAATATTGTACAACATCAGAGAGGTGTTTCCTTGTTGCCTGACTTCACTATTTACTTTTAGAGAGAATGACAAATTAGCTAGATCAAATTGGTCTTTAGAGACAAAATTGGATATAGGTGCCGAACCATTAAATCCTTTTGCCAAATCCCAGGGAAGCCCCTTTGTTTTCGCCTGGGTCTGTAAGTCTCTGGCAGTAAAGTCAATGCCCAGACCAATCTCGTCGTAGTATTTAGATGCAAACTTCGGGTCGATAGATTTCCCCTCTCTTTTGATTTTGACCAATAGCTCCACCTCATGATGTACTTCCTCTGAGAAGCCAGGATAGTAGAAGGCCTCGTTTTTACGCAACAACGCTGTGTCTGGCTTAAGAAAGATCACGGGATTTTCAGGCTTTTCATTGCCTAGTTCCTCAATATGTTCCGCATAGTTTCGCCCGATACAAATGATCTTCATGACTAGGAGAGCATAAGTTCTGGCTCTTGTACTTCTACGTGACCTGCTGCATTAATCTGAGATAAAATCACAGGTTTTACTTCATTGATCAATACCGGATCATATTTAGCTGCGACACGAACATAGTTTTCAGTGAAGCCATGCATTTGACCGTTTTCAATATCTTCTTCGAATAGTACACTGAATTCCTTTCCTAACTGTTGTTCATAAAAGAATCGACGTTTCTTTTCTGAGAGCGTCCTCAACATTTTGGATCGTCTTTGTCTTTCTTTCATGGGCACAACTCCACCCATAGATATTGCGCTCGTATTGGCTCGCTCCGAATAGGTGAAAACATGTAAATAGGACACATCAAGTTCGTTGAGAAACTGGTAGGTGGTCATGAATTCATCTTCAGTTTCTCCTGGAAACCCCACAATCACATCTACACCAATGCAGCCTTGAGGCATAAGTGACTTGATCGTTTTTACACGTTCGGCATATAGCTCGCGCTGGTATCGTCGATTCATGGCTTGCAAGATGGTATTGCTACCTGACTGCAAGGGTATGTGAAAGTGCGGCACAAACTTCTGTGATTGACTGACAAAGGAGATAATTTCGTCCTCAAGTAGGTTAGGCTCTATGGAGGAGATACGTATTCGATTGATACCATCTACTTGGTCCATAGCTTGAAGCAAGTCAACGAACTTCTCTTGTCTTCGACCATTTTGAATGCCAAAGTCTCCAATGTTGATACCGGTTAAAACGACTTCTTTTACATCCGTTTTAGCAATCTCTTCCGCTTGTGCGATAATGTTTGCTATACTATCACTTCTGCTTTTTCCTCGTGCTAGTGGAATCGTACAAAAGGCACATCCATAGTTGCATCCATCCTGTACCTTCAGAAAGGTCCTAGTCCGATCTCCGGCCGAGTAGGAGGAATGGTAGCGTCTGGCCTCCTTGATTTCTGAGGCGAAAACTTGTGGCTGGTTTTTCGAGGTGAAATCTTCCAGGAAGTCAAACAACCTAAACTTTTCAGCAGCTCCTAGTACAGCATCTACTCCAGGTATCTCACTGATTTCTCTAGGCTTGAGCTGCGCATAGCAACCCACGATGGTTACATAGGAGTGTGGAGATATTTTTTTGGCCTCCTTGACAATTTTACGACACTTTTTGTCTGCGTTGTCAGTGACAGAGCAGGTGTTGATAATGAAAATGTCAGGATTCTCGGTAAAATCAACTTTCTCATAACCCTTATCTGTAAACATCCTCGAGATCGTAGATGTCTCCGAATAGTTCAGTTTGCACCCTAGTGTATAAAAGGCCACCCGTTTCATGGCCGCAAAGATAAGATATAGTTATGTAGAGTGAGTGGCGACTTGAAGTTTTTAGATCAATGACCTATGAGTACAAAAGGAGCCCAAAAGTAGGGTCTACTGTAATCACTGCTATTGACGAGCTTCATTTTAGCCTTGCGGAGGGCATCATTGAATTCTTGCAGATAAGATTCTGCCAGGTGTTGTCGGTAAAACTCAATCATGAGTTCCGCGGTAGATGCATCTGAAACCTGCCAAAGCGATACAAGTAGATTTTCTGCACCGGCATAGAGCAATGCCCTGGACAAGCCGACAATACCTTCTCCTTTAGTGATTTTGCCGAGCCCTGTTTCACAAGCCGAAAGTGTAACCAGCTCAGCGTTGATCTTTAAATTGTAGATGTCTCCTGCGTATAAACTACCATCTTCGGTTTCCGTACTTGTCAAAAAGACCCTTGAGAGCTCTGGCTGCGATTCATGGACCACGCCATGCGTGGCGAAGTGAAGGTACCTGTATTGATCAAGTGATTCATTTTTGATGAAGTATTCAGAGGCGCTAGCCTCCAGTTTGGGATGTGCGTCCCAATGATTCTCCTTGAAGACTGATTCTATTGCCTTGACTTCTGCTTTAGATCCGGGCAGCGTACTGAGACTGATATCAAAACCATCAAACTTTATCGGGGCGATTAGAAGAATATCCGTAAAACCATTTTCATAATTATCGATCTTACTCTTTCTTTCAAGCATCAGGGTAGCGGAGTAGTCATAACTGACATTGTATTTTTTGACCAGGAAAGGATAACTGCTGTATGATACTTCTTCCTGCGGAGTAGAGGAAACAAAAGCTTCGAATGGTACTGTACCCATTACTCCATCTGGAAGCAGGATTAAGTTTTCTATGTGTCTCGGAATTTTCGGTATAAGTTGATCATATAAGCTGACCGCTGCCTGAGTATAGGTCCCTTTAATATCGTATTTAATGGCGTTTCTAAGCCCTTTGACCTGTTTTAGAAAATCCTCGCCCTTGGGTTTGGCGTAGACTTCAAGATCATCCTGGTCAATATAGAAAATATAAATAGTCTCTTTTCCCTCAAAGTAGGACAGTAGGGCGGAGGTTCCATTCAATCCTTGTTGTATTTGTGATACAGTCGCTAATTGACTATTGTACTTGAGGTTGAAGTATTCGTGATAGTCTACTTCCAATTGAGCAATGAAATCTCGGTAAGTGGCTTGCGTATCAAATAAACTTTTTCTTAACTCAGCCTCATCTTCAGCACCCTTAGCAATCTGTTCATTGAGAAAGGTAATTTCGTTCTTTAGACTATCTTCTCGGGTAAGCAGATGGTGCGGAATGCCGGCGAAATCCTTGGCCTTGGTTTCCGCAATGGCCTCAAGTAGCACAGATGACTTACTCCGCTCAGCGAAGCCAAAGGCTATGACTTTATATGCGCTATGAAAGGGTTGATCCGCAAGAATCATTGCTAGTCTGATACCGTTTTCGTAGGCCTCCTTGGCTTGTGAGCCTAGTCGCAGCTTATCCTTTTCATTCAATCTTCGCTGTCTGATTTGACTGATCAACGTATCGCATTTAGCATATAATGCGATAGCATTTTTTAATTCTCGGGGTCTTAATGTCTTTCCAAAATGAATAGCTTCCAATGCTTTGGCTTTAGCCATCATGGAGGTGAGCAATACATCGGCATTGTAATATGAGCTCAGGCGAGGCAATTCATCTTCATCTTGGAACTGTTGGTCGTACAAGTTGGCAAAAATCGATCTCTGATAATAGTTGTTAGCTTCTTTATACTTGTTTTGTTTTCGGAAAACCTCTCCAAGCAGGTAATAGGTATTAGCGACTTCGGGGTGCTTTTGTCCATATAGCCTGATGTACATATCCAAGGACTCTATCTGTAATTGGGAAGCCTTCTCTAAATTGTCATTGGTCACCTCGATTTGCCCAGCTGTGGAAAGCGTAAAGGCTTTATTAGGGTGATCACCTTCGTAGTTCTGATCCCAGATGCCTTGTACTTCCTGTAGCTGACCTACTGCCTCATCGTAGTTTCCTGACAAGTTATTGGCTCTTGCAAGATTGATCAGGCAGAATGCTACTTTGGGGTGATTATTACCAAGTAGGTTTTTGAATAATGCGAGTGTCCTGGAAAAATAGATCGTAGCCTGTAGGTAATTTCCCTGATCCAAATACACAAGGCCAATGTTGTTATATGAATTGGCCGCCTCAATACTAGACCTTCCAAGTTCTTTTCTTCGGATGTCAAGAGCTTGCTCATGATACTGAAGCGCTAAATCCTGGTTGCCATTATTGAGATAAGTTACACCCAGCAAGTTGTAGCATGCGGATCTTTCTAACAGCGATTTTTCAGGAAAGAGCATTTCAGCAGCCAGTAAATTCTCTAATGCCAGGTCATTTCGCCCCAGATTCAACATACTTTCACCTGTAAGCTGCTTGGCTTTTGCTTGAAGCATGGTGTCATCCTGAGCAGACACACTGATATATTCAGATGCTTTTTCTGCAAGATCTTGCGCATCTTGATATTGCCCTAAACGGATATGGCAAGAGACGGCGTCAAGTTGACAATGAGTATATCCGGCCTGATCTCCTTTTTTCTGGCACGCCTGTCCTGCTTGTATATAGAGCTTGAGTGCTTTTGAATAATCAGCCTTCTCAAAAGCTTGATCTGCATCTTGCATGATATTGCTCTGACCGAAAGATAGCATCGGACCAAGAAGTAACAGAAAAAAATATTGGAGTCTTATCACGCTCATGAATCTAGTTATGGGTGACCGCACAAAACCTCGTAAACATACAAACAAATGGTTGTTTCAGTCCTATTGGAAATTACAGTTTTTACCGGCAACAGGTTGCTTTTCAAAAAAAATAAAAGACCGAGTAAACCTTTTGTACACCTGGCTGTCTAAGGACCGATTTTTCACAGAAACAAAACAGACATGAAAAGAATTGCATTTATTATGACCTTAGTTTTAGCAGCTGCATTTACAGCTTGCGATCAATCAGGTGACGAAATTGTATCTGATGCTTTAGACATTGATTTGGAAGAGACCATCGAGTCTTCATTTGAAGATATCGATGTTATTTCAGATGAAGGAATGGATGACCTGGCTATAGACGGCCGAAGAAGGAGGTTTCATGTATTGGATTGCGCGGTGATCGAGCATGACACGGTAGAGCAAGTCATTACTATCGATTACGGAGACGGTTGCGAAGGACGTAATGGTAGGGTGAGAAAAGGAAAGATCATCATCCAGTACGATGGTCGTCGAAACGAGCCTGGCTCTTATCGCATTGTGACACTTGAGGATTTCTTTATAGACAGCACTCAAATAGAAGGCACAAGAACTGTAACTAATATTTCGGTAGATACTGATGACAATCCTACCTTCAATATAAAACTTGAAGGGGGTAAACTGACATTTGCTGATGGCACATTCGCTACACGAGAAGCAGATCATACAAGGACATGGTTCCGATTTGAGGAGCCCGAAGATGACTACTCTACTTTGGACGGTAGCGCCAGCGGTGTCAATAGAGAAGGTTTGGACTACAGTGCGGTCATCACTGAGACGATCACCTTCAAAAGAAGCTGTAGAAATGGTCGAGTATTTGTGCCAGTATCTGGACAAAAGGTTTACACTGTGGGAGATAGAGAATCTATCATCAACTATGGAGATGGTACTTGTGACAATTTAGTTACCATAACCACCGATGGAGTGACTGAAGAGCGTGCATTAAGACTAAGAGGCAGACGATAAGTCTGATTTTTCAGGTAGGTGATGGTCCCTTGGCAACAGGGGACCTTTTTTAGTTTTCAGCGGTAAAAACGTACGAGATAATATTGGCTCCCATTTGTAATGCCTTTTGCCTGAGAGATTCAGGATCATTATATATGATCTGATCTTCCCAGCCATTACCGAGATCTGATTCATAAGAGTAAAAACACACCAGACGACCCTTCAAGATCAATCCAAACCCTTGTGGTGGCTTTCCGTCATGTTCGTGAATTTTGGGCAAACCTTCTGGGAAACTGAATTTTTGACGATAGATAGGATGATCAAAAGGAATCTCTACGAATTCCAAATTTGGGAACACTTTTTTCATTTCCAGCCTGATGAACTGATCCAACCCATAATTGTCATCAATATGAAGGAAGCCACCAGATGAGAGGTAGGTCCTTAAGTTAACTGCCTGTTCATCAGAAAGACTAACGTTGCCGTGTCCTGTCATATATACGTAGGGATACAAAAACAGGTCAGGGCTACCTACATCCACTATATCCTCCTCCTGGTGAATGCTGGTACCCAAATGCAGATTGCAGAATTCAATCAGATTTGGAAGTGCCGTTTTGTTGGCATACCAATCGCCTCCTCCGTCATATTTCAGTTTGCCGATTCGTAGTTGTTGGGATGTAGCATCGTTGAGCCCTGTCAGGATAACTGCAATTACCAGGTAGTGACGAATATTCATACCTATTAATTACTAAATACCTGCTGTATTTGTTGCAAGTTAATCTGTGTAAAATCATCAATTATGATATCTCCGCTTAGCTCAGATCTGTCATGAGAGGTAGCCAGTGCTACTATTTTTGACCCGGCGCTTTTCCCGGCCTGAATACCGGATAGTGCATCCTCAAACACGATGCAGTTGGCATTTTCCCGGTTAATAGCCTTTGCGCACTTTTGGTAGATTTCGGGGTGCGGTTTTCCTTTGGTCACCATGCGTCGATCCAGGATATCATCAAAGTAGTGCCTGATACCTAAACCATCCAAGGTGAAATCAACATTTTCGGTAGGAGCGGAAGTACCCACTACCAGAGGTATTTGTTCATTTTTGCAGGTATCCAGAAAGTCCAAGAGTCCTTTCGTAGGAGTAAGGTGTGGGCCATATAGTTCGCGGTATAGGGCCTCTTTTTCATTTCCAACCTCTTGAGCTTGCTGTGTATCCAGTTTGTCACCAAATAAGAATGAAACGACCTCATCAAGCGTTCGTCCATTCATATGCTTTCGGTAATTGTCTTCATCCAATGGTTGATTATACTTTTCGCTGAGTTTTTGCCAGCTTTGGAAATGGAATTTGTGATTATCTACAATCACGCCGTCCATATCAAAAATTAATCCGATTTTATTCATTCAAATAGTTCCGTTAAGGGATCGCCGATTGAGGCGTTTGGTAAGCTAATATGTAATAAAGTTGATATCGTAGGTGCGATGTCCGTGATGACAGTTCTGCGCACTGTAAATCCCGGAGAAATATTCTTGCCAAAAAACAATAACGGCACATGTGTATCATAGTTGTATCCTGAGCCATGGCTAGTGCCTTTTCCGCCATACCCGCCAGCTAAGTAGCCTGGATTTTTAGCAATTAGGACATCACCGGATCGAGTAGGGTTGTAACCTTTTTGTAATAATGCTGCTTGTCCAATTGTGTATTCATACTGTATCATTTGTGTGCCGGTATAAGCTTTGAATACAACCTCAAAGTTTCCGATTTCCGACGCTAGTTTTTTTTGTGCTTCAGCAAGCATGACACCTTTTTCCTGGAGGAGTGACCTATTCATGAAGATCTGATTATTAGAAACATCTCTAATCCACTCTCCCGGTCCAAAGACTTTTTCGGCAAGGGCTCCAAGCGCTTTGGCAGCTTTTTCGCCAGCATCGTAGTAACCGCCAGGAAGCCTTTGGTCCATCAGTAGCTGAGGTACATCCACTACACCGTGATCTGCTGTAAGAAATAAGGTATATTCATCTGACCCTACTTTTTCATCCAGGTAAACCAACATTTGATTGAGATCCCGGTCCAGTCTGATATAGGTGTCTTCCAGTTCTTTGGAGTCGGGACCAAAGGAATGTCCTACATAATCTGTGGATGAAAAACTGACGGCGAGGAAGTCAGTGACATCGTCTTGCCCGAGATCTTCGCCTTCAATAGCTGCTAGCGCCATCTCCATGGTCAATGTGTTACCAAATGGTGTGCCTCTGACCAGTCCCAAATTCTTTCCTTCCTTACTTAGTTTTTTTAGATCATATGGGAAGACAGGCTTTTCTTTCCCGCCAATGGCGCGTTCATAGGGAGCATCGTCAGGACCACTCTCGATGTATTGCTCGATAGGTAGTAGTGTTGACCAGGTTTGATCGAGGTATTTTTTGGGAAGCTTTCTACTATTGAACTGTTCAACCCACTCAGGCAGTTCGCTCATATAAAAAGTGCTAGAGATAAATTCGCCAGCATCAGGGTCAAACCAATAGGCTGCATCAGCTGCATGTCCGGCGGGTAAGATAGCTCCCCGATCTTTGATAGCAATCCCGATGACTTTTGATCGATTGACGGTAGACAATTCAAGTTCGTCAGTCACCGTGGTACTGATCATGTTTTTTGGAGACATATTGCCATTCTCTCCGCTACCTCCTACAGATTGTACAGTCTTGTCACTGACGCAATAAAGCCCTTTATCAGTTGTGCGATCATACCATTCATTGGCAATAATCCCATGGTGTTGAGGGGTGGTTCCCGTGTAAATGCTGGCATGTCCTGGGGCCGTATAGGTGGGGATGTAATTGAAATGATTGTTTCTAAAGTTATGACCTTCATTCATCAACCTTTTGAAACCTCCCTCTTCGTACTTGTCATAGTATCTATATAGATAATCGGCCCGCATTTGGTCTACTACAATGCCAACCATCAGTTTAGGTCTGTTCAAGCTTTGAGCCATTAGCAATGGACTCGCGATCAGCGCAAAAACAAAAACTATACTTTTCTTCATGACGAATACATAGTCGATTCAAAAGCGGAGTGAAGATAAAGAAGAAAGGGCATCAGCTAATTACTTTATTATTAAATCATTCGGCGTAGTATCGATAGATCATTTCCGCGATCAGACCTGTCCACCCAGTTTGGTGAGCTGCTCCTAGTCCTTCTCCAGTATCACCATTAAAGTACTCATAGAACAAGATGTAGTCCTTAAAATGAGGGTCTTTTTGGAGCTTCTTATATTTCCCATAAAGTGGTCGATTTCCCTTATTATCGGTTAGGAAGATATTCATCATGCGACGGCAAAGATCCCTTGTTATTTCCAGGATGTTTTTGTACGCTCCACTCCCGGTTGGGTATTCAATCTTGAAGTCCTCTCCATAGTACCTATAGAATTTTAGTAATGACTCCAAAAGGAGGTAGTTCACGGGAAACCATATGGGGCCTCGCCAATTGGAGTTGCCACCAAAAAAGGAAGAATCAGATTCGCCAGGTAAGTATGCTACTTCAAAAAGCTGATTGTTGATCTCGAATTGGTAAGGCTCCTTCTCATGATGCTTGGAAAGAGCACGAATACCAAACTCTGAAAGAAACTCTTCTGGATCAAGCATGCGTTGCAAGATCTTTTTCAGGCGAAAGCCTCTTAAGATGCTAAGTATGCGGTGATGGTCTTTACCTTCTTCCTCCCAGCGAGCTACTAGCGAAGCCAGGAGAGGCCGCTCTTTGAGCAGAAAGTCCACTCGTTTTCTAAACTCAGGGAGCGCTTGGTAATATTGTGATTCTAGTATTTCTACTGCATATAGTGGGATCAAACCTACCATAGACCTGACTTTCATTTGTCTATTTGCCTGGTCTGGAGTATGAATAACATCGTAGTAAAAATTGTCCTCATCGTCCCATAGATTGACGTTGGTGTCACCAACATTATTCATCGCACCTCCTATATAGAGGAAGTGCTCAAAAAACTTGATGGCCATATCCTGGTACAATGGGTGCTCCATGGAGATGTCCAGCGAGATGCGGAGCATATTGAGCGCAAACATCGCCATCCAGCTGGTGCTGTCGGCTTGCTCCAGGTGTGCGTCCTCCACAATCTTGTGGTTGCGATCGAAGACCCCAATATTATCGAGGCCGAGGAAACCACCCTCAAAGATGTTGTTGCCATTTTCATCTTTTCTATTGACCCACCAGGTAAAGTTCAGCATGAGCTTGTGAAAGGCCCTGATCAGGAAATCATAATCACCTTTTCCTCCATTCATTTTGCGGTCGATCTTAAATACTCTCAGGACAGCCCAGGCATGTACAGGAGGATTTACATCAGTGAAGTTCCATTCATAAGCAGGGATTTGCCCATTGGGGTGAAGGTATCGCTCTTGTAACAGGAGTAATAGTTGCTGTTTGGCAAACTCCGGGTCGATTCTGGCAATGGGTATGCAGTGAAAAGCCAGGTCCCAGGCAGCGTACCAGGGGTACTCCCACTTGTCAGGCATGGAGATCACATCATAGTTGAAAAGATGATCCCAATCCGAGTTTCTGCCATTTTTTCGATTTTGTGGAGGTCGATGTTTTCCGGCGTCGCCTTCAAGCCACTTCCGGACATTGTAATAATAGAATTGTTTACTCCACATCATTCCTGCGAAAGCCTGCCTTTGGATGGATCTTAACTCATCTGTAGGTATCAGGGACTGCAGCTCTGAGTAGAAGTGATCAGACTCTGATTTCCTGGCCTTCATCACACTATCAAAACCCTCAAAAGGGAATAGTAACTCTTCCCGACAAAGCCGTATTCTTACCGAGGCTGGCTGACCTTGTGCTATTTTTAACTTGAAAACGCCTGAAGCTTTTGTACCCTTTTTCTCTGGATTCGTCGCAGCTTTCCCATCTACAATGTAATCGTTGATAGCATCTTTGGGGAACAGAGAGGTGCCGTTAGTGTTATAGAGCCGTTTTCGATTGGTTTCATTGTCGCAATAAACCTGTTCCACAACACTATCATCAAAGTAAAGAAAGAAGTTGCCAAGAAGGTGATGCTCTATGCGAAGTGTGTGCTCATCGACCTGATATACCTGGGGTTTGACCAGATCCCTTCCTGATGACCAGGTGTTTCTAAACCAAATAGTTGGGAGTACGACTAGTTCAGCATCCTTTTTACCTCGATTGTGCGCCTCGACTTCGAAAAGGAAGTCGTCGGTATCACTTTTGGCGTAGTGCATGAAGATATCGAAATATTCGTCCTTTTCGAAGAGACCGGTATCTAGGATTTCATATTCTCGTTCCGATTTCTTTCGTTTGATGTTTTCATCAACCAGTATGGAGTAGGGGAACTCTTGTTGTGGATACTTGTAAAGCATCTTCATGTACGAGTGTGTTGGCGTACTGTCCAGGTAGTAGTACAATTCCTTGACATCTTCCCCGTGATTTCCTTCGTGACTCGTCAGCCCGAATAATCGTTCTTTTAAAATGGTGTCCTGACCATTCCAAAAAGCCCAGGCAAAGCAAATACGCTGATCACTGTTGCAGAAGCCGCCAATACCATCTTCTCCCCATCTGTAGGCCTTGCTGCGAGCGTGGTCATGGGTAACAGACTCCCATGCATTCCCATGCTCTGTGTAATCCTCTCGTACTGTAGCCCATTGTCTTTCAGATAGATAGGGTCCCCATTCTTTCCAGTTTTTGCCCTCCTTGGACTCTTGTAATCTTACTTTTTCTTTGTTCTCCATTTCTAATAGGCCGGCTAATCAAACGAAATTTCAGGTAAATTCAAATTGTCTGGTAGACTGACTTTTATTCTACTAATTTTGTGCGCATGTCAGAAAAAATCCTCATTCTGGACTTTGGTTCTCAGTACACACAACTCATCGCCAGACGAGTTCGAGAACTGAATGTTTATTGTGAAATCCATCCATATAATCACTTTCCTGCAATAGAAGATAATGTAAGGGGTGTAATCCTTTCAGGTAGTCCATGCTCGGTCTCCGACCCTGAATCACCCGATA
>JAHCMJ010000104.1 GCA_019192485.1 Cyclobacteriaceae bacterium HetDA_MAG_MS6 | reverse complement strand
TGTGGTTAGCAATCCATTTTTGGAAGCGACAGGCTCATGCCCCATATTCATAAGCATGAAACAACCAGTACCATAGGTGTTTTTTGCCTCCCCCGGACTGAAACAAGCTTGACCAAATAGGGCTGCCTGTTGATCTCCTGCTACACCTCTGATAGGAATAGCTGTCCCTTTATACATAAAATCTCCGAAATGAGAAGAAGACGGTCTGACCTCAGGTAACATCGATCGATCAATGTCAAATTCAGTCAGCAGATCATCATCCCAATCGAGTTGTCGGATATTATACATCAAAGTCCGAGATGCATTGGTATAATCTGTTACATGCGATTTACCCTCTGTAAGTTTCCAAATCAGCCAAGTATCGATAGTTCCAAACCTAAGCTCTCCTCTTTTTGCACGATCCCTGGCACCATCGACCTGATCTAGGATCCACTTGACCTTGGTCCCTGAAAAATAGGAGTCGATAACTAGTCCTGTTTTTTCACGAACAGAGTTCTCCAGGTCTTTAGACTTGAGTGTTTCACAATAATCTGAAGTTCGCTTATCCTGCCAGACTATGGCATTATAGATGGGCTCACCGGTCTGAGCTTCCCACACCAAGGTAGTTTCTCTTTGATTAGTGATCCCAATGGTATCAATATGGCCCGGGGCAATATTTAGGTCTGACAGCAACGATCTAAACACCTCGAGCTGTGTATTCCAGATCTCCGCGGGGTCATGCTCAACCCAACCCGGTTTGGGAAAGTATTGCGTAAATTCCTTTTGTTGCACGCCTAGCATCTCTCCATGCTCGTTGAAGAGTATGGCTCTCGAACTGGTGGTGCCTTGATCTAGTGCTACAATGTATGCCATCGTTGTCTCTATCCCTTCTTATCTAAACCAGATCACAATCAGGGCTGTCACGGCTATTAATATCAATGCCAGAACCCTGTAGTTTTTGTACCATGGCAAGCCTTGCAATTCCGCTGTTTCTTCCTGGTACATTTTCTTGGTCCATATCATGCCCTTCAATTTCTGTTCATCTGGAGCTCCGGTCATCGCGCTGATGACTATATTCAAGAGGATACACAAGAAAAATAGGGCTGGCACGATATAGAGGAAATGTATATGGTTGTCCTCATAACCAATCCCTCCATAGACGGCAAAAGAGTAGACAATGAAACCAAGAACTGAAGCATACCCTAAGACAAGGCTCCAGAAACCACCTTGAGCGTTGGCCTTCCTACTAAATAATCCGACGACAAAAGCCGCAACAATTGGCGGTGAAATAAACCCTAAAATCTGCTGCAGATACACCCAAAGGGATGAGAAGCTTTCGATCATTGGTGCCCACGCAGCAGCCAGGATCACCAATATTACAGTTGCAATTTGACCAGCCCTTACCAAGCTCTTACTCTCCAGATTAGGGTTGATCTTCTGCGTGAAGTCCATAGTAATCAAAGTCGAAGCAGAGTTGAGCGTAGCGGAAATACTGGACGACATGGCTGCAAGTAGTCCTGCTATTACCAAACCCAGTATGCCTGTTGGCAATAGCTTATAAATAAGTACTGGGTAAGTCATATTTGGACAATCTGCCAGGTTCTGACAGAGTATAGGACCTCCTTCTGCTGGCACCATATAGTTGAGGAATGAGATATCCAGGTCAGAGAACAGAACAATCGCTGCCACACCTGGAATCACCATAAAAAATAAGACCGGTAGCTTGAGAAGTCCTGCGAAAAGTGCACCCCATCTGCCATGATCTAAATCTTTAGCAGAAAGCACTCGCTGCACCATAAACTGGTTGTTGGCCCAGAAATAAAACCCAAGTAATGGAACGCCCAAAACCAATCCTGTCCACGGCATGTGATCATCAGTGGCAGGTCTTATCAAACTGAGAACTTCGGAAGAGGACTTTGCAATCTCGCCTTTAGCATTCATGGCATTGAGACCATCCAACATTCCTTGCCATCCACCAACTTGATCCATTGCAAAGTAGGTCAAGAGTATTGAGCCGAACACTAACAGGATGGCTTGAATCACCTCTGTATGCACTACCGAACTCAACCCACCTGGAATGGTATAGGCAGCAGCTGCCATAGCCAGGAAAGCGATAATGATCCAGGATTCAACCTCTGGAAAAATGATCTTAAGGATTAAGTTTCCAGCGTATAATCCAGAAGCTGTATCAATGATCACATTACCTACGATCATAATGCCCGAGAAAAGAAATCTGGATCTGGAATCATACCTACGCTCCAGGAACTCAGGCATGGTATACACTTTTGATTTCAGGTAAAACGGCAGAAAGAAAATGGCAAAAATTACTAGCACCACCGCTGCCATCCATTCGTAATTGTATACGGCTACGTTAGTATTAAATGCGTCAGAGGTAAGACCAATTAACGTATTGCTTCCAATATTGGCTGCGAACAAAGATATACCGACAATAGGCCAGGTCATGTCTCGGCCGGCAAGGAAATATTCTTCAGAACTTTGTTGTTTACCTTTTCTAATGCCATACCAAACGATACCTACCAGGTAGACCACAATAATGACGAAGTCAATATTGCTCAAGCCAATACTTTCCATTCTTTTTCGGATTAGTGAGGTTCTATTTTAATAAGAAAATGCCAAAAACAGGTCATGAAAACCCAAGTGTTTTGAGGGGGTTTCAATACAAACGTTTGAAAATGAAAAGTTTATAAAATGAGGAGAAAGGATCAGCGGAATTTTATAACCAAAGCACAAAAAACTTCAAGCTTCGTTTACATTAATCCACTATCTACCATAGCATCGATACCTTTGCTCGATGGATTCTTAAAGCAAACTAGTAACGCGCCGGCTCGTTTGTCAACCCTAGAACGACGCCGTTAGACCACCCAAATCCATCCTGAGTTGGATACTCGCCACCGCCAGCCAGAAGTGTGGTATCCGAGACGTTGTACTTTTCCATCATTTTGCCGGTGTTTTTGTAAACTTTTTCGTTGACCTGGAGCCAACGGTGTTTTATGGTTTGGGCCAATTCTTCCTCATCGTAATGCTCAAGTCCACGAACAGTAAGCCACTGCAAAGGCGCCCATCCATTTGGAGCGTCCCATTGCTGGCCGGAGGTTGTTGGTGTAGTTACTATCCCTCCGTCATCAAGCAAATGTTGTGAAATGGCTCTAGCTTGCTTCTTAGCCATCGCATCGGTTGCTGCCTTGAAGTAAAGAGGCGCAACTCCTGCGGCAGTGATTTTTCCCGTGTGTGTTTCAGACCTCCAGAGTACATCCTGATATGAACCAGTTGAGTCATTCCAAAAAAACTGGTTTATACATTTCCGCCTGACCTCTACCTTCTTTTGGTAGTGTTGCGCGAGATCTATATCTCCTTGAGCCTCATAAAGTACACTCAAGGCTATTTCCATAGCATAAAGTAGACAATTGAGGTCTACAGGTAATATTTCAGTGGTACGAATGGAAATAAACTCCTCAGTCTCAAACCACCTGGCACTAAAATCCCAGCCTGATTCAGCTGCAGCTCTTAAATTTCGATAGAGCTGCTTTTGTTCTGCTTCCGGCAAGTCCCGCGCCAACTCAATATCCTCTCTATAAGACTCGGGTCTCGGCGTATCAAACTGATCCCAATACCGGTTGAGAATAAACCCTTTGTACAAGATGACTCTTTTGCCTTCTGGATTGCTTGGTGTAAGTGATTCTGCCCCATCCATCCAGAAGTTGTACTCCTTTTGAATGGCATTCAGGTATTTTAGCCCTTTTTCTAAAGAGGTATGCTGAATATAAGTATTGACCATCGACGAAAAGTAAGGGGGTTGACTCCTACCCAAATAGTAAGTCCTGTTTCCATTCGGGATAAAGCCGATAGTATCAATGAGGTAGGCAAAATTATCTAGCATCGACTCGACAAGGTCTAATCTACCCGATGCACCAAGCCCAATCATGGTAAAATAACTATCCCAATAGTAAATCTCTCTAAACCGACCGCCTGGCACCACATATCGATTAGGCAATTCAATTAAGGTAGAATACTTAGCAGACTGCTGCGTTGATCTGGTAAGACCATCCCATAAGCTAACCAAGTGATCATTTAAGGGTCTATCGGTATCAACAGTTACTTTTTGAGGTTCCTGCGGAACCTCAAAATTTTCTTTCACAAAGACCTCTAAATTAAATTCCGGTTTTTTTCTAATCCCCT
Source organism: Cyclobacteriaceae bacterium HetDA_MAG_MS6 (assembly GCA_019192485.1). Lineage (GTDB taxonomy): Bacteria > Bacteroidota > Bacteroidia > Cytophagales > Cyclobacteriaceae > MS6. The sequence goes on along the minus strand of JAHCMJ010000104.1, from coordinate 9,807 downwards.
CATACGATTTTGCAATCTGCTGAGGTGAAGATTTTGGAACGCAATCAACAAATGTTTTCGAATCCTCGAATATCCCTGCCATCTGCACATCATGGAAAAGAGGTCCCAGGTCATTCCATGGTTCATAATACTTGGAAGATGATGTTTCCTGGCCTTGCTCATCGCACGCATGAAGCAGCGTAATGATTAGTATACCGGCAAAGATGTCATTTAGCTTTTTCATGAAAGTATTTTACTTATCAGCTATCGTTTACCGACGTGTTTTAAGATTTCTCACTATATGTTCGCCTACTTTCTGACCTTGATCCACTCCATTTTCAATAGCCATCATATAATGGATCCCGCCGTAAAGCCTACTAATAGCGGCCTCCTCCGATGCATGCATAAATGAGTTGAACTTCCGTTCGGTTAGCCCATACTCGACCTCCGTGGTGTCGTTGAAACTAAAGTCATCTCCAAAGATATCCGTCAACGTCACAGCAGCGGCCCGGGAGATAACACTGTGTCCGCTAGTATACTCAGGGAAAGGAGGAGTCTGGAGCAGCGGTAGCCAATCCTCATCGAGATGTTCATTGATCAATGTCTCAGGACGAACCATCAAACTTTTCCACTTCTCATCCCAGCAGCTAATAAATGCATCGAACAACGCGATAGAGGTACGCGCGTAGGCTTCCACGGTCTCATCAAAGGAGCTCTCGGCCTGTCGAGTGGCTATAGCCGTGATGCCCATCCAATGCCCGCCTGGGGTAATTTTCTTTGTGGCAAACATGGCATGACCTCGATGGTGAGAAACGTAAGGATTGCAATCCCAGAACTCAGCTATTTCGGTCTGTTCTTGATCTAGACTTTTGCCAATGTCATAAACTTCCATTAGTTGGGTATGGAAAGTAGAGCCGGACGTCATATCAAATGGTAGCGGAGGGATTGGCGGATACTGTTCAGCAGAGTCTAAAACCAAGGTTCTGATCTCCCTCCAATGTGGCTCGATGCCTTCCATGTAGTCCGGAGGTGTTGGTTTCCAATAGGCCTGCTCCGACCTGACAGTGTATTTAGGATACGTCCTGGTCTGTTTGTACATATCTCCATCGGTCCATTTGAGGATATGACTCGCTACTTGCTCACCAAAAGCCAGCGATTCGCTCTTGACGGAGCTCGGCAGGCCATGATCAGTCAATTTCTGATAGAATGCATTGGCATAGTTATCTATTTTTTCTTCTGAGAAAATTAACGCCTTTCCCACCGTCAGAAATGCGTGTAAACTAGCCAGGTTGATATCTACGAGATCACCTGGAGTGGGAGTTTCCGTCAAATCCGCCAATTGACCTGACAGAGAGGCATATTTCTCAGGTGAACTGTGTCTTGCTACCTCATAAGCTGCGATATTGGGATAGACATAAACCCTGGATGCTACCGGTGGTGAAAAAATATCGTAAACGATTATATCTGTAAGTCGCTTCATGGCAGACTGGTAGGTCTCCGGGTCGGCAAGTATTTTTTGATACCTTAGATCAGGTTCGCAACTAAGGCAGACTAGTAAAATTGGAAGAAGGCTAAGTTTTTTCATCATATTAGCACCTAAAAAATAGAATTCAAATTTACTTATAAACCAAATCTAAAAACTTGTACAGGGGCATCATTTTTCACCACTATCAGCGCATTTGTCCGATCAATATTAGTGAATGCCAAGTGTCTGATCTCTCCATCTAGGTACAGTCCATGTGTGGCATTAGGAATATACTTCATCTCTCTGTTTGTCCAGTTCATCAAAACTTCTCCATAGGAAGCATCATATTTTCCGCGCTGAATACTTGCTCGGGAGTAGTTGCCAGCGGCCATAATATCCGGTAATCCATCAAAGTTAAAATCTCGTACATTAATTGCTTGAATAGACGAAAATTGTGCTTCGTTGGCCAAAGGAATTCGACTAAAGTCTCCGTTGTGCTCCTGGAAAAAAATGGAAGATCGCGTATCCCTCACTTCGTATTTAATGGCAGCGTTTAGCTTCTCTGGAGGCAGAATTTCATGAAGGTGTGCTTGTGCAAAAGATGCATAGTCGACATATTTCTTTTTGATGAAATTAAGTTGCTTGACCAATTCATCTTTGGTAGTGAAAAGTTCCTCCCTACCTTCTTTTTCAATGACCATGATTTGCTCTACTGACCCATTATCATCAAAATCATTGACATACAATCGCAGTATCTCGCCATCGGATACTGCAAGCTTAGAGTTCGAGCCCAGGTTTCCGGCCACAATATCCAATTTGCCATCGGCATCAAAATCACCTACCTCCACGCAATTCCATAGACCTTCTGAACCCATCAAATTAGTTAAAGAAAAGCCATCATTATCCTGATACACGACCTTGATGGTCGACCAGTCAGAAGCCACTACCAGATCCGGTTTTCTATTGCCATCGATATGGGCCCACTTCGCATCCGTGACCATCCCTAATATTTTCCCAAATTGAGCGGTGAGTTCTTGATCCTTTTGGAAGACTCCATTTTCATTTTTCAAGAAGTAGCTTTCCGGGACAAAGCCATACTTCCAGGGAACTGACCTCGCCCCTACAAACAGATCAAAATCTCCATCAAGATCATAATCTGCTGGTGCTACGATTGAAGTATTGAGGAATATGCTCTCAATAGCTGATGTATCCCTAAAAAAAGTACCTGAAACATTTTGATAAAGCCTCAACTCCGAAAACGGAGATTCTCCTGAAAACTCGTTGCCTCCAGATCCAATGACCAGGTCCAAATCTCCATCCTTATCGTGATCGACGAAAACTGCAGACACATCTTCATACCGAATATCATCATCCAATTTCTTGATTTCAAACTTCTTTCCAGGGAGTTGCAGGTAAAAATATGAGGGCTGATTTTTAGCTCCTCCAAAGAAATAATCGATCAAACCATCCTCATTCACATCACCCTGCGCAAAAGCCGGACCCTCTGCCGAGAGCATTCCGGGAATTAGGCTTTCCCTGTGAAATTCAATGAAGTTATTCTCTTTGTGCTCAAATCCCATCTCCCATGACTCTTGAAAGGGGTGCAATTGTGCCTCCGAATTTTCTATCACATCTGCTTTAGCTTTGGTGTAAGACAAGTAAATCGTCTGGTCGGATTCAACATTTGAAAGCTTCTCCACACGACCATCTGGCCAGGTTACTTTTAAATCCGCTTTTGTTAGCGAATCCAGACCAAAATACAACTCATGGGGTTGAGTAGACTGATAACCTCTTACCGGGAAAAGCTCTCTTACGAGATTGGAGTCATCTGACAATGTCAACTCTACTCTGGCCCCAACGCCCCAAGGGTTGCTGGGAGGACCCTCAAATCTCACGGTCAGAAAATGTGCCTCTGGCACTCTTTCTCTGGTATTGTTTTTAAAAATAAATGCTGGCTCATTGATGTTATTTGTGACAATCTCCAGGTCACCGTCATTGTCTAAATCAACATAAACAGCTCCGTTTGAGAATGACTTTTGTTCAAATCCCCAAGCCATTGATACGCTTTCAAATCCCAGCTCCCTATTATTCCTAAAAGCATAATTAGGAACCTCAACAACAGGCATCTTATTGGTAAGTGACAAATCCTTTTCTGTTAGATCACCGGCTAGCCGTTGCTGGTTGACTTCGTTGGAGATGAAATTGATGTAGTCAAGATCGTTTGTTCGTCCAATGATCCCATTGGCAATGAACATATCATTGAATCCATCGAGATCAAAATCTGCCATCAATCCGGACCAACTCCAATCTGTAGCCGAAACGCCAGCCGATAGGCCAATCTCACTAAATTTACCGTTACCTCGGTTAAGCTGGAGTGTGTTGCGTGAATGCTGATCATGGTAGCCATATTTTAGCTTGTATTGATAGATATCGTAAGGGTCCTCACCGGCTGAACTTTTCAGTTTTTCATAATCACGTGGTAACATATCCAAAGACAATATGTCAATCAGCCCGTCATTGTTAATATCGGCAAGGTCATTCCCCATTGAAAATCGGCTTGTATGTTTGATCATCTCCCCTAGAGACTCCTTGAAAGTGCCATCTCCTTGATTGAGGTAGAGGTAGTCATTTTCGTGAAAATCGTTTCCCACATAGATATCAGGCCAACCATCCTGGTTGACATCGCTGATCCCTATACCTAGTCCATAGCCAAGAGCAGAATTGTAAATGCCTGACTTGCTAGTCACATCGGTGAATCTTTCTCCATCATTTCGCATCAGGCGATCACCTGCCAAAGGATGCGATTCTGTTCGAATATCTGACCTTTTGAAGGTGCCATTTGAATGGACAGAATGATTGAGCATATACATGTCCAGATCATTATCCAGGTCATAATCAAAAAAGACCGCCTGCGTTCCAAATCCGACGAGATCCAAGCCATATTTTTTAGCCTGCTCCTCAAAAATGGGGATACCCTCCTTATCGTTGCCGGTGTTAATAAAGAGTTTGTTTTCTCCTTCTATTTTCAGATAGCTACCCACTTCTGAAATATAGAGGTCTAGTCTCCCATCTCCGTTGACAACGGCAATGGCTATTCCCGTGGACCATTTCATCTCTCTGTTATCTATCCCTAGTACGTAGGAGATGCCCTGGAATTTCAACTCTCCTTTATTAAGATATACTGCATTTTCTCCTTGATTGGAAACAAACACTAAATCCTGGAGTCCATCACCATTTAAATCTCCAGCTCCTACTCCGCCACCATTGAAAAAGTATAGGTAGTTAATAATGTTAAGGTCTGCTGTAGCCTTGAGTTCATTAGTAAATGCAATCCCTGTTTTACTGGCTGAAAGCTTAGAAAACCTCTTATCCCCGATACAGGAGGTCAACAACAATCCTCCTACCAAAAGGAACATCCAATTAGAAAGAATAGATCTCTGCATAGTCATTGTTCTTTCCTATTAATAGTAGCCTGGCATTTTTGCCCTGAAGTATCTCAAAATCGCGAACGTCACCCCGAACTAGTAGTCCGGTGAGTTGCGGCGCAATAACAGTCAATTTATTACCAACTGACATAAGCAGCCCGTGATTAGCATCGTAAATGCCCTCCTCGGGCTTAGTTCCTAAAAAGTTACCCATAGCCAGCAATTCAGGACTTCCATCTTTCTCAATATCTACAGTTGCCATTTTGTAAATCGGAGATACCTGAGACTTAAGAGGAAGAACTACCGGAGTAAATGAGCCATTTCCTGCATTGACAAATGCCATTGACTCCAATCGCTTGGCTGCGAGCTGTAGGGTGTTGCTCAACATCTCTTCACCGAAAATATCAGAAATGGATTGATCAGCATAGGACTTGAAATCAGGGTATTTCTTTTTGATCATCGTCAGCTGCATGGCAAGATCCGATCTCAAATGATATGGAATGTACTTACCGTCCTGGTAAAAAGTATAGATGTGATCCTGAGTACCATTCTCATCATAGTCACCTAGAAATAACTTAATAGGCTGATCAGGAGAAGCTTTAAATTTTGAATTCAACCCAAGGTTGCCTGCCACTATATCCAGCAAGCCATCTTGATTAATGTCTGCTACGGTTACACTTCTCCACCACCCTTCTGTGTCCTCTAAACCCGGTATATTAAATTTTCTTTGGAAGAAGTTGCCCTTGTTTTCGAAAAGAGTAATGGCCATCCAATCTCCTACAACGACCAGGTCTTGATCTTTATCCTGATCATAGTCTAACCAGATGGCATCGGTCACCATGCCAAATGCAGACAGTTGATTCATGTACTTGCCCGACACATCCTGAAAGCCTCCCTTTCCGTCATTTTCCAATAGATAACTAGATGCTGGTTTGCCATACTTACCTGGTATCGAGCGTGTTCCGATAAACAAGTCTATATCTCCATCGCCATCCATATCTCCCGGGCTCACACAAGCACCTGAAGCAGGAGGCAGTGGCAAAGCAACTCGCTGGAAAACAGGCTTGCGGGTGGTCCCTATATTGATGTATAGTCTATCCAGGTAGTCATCCTGATTGAAACTGTCATTGCCTCCGCTAACGACATAAAGGTCTTGATCCCCATCAGCGTCGGCATCAAAAAAAACAGCATCGACGTCTTCTGAACTTGCCTCACCATCAAAACTGAATTGTTCGACAAATTGATCTGCTCCGGTATTTAGATAAATTTTACCCGGTGAGTTTTTAGCTCCTCCAAAATAGAAGTCATCCAGACCGTCAGCATTTAAGTCTGCCTTGGCAAGACATGGACCCTCTTTCGAAAGTCCCTGGTAAATCAACCGCTCTCTATCAAAGTCAACAAATTGATTTTCAAGGTGAGTAATTTTCGTAGATAGCTTTTTGAAATAAGACTTTGGCTCACTAATCCGGATAGAGGTATGCTCCGCATCACTAACAGAAAGCACCAAGGTTGTATCGGCCGAAATATTGGCCAGCGCAGTCACCCACTGCTCATCCCATCGAATCTCCAGACGGTCAATCTTTTCTGAAGCCCCCAGACCCAGGGTGATCACGTAGTCCATTGATGATTGGAACCCCCTGGTCGGATAGTGATGATAGGTAATTATTTGATCTCCAACCACAGCTTTGACCTCGGCACCAATAGCAAACGGGTTTTGATCCTTTCCAGTTAACTTCAATCGTAGAAAGTGATGTCCAATTTCTTCTGCATGATTTAGATATACGGAGGCAGGCTGATTGATATTATTGACCACCACATCAAGGTCACCATCATTATCCAGATCACCGTAGGCTGCGCCATTTGAAAATGAAGGTTTGGCTAAGCCCCACACGTCGGCAACGTTTTGATATTTCCCAATACTATCAAGCTTGAAAGCATAATTCGCTAGTGGAGTTGATGGCATTCTTTTATCAAAATCACTGAAAGCCTCCTCAACATTCCCCTTAGCCTTTTTCATGTTTTCTTCAGATGAAAAGTAGGCTATAAAGTCCTGATCTGTCACGTCTTTGTAGATGCCGTTGGTAATATAGATGTCTTTTAGTCCGTCATTGTCCATATCGAACAACAAAGTCCCCCAGCTCCAATCAGTGGCATCCACTCCCATCAACCTACCAACCTCAGAAAATGAGCCATCACCATTATTAAGCTGCATAGTATTCTTCATGTATTGGTGATAAAAACCTCTCGAAAACTTCAGCTGCTGAAGATCCCATGAATCGAAACTGGTTGTTTGCTTCAAACGCTTGTAGTCGGGTGGTAGCATATCTGTCACAAACACCTCCTCAAGACCATCATTGTTAAGATCTGCTGCATCTGCTCCCATCGAAAACACACTGATCTGATCAAAGTATTTCTCCAGCTCCTCTGTAAAATGCTTTCCGCCCTGATTGATATATAAATAATCTCTTTCGAAAAAATCATTACTGACGTAGATATCTGTCCAATAATCTTCATTAATGTCCATAAGGGTAATCCCAAGCCCAAACCCAATCACACTACCAAAAACCCCTACCTGATCACTAACGTCTATGAATTTGCCATCATCGTTCAGATAAAACTTATCCCCCCCATGACGATCGCGTTGGTCACGAGTGTTCTCTATGGGTAGGCTGGAAACTGGCCTAAATGAGTTGTTGAGCAGGTAGCAGTCCAAGTCCCCATCATGATCAAAATCAAAAAAAGCAGCATGAGTAGAAAATCCCTGATCATTAAGACCATAACTTTCAGCACTTTCTGTAAATGTCTCGTCCTGATTATTGATAAATAGTTCATTATCCCTGTTATCTCCCTTGGGGTCGCCTGAATTGCAGACATAGATATCCAGCCAGCCATCTCCGTTGATGTCAGCCATAGCGACACCAGTACTCCATGGCTTCTCACCGGCTACCAGTGCTTTCTCAGTGACGTCGTCAAAAGTGAATTCACCCTTATTCAGATAAAGCCGGTTACTCTCCTGATTAGAAGTGAAGTATACATCTGAAAGACCATCATTATTTACGTCTCCAATGGCCACGCCACCTCCGTTGTAGTAGTTACGATACCTGAATACATCAAACCCCTTCTCGTTGGCAAGCGTGTTTTGAAAGTCAATGCCAGTGTCTTGAGGTTGGGTGAAAAGTGGTTGATCTGGTGTATTGCAGGCCATAACCAATACCAGCAGAGAAATGGGATAAATTTTCATATCAAAAAAGGATAATCTCAAAAGAAACTCAAAACATTGATAAAAAAGTAGACTACCCGAGCTGTCCAAAATTATTCGGAGAATTGTACGGCTAACCAAAACTCCTTTTACCAAGATACCAGGATGACTATTAATCAAAAAAAGGTAGCCTAAAGTTAGGCTACCTTTTTTATTTCGAAATGAACTCGAATTAATTAATATCCAGGGTTTTGCTGCAGATTAGGGTTTGTTGCCAATGCCTGATCAGGAATTGGGAACAGTTTTCTGAAATCTTCTACAACATCTTTGAAAGTCCACGTAGAAGTGAATGTTCCGAACCTGATTTGGTCATTTCTTCTCCATCCCTCAATATATAATTCACGTCCTCTTTCGGCCAATAATTCCGTCAAATCAACAGCAGTTCTTGCTTCAGCATCACGCAAAGCTCTCAATTCATTGACTAGATCAAGTGCTGACTCTGAAGAACCCGTGCCTCCTCTCAAAATAGCTTCGGCTTTCATCAAATGAGCGTCGGCGTATCTGAAAAGGATTTGGTAACCATTAAAGTCTCCATTTACAGGGTGATACTTGATCATCCTGATCCCTGTTCTTTCATTGTTACCAGCCAAGCCAGGAAGCTCTTTTGTGAAAACAAGCGGATTACCCGGGCGATCATTAAGGGCGGCACCCGTTGAATCATACTGCTGACCTATCAGGAAACCATATCCGATACCAAAATCAGATCCATCAGTTGTAACATAGCCTCTTCTCTCTTCTTGGCCACTACCAGGTACATTTATGTCTGGATCGCCCTCAAAAGAGTCATAAAATTCTGCGGTCGTAGTGAATCCATTCCAGCCTCCTCCAGTATTGGTTCTGGTCACCTGATTGTAATGAAGTCCACTCCACATTCTGTTACCAACAGAAGCATCTATCCAGAATATAGGTTCCGTATTGGTCGCATCTTTTCCTGTGAAGATATCAAAGTAGGGACCGTCAAGCTCAAAACCATCTCCATTGATAGCATCAACCAACGAGATCACTTCAGTCATATCCGCTGCCGCATGCTCTCCTCCCAGAAATACTGCTTTGTTCAGTAACATTTTAGCTTTCAAGAATCTGGCAGCGGCTTGGGAAGCAACTTCTGTATTAGCCTTACCTGGCCCACTTGATGGAAGATTTGGAATCGCAGCATCAATATCAGCCATGATAAAATCATAAGCCTGTTGTGCCGTTAAAACCACTGGATCCTCATCAACAGGATCATCCGCATCTCTAAAGGGAATCTGGCCAAAGAAATCAAGTATCCAATACATGTGCCAGGCCCTAAGAAATCTACCCTCGGCTATTTGCAGGTCATTTGCATTAGAAGCTGGATGCAACACCTGATTTAGGTTAAACACCCGTTGATTCAGGTCATTCCAGGAATTCCTAATGTAAAGGTGATCAGGTGACCAGGTATGCTGAGCTAGGGTTCTCCATACTCCATTATCACCCCAGTCAGTACCTCTGGTAGGACCCATCAACTCATCTGATGGATGTTCCGCTAGAGCATACATACGGGCTTGCTCTCCCCAGGCAAAATTCATGTCCTGATAGCCATTATTAATCCCGACAAGCGGGTCTACGCCAGTGAATTCACCACTCGCATCTTCGATCAATACTGAATCTTTCTCTTCCACCTCGAGATCCGTGCACCCGATCACAATAGTGAGGGG
>JAHCMJ010000103.1 GCA_019192485.1 Cyclobacteriaceae bacterium HetDA_MAG_MS6 | reverse complement strand
AAATAGTAGTTCGATGTCGAACCACTGCTACTCCAACTTACTGTAAAGCTCGTCGCGCCTATGCTACTCGCGTTGTTTACCGTTGGAGTCGTAGGGGCAGTACGTACATTCACGGTCGATGAACTCACTGAGGTGCTCTGACTGTTCTTCGATTTGACAAAGTAGATGTAGTCGTCATTGGCGGATAAGCCACTCATCGTTTTACTGGTTACATTTCCAACCGGGGAACCCGTCAGTACTGGGGTACTTGTACTCGTGTTGACTACGGTAAGCAGGTAGTCTGTCGCGCCATTGACACTGTTCCATCGGGCGGTAAACTGATCTTTGGTGATCCCTGTCGCGCTCTGCGTAATTGGGGCAGCCAGCATAGTATTTGCGGTGATAACATTAGAGTTCGATGAAGCTCCTCCAGTTCCTAAGGCTCTAACTCGGTAGTAATAAGTCACGTTTTGGGTAAGACCGGGAATTGTATGATTAGTTCCATTAATTGTCTTGTTGTCATAGCCGGGTAGCTTATTAGTAAAGTTGCTATTGGTAGATACATCCAATCGATAGCTGGTAGCTCCGGTTACACTATTCCACCTCGCTCGGAAGGAACTTGAGGTCTTGGTGTCTTCTTGTAATGCTACTGGAGCCACTGGTTTGGTGGTGACGTCTTTTGTAGTAGAGGAAGAGGAGGTACCTCCACTGTTCTTGGCTCTCACCCGATAGTATACTTTTGTCCCTGTGCTTATCCCTGTCACATTCACACTCGTCCCACTCACTTGTTTGTTTTGATAACCACTCACATAGGCATTTGTGTTGAAGCTTGCATCGTAGTTGACATCTACTTCATAACCGGTCGCTCCGCTTACCGCTGGCCAGCTCAAGGTGAAACTTGCCGTGGCTACATTTGTGCTGCTTGGGTTCGGGGCATTCGGCTTGGTCCAGCTGTTCTTGCTGCTTGAGTAGACCGAATAGTGTGGGTTGTTCGGACTTTTCTTCCTTACTCTATAGTAGTAACGGGTGCCCGCAGTTAGATTCAGTACCTGATGCGAAGTTGTACTTCCACTGAAACTCTTATTGTTATAACCGGTTATCTTGTTAGTGAAACTACTATTGGTCGCTACATCCAAATAGTAGTTCGATGTCGAACCACTGCTACTCCAACTTACTGTAAAGCTCGTCGTGCCTATGCTACTCGCGTTGTTTACCGTTGGGGTAAAGGGTTTGGTCACTAGAGACTTCCCTGCGGAGTAGGCTGATTGCCCTTCACTGTTCTCTGCCTTTACCCGGTAGTGGTATTCGGTATCGGGAGTTATCACCGCCTGGTCATCTACGGTCAGGCTTGTTCCGGAGAGTGTTAAATTGTTGTAGCCGGGCACCCTACCTCCCGAGGGAAAGCTAGAGCTATAGTTGACCTCTACTCTATAGCTGGTGATCCCACTCAAGGCTGACCAGCTCAGCACAAAGGAATCATCAGTAATCGAACTATGGTTGGGGTTCGGTACCGGTAATGGGGTTGTTTGTACTATGATTGTGGATGAGTATGGGCTTTCGTGGGGGGGATAAAATATCAGCTTGACCCGGTAGTAGTAGGTCTTCCCAGGTTCCAGTCCGCTAACCTGGTAAGCGGTGATGCTGTTGCTCGACAGGTATTTTTCATCGTAGCCTGTAACTTTATTGGTAAAGCTACTGTTTGTCGCCACATCCAATACATAACTCTGCGTTGATGGAGCTCCCGGATAGGCTTCCCAGTTCGCTTGAAATGAAGTAGTCGTCACGTTCGTCGCGGCCTCCGAAATCATCGGTTGTGCTTTGGCACCTAAATAGAATCCAATCCATATAACTTTGAAAAATAGGATTTTCAGCACTGAACGGTTCATCTTAGTTATTTTGTTGAAAAGAGAAGTAATGATTGTTGATTTCATCATTTTTGTTGTTCGTGACGTAAAAAATTTGATGCAAAAGGATAGAATTAGCGATAGTTGCACTTGTATAGCGCCACGACGTGAGCTCTGTGATCCCTGACAGCTTGTAATCGACCATTGGGCTCATATTCATATTGGGTCTGCAGGCCATTGGAGTCTGCTACCGAGCTCCTACCAATCAAGGGGATATAGGTATACGTTTATAAAATGGTATCGACCAGGCGCCGATGTACGGATCTCTTCGTTGGACATTGGCGAGACTGGTGTTTAAAAAGTTGTGCCTAAAGTAAACAAAAATGTTTAATCGTGTCAAGTACGCTTTATGATTTCTACTTCTTTTTAGTAGATAATGCATTGGCGTTCAATACAGGTACTCGGACACCGGAATTAGTCCCTTTCGCTCACCCTCGCCAGCATGATTTTTTTGAACCAGGTGCCATCGCTGATTTCGCAGCCCTGGTTAGTCATCTCGAAGAGTTCCAGTTCTCTTTCTTTGTGATAAGGTTTTTCAGATGTTTGAATGCTGATATCTTGTGTCTTATTGATCTCCTTGGACTGAGTAAAATCTACTTCTGAACCCTCTTTAGCCACCAAACCTGCATAAATCAGTTTATCAGGTAGGCACTGAAAAGTTCTTATTTCACGAACAGAACGGTATTCTAGAAACTGTACCTTGCGCATGATCCCTTCAAAAACCACATCGCTAAAAAGCTCAAGAATCTGCTCAGCTTTGTCATTTTCCTCTTCCTTGAGACGCTCCCATTCATCAGCAGTGATCCCATTAACTACCAGATACTCTACAAATTCTTTTTCCAGCGCCTCCAACTCATCGGTGGTGAGTCTTCTGTATTTCATTAGTAACTGGTTAGGTTAATTTTTCAAGTGCTTAGTCGTTTCAATTTAGTTTCAAAAATCTACTAAATCGGTTACTCTTTTTCGCATTGAGGATGACGACACCAGGAGACATTTGGTATGCATCCTGAGCCAAAAGCGTTACACTGGTTTCCTCTGCGTTAAAGACATCTTTTCTATCTTGATTACCTGACTCGTCAATGGTAACCATGACGGTAGTTGTTCCCCGTAGGGTCCCCATCATATTGGCATTTTTCTTACCCAAATTGGTAAAGAGAAAATGAAGGTTGCCGTTTTGTTCCGAGAAAAAATAGGAGGACAGGAAGTAGCCCAGATCTGTGGTTTGCTGACTCTTTTCTATCTTATGCACTGCATTTACATCACCCTTTTTGGACACTTCAACTGCAGCAATATCATCGTTTTGGTAAAACGTAGTGGTAGAAACGACGCCACCGGAGTTGGAAGTCTTGGTCTGTGTGACGAGTCGCTCTCCAAGAATCAAGTATCCTCCATTTTCACGTTTGTACAGGTCCTTCATGAGAAATCTATAGTTACGTAGCAGTTCTTCAGAACCAACCTTACCCGAAGTATTGCTAGGAAGTGCAAACAAGTCCCCAAATTCTTTTGCACTTTGATGCAGCACTTCGCCGGAGACAGGGTCTAAGGAAACAAAAACAGCCCCGATTGGCAACGTGCTGCCTTGCCTACTATAAAAACCACCCACTAATATTTGATCTTCAACACTGAACACAGCCGTGGTCAAAAAACCAGCCGTAATCTCTACAGCAAAAATCTTTTCTTTTTGATCCCCTTTGCCAAACTTGACTATCCGTGTTTCATAGTTCGCTTCCGTCTCCACCGCTCGGGTACCGGAAAGGAAAAAACTTTTTTTGAAAGAGACATTTTGCCGGACGTCTTTTTTAGTTTCAAAATACCTGGACAGTAAGTAAACACGACCCGAATTGCTCACGGCAAATTCATCAAAGAAGTATACCCCGTCAGACATATCCAGATTGCCATTCCAGGAGGCTATCCTCTTAAACCCTGGTTCAAAAACATCATATTCAAATCCTACCAGTGATTGATCCTTATCCGCGAGGTTGTAGGTCAATAATAATTTGGAGTGATCTTCGGAAAGCTTGTAATCAAACGAGGCTGTCTTGAATTTTCTCGAGTTTGCATCAAGAGTAGTGATTTCCTGATGTGGACCCAAAGTCAGTCGAACCAGGTCAATTTCCTGTGCCAAAAGCTTCACTTTCCCAGATACCTCATCATGATGAGAGGTGAACAAGAAATGTTGGTCATTCCACTTCAAGACAAACCCATACGCAGTCTCCTGTCCATTGAAGGCAAAGTCAATCAACTGGGACAGGTCCAACTCCAACTCTTTGGATACTTTGATCAGATAGTAGTCGCTTCCTCCCATCGCTCTAACAAATCTGCTATAAGGAAAAGCTACATAACACACCCCTTCGTCGTCGTGGCCGATAGGTTCGATGTCGGCCCAAGCCAGATCAAAAGTATGTTTGATCATTGGGCCTGCCTTTATTTCTCCACTGAGTTGGGGAAATGCTGATAAAGCATAAAAGCATGAGATGAGGAGTGCAATACATATTTTCATTGAGCTGGCTTTTGGCGAGTTAAATTGAGAAAGTACTCAAATTAAACAGATTGCAGGAAAATGAACAAACGATCGTCCATACATCTGGAGGTGATTTGTCAACGCTGTGGTACGATTATCTTTTTAGTACCAGATTATTCAGGCTGCTTGGACTCCTGTCAAATAAAGAATCACACCTGGCCCGGATTTGATCCGGTCTACCTTCCATTGGTATCGATCCATGCCAGGGACTTGTCTGATCAATTCGTTCATCTCTGAAACAGAGTAGGTACGAAGGCAGGAAACCAGTCCGTCCCACCACACAAAAACCGGAACGACAGGTACAAGGTAAGTAAATACCATCCTTCCGATTTTGAAAGGCCTGATGAAAGGTGTGGTCAGCAGGACTGTCAAAGGAGAAAAGAACATCGCCAGTAAGCTTGGCAGGCTTCTTTCCTGTGCCTCGAAAGCAGCTATTGGTTCTTCAGCCTTCACGGCATTTTGCAAGACTTGTATAGCATCCTTTCTTTTTAAGTGGTGTAGTGATAAGAACAATGTCCGGATTCCCTGGAGTTGTTGTGGAACATGCCTCGCGTCTACCGGCTTTTCATATATCTCAAAGTTATCTGCCTGGGATTGTGCATATTGGAAAGCGGACCAATTGGGATATAGGTCTGTAAGCACTATTAGTAGGTCCGGGTGTGACTTCTTAAGCTCGTTATTAAGTCTGATGAGACCCCCACCACCGCCAGAGGCCAAATCTATTATCTGCTTCTTCGAAGAGGAGTCCAATAGCTGCCTCAGAATCGGTACTATTGGCTCATACATCTTTGTTTTATTAGACAAAAATTGCAAAAAATCCGTACCATAGTTTCGCAGCGATCCGGGAAACCATTTCAGGTCTTCGAATTCAAACAGATGTATTCTTTTCATGTTATTAAAGCTAGAACAAGTCCATAAAAAAGGCGACCCGAAGAGCCGCCTCCTCCCCTTCTAAACTAATTCAGAAGAGACCGCCTATCTTTTGATGAATCTAAAGACCTGTTGAGTTTTACCTTTTTTAAGGCTTAGGAAGTAAAGCCCCTCACGCAATTGACCAACTGGTAAATCCAGCGTCTTTGACACATCTATATTTTCCCATTCTGACAATACCCTCCCTTCCGGGGAAAGAATGGATATCTTATCTGGTCTATTAGACCTATCTCGGAATGATATTGAAAGCCTTTCTTTAGCAGGGTTAGGATATATATTGAAAATCTCCACAGTGGAAAAACCTAGTGCCTGATCCACCTGACCTATCACCGGGAATTGGAAGATGGACTCATCTTCATCGTTGCTTTTGATGGTGATAGTCCCGCTAAAATCCCCAACAATAGTAGCATCAAGTTGTATCATTAACTCCTCCACTGCTCCTGAATTTATCTTCTCAGGGATCTCACTCACCAAAGTAAATCCGGAACCCTCTGCGGTGATCTCTGTAATACCTAAAGGTCCATCTCCAATGTTATGGATCGTAAAGGTGGATTGAAGGTCAATTCCCTCATCCGTGTTCCCTAAATCGAGTGCTTGGGTTTGCCCCGCAGTCACTTCATTTTCATTGCTATCGGTCACCATGATCTCTGCACATACTACCAGAACATCCCCGGAAATTACCCATCCACTGTTCGAGATGAGCTGGTTTCGCGCTGCCTCCGAAGCGCAATACGTTAGACCTTGTGCACCCAATGCAACATTGGATTGAATAGTAGGTAATGACGCCCAGTCTATTAGCGTCTTGTCATAGTGATCGGTAGATAATGCACTGCTACTGAGCATATCCGCCATACTGGTAACGCTGCTAACATCCCAGCTACCCAGGCTTTGATCAAACGATGTGGCATTTCGAAACATCAATGCCATATTGGTTACATTGTTCACATCCCAGTTGGAAAGGTCCTGATCAAAGGCTGAAGCATTATTGAACATAACCGAGGTATTAGTCACCCCACTCATGTTCCAGGCGCTAATGTCCTGATCAAACGGCGTGCCCTCAAACATAAAAGCCGTAGTGGTAACGCTGCTCAAATCCCAATTGCCAATATCCTGATTGAATGATAGGCATTACCGAACATGGCAGACATGGAGGTCACCTGACCTACATCCCAATTTCCAATGTCCTGGTTGAATGCCGTAGCCTGGGAAAACATGCCAGTCATATTCGTTACCTGACTTACATCCCAGGTACCAATATCTTGATTAAAAGATTTGGCTAGAAAAAACACATTATCTGCTACAGTCACACTACTCACATCCCAGGCTCCAATATCCTGATTGAAAGCAGTTGCATTGGTAAACATCTCTGAGATATCGGTCACATTACTCACATCCCAGTTTCCGATAGCACCATCAAATACGACAGCACTTCTGAACATGCGAGACAGATCGGTGACCTGAGTCAGATCAGGTATGTCAGCTGCATTGTAAGTCAGGTTACTGCAACCGGCAAAAGCACTTTCCATACTTTTCCAGGTATTTTCTCCCCATTGTTCGATGGTTAGGATCTTATCTTTATCACCTGTTTCATTGAAGTAAATCGCTGGAAAATGGCCAACAATCTTTACCGAATAAGTTCCAGGTGAAGCATAGCTATGTGTGGCATCTCCTGCATAGGTAGTGGCGTCTGAGCTCCCATCTCCCCAGCTCACGGCATAGGCATATCCAGCGACATTAGGGTCAGTAGGAATGGTAATCGTTTCGTTATTTATCGTCGTTTGCCAGGTAGTGATAAAGGGCTCTTCCTCACAAAATTCATCTCCGAATATGGTCCAGTTGTAAGTTGATTCGATGGTATTTCGGTCTGCCAAACTATTACAATATATCAATCCGGCTACTCCTAAAGATGTATTAGGCTGAAGGGATGGCAATCCGGCCCAACCACTAAGGGTAGCATCATAGTTTTTTATAGACATGGCGGTGCTATCCAGCATTTGGGACATGTTGATCACGGCACTTACATCCCAATTTCCCAGATTCTGATCAAAGGCTCTTGCCTCATTAAACATTGATGGCATCTGAGTCACTTGTGCAACATTCCACCCGCTCAAATCCTGATTGAATGAGGTGGCATGATTAAACATTTTGCTCATGCTGGTGACGCTATCTACGACCCAACTGCCTATGTCCTGATTGAAAGCCATAGCACCGTCAAACATCTGAGCCATGGTTGTTACATTTTCAGTATTCCACACACCAATATCACCATTGAAGGAAGTAGCTCCGCGAAAGGTGCTTAGCATTAGCTCTACGTTGCCTACATCCCAGCTCCCAATATCCTGGTTGAAAGCAGTGGCTCCCCAAAAAGTACCAGTCAAGCCTGTGATACCACTCACATCCCAATTACTCAAGTCACCGTTGAAGGAGGTAGCATCTTTGAAGGTTCTATACAGCCATATGACGCCACTTAAGTCTGGTGCATCAGTAGCATTGTAAGTCAGGTTGGAGCACCCCTCGAAAGCACTATGCATCCGGGTCCAGGCTATATCTCCCCACTGCTCAATAGTCATGATCTTATCCTTATCTCCCGTACCATTGAAGTAAATGGAAGGAAATGTACCTGTAACCTCTACTGTGTAGAAATCAGCCTCTGCATATGTATGACTGGCATCTCCCGAGTACGTGGTGTTATCGACGCTACCGTCGCCCCAATCTACCTGATAGACATATCCAGAGAGATTGGGATTGGTAGGAATAGTAATAGACTCATTGCTTCCTGTCGTTTGCCATGTCGTCACAAAAGGTTGCTGAGCAAGTGACTTCCATGAAACCAACATCAAGAATCCCAGGATTAATAAAAATGGTTTTGTCCAGGATACCATAGGCAGAGGGATCGAAACGAATTTCTCTCCCCTGCCGTTTTGGTGTCCGATTGTATATAAGGTGACTAGGTTTCTCATAAGTTGTTTGTTTTAGCTGTAATCTTTTAAAAGAGCCGCCCTTGACTGAAATCTCCAGCCAATAGGCATGCTCAGGTACATGGCGATAGATTTCGGTTTTTACATTACAATTGTTTTAATGGCGTAAGTCGGCGATTTAAGACTTGTTTTCAAAAGCCACATTAGCCACGGGGTGGATTCCTCCGACAAGTTCTCTCCTCGCCGCCTTAGCCTCGTTTGTGGATTACGAAGCCAAAGTAATTGGGGGGATCATCGAAACACTAACAGTCATTTCCCAAAAATTGGCACGTATGTAACATGTCCTTTTTTGGACTATTTTCAGCAGTTTTTTAACTATTCCTATGTGTCGGAATTGGAGTATTTCCCATCGAAAAGCAAACCATTTACGAATCTGATGGTATGGTCTGATCTTGAAATGCTGATGGGCTCATTCCAAACTGCTCCTTGAAGCACTTAGCAAAGTATGAGAGGTTGTTAAATCCGGTATCGTATGCCGCTTCGGAAACGTTGACACCCTTGGTTTTTAGTATCTGAGCAGCACGTTGCAGGCGAATAGTTCGAATAAATTCGCTGGCTGAAGAATTGGTCAAAGCTTTCAGCTTTCGATGCAGGTGCATTCTACTAACGCCCAATGACCGTTGGAAATCCTCCACCGTGAACTCAATGTTTCCAATGTTTTCTTCAACGATATCCCGTGCCTTAGTGAGGAAGACCTCGTCAGGAGGTGTGATACTGATCATGGCTGGTTCAAGTGAGATGGTAGTCCCAAATAGTTTTCTAAGTTTTCGACGCTCAGTAATCAGGTTGTTCACCCGCACCATCAACTCCTGATGATCGAAAGGCTTGGTCAGATAGTCGTCTGCACCAGTATGTAGTCCCTCGATCTTACTTTCAACCGTTGCTTTGGCCGTTAATAAAACAATAGGAATATGACTGGTCAGCTCGTTCATTTTTAGCTGCTTGCAAAACTCAAGACCATCCATTTCAGGCATCATCAAGTCGGACACCACCAAATCAGGAATGGTCTTTAGGGCTTTTTCCAAACCTTCACTACCATTCCTGGCCACTTGTACGTGATATTGAACCTGAAGGATACTACCTATATAAGTACGAACATCATCATTATCTTCCACGACTAATACTGTGGGAAGATCCTTGGCATCCTGTCCTTTAAATGGCTCAGGTTTGTCCTTGACATTGTCGAAGTTCACAGGTGTATCATCTGAAACAAGGTGTGCTGTTACAAAATCGCTCTCAACATAGCTATTGCGATCTGTCGGCAGAAATACCCTGAAAGTAGTCCCTATTCCTACCTGGCTTTCCACTGTAATACGGCCATGATGAAGTTCTATGAGCTCCTTTGCCAGGGCAAGTCCAATTCCAGTCCCTTCTCCACTACTTTCATCCAATTGATTAAATCTATTAAATAATGTAGGTAAATGGTCAGCACTAATCCCCTTCCCTGTATCGGTAACAGCTATACTGTATTGACCTGTGTCAAATGCTGATTCAATAATCACATTGCCACCGGCAGAGGTAAACTTAAATGCATTGATGAGTAAATTGGTGAACACTTTTTGAACCTTATCCGGATCAAATGGTATCACTATTGACTGTTCTGATAGCTTCTTTTCAAAATTGATCTTTTTCTCTAAAGCCATAGCATCAAAGGGATCGATCAGCGTGATTAAAAACTGATTGATATCTCCTTCCCGAAGTTGAAGCTTCATATGACTCGCATCTAGTTTGGCAAGGTCTAAAAGTTGATTGACCAGTTGGAGCAGTCGCTCTGCATTTTGAGAGATCATTCGCAAAAAGGATGCATCTGAAGATTCACCTTCGGCCAGTTTGGTTCTCACCGGCCCAATGATCATGGTAAGCGGTGTGCGAAATTCGTGCGATATATTTGTGAAAAACCTGGTTTTTAGCTTATCTAATTCCTGAAGTTTCTTATTGGCCTGCGTTTTCACGACATACCTGCTGTACAGAATGATAGCAATGCCAATAGAGACTAATATGGCTACTATCAGTAGGACACGTTGACTTTCTTGCTTATTCAATTGAAGCACTTTGATCTGATTCTCGGCATTGAGTAATTCGATCTCTTTTTCTTTTTGAGCGGTCTCGTATCTGGCTTCCATCTCAGCTATTTGTCTACTCTTCTCGGCACTGAATATGCTGTCATTTACGGCGATGTAGTTCATTTGACTTTCGTAGGCTTCTTGATATCTATGAGTTCTCTCATACAAAATGCCTAAAGCTCTAAAGCCATCACGAATGAGGACCTGATCTTCGATCTCAGGTGAAAGGGACATAAACGCCTGAAGCGCCTCTTCGGCCTCAGCATAATCATCAAGTAACATATAGGATTTTCCTAATGCCAACAAGGCAAAACATTGACCTACTTTGTCTTCTGCCTCTCTTGCATGATTGAGTCCTAGTTCGTTATATTGTATTGAGTTTTGATATTGCTCCTGATCGAAATAGACTGACCCTATTTCATGATAGACTTTAGCTATCTCAATGGAGTTATCCAGATCCTGGAATTTTTTCAATGCAGACAAATACGCCAAAAGTGCTTCCTGGTAATTCCCCAATTGCCTATTGATCTTCCCAATGAGCTTGCTGGCCAAAGCTTCTATCACATTATCTTCCATTTGGATGGCCTGGCGCTTTGCTTGCTCACTATATTGAATAGCCTTATCCAGGTTTTGCAGGTCTAAATGAATCTGTCCAATATTGACTAAGGCCAACACTTTCGTTTTATTTCCATCAGGATATAGTTCAAGGCTTTTTTGATGATATTCAAGGGCCAGTTCAAACTTGCTTTGATCATTGTAAACTGTTCCTATGTTGTTGTAGGCATCTCCCAGAAGTAGTGGTTTGTAATGATTGGTCATCCTTCGATCTGTATCGTTTGGTAAGAGTGGACGTTTATCTTCACTAGCCAGATAAACTGCTTTTGAGTACATTTCAATGGCTTTATCGAAATCACTTAATATCCTGTATGCACTACCACTACCAGTTACCCCATCAATTGCTCCCCATACATATGAGATTTCGTTAGCGAGCTCATACCCTGCGTAGTAATATTTCAAAGCATTTTTGCCATCACCCATCACTTCATAGGTATAGCCAAGGTCTGTCAGGGCATCTACTTGCATAATAGGCAGGTTAGCCTTTTTAGCAATTTCAATGGCCTTTAGACTATATATTACAGCTAACTTAGGATATGACAACCTAACTTTCCAGGTTTGACGACTATAGATGTAGGCTCTGGCTGAATCTGTCTCAGCCTGTGACAATATATACTCAAGAGAGTCAGGAATGGATACTTGAGGAGGCACAGAGTCAGGCTGGATCTGCCATAGGTTGACACCCAATACGCAGTACAAAAGATACCCTGTCAGGGATAAATGCGGTTCGATCATGGTAAGGAGGCAATTTAAAATAATCGCTTATTCCATAATCCCTATACTCCCCTAATCCGTGGCGCTTAGTGATTGAGGGACTTGAAAGCGGTAAAGTTATAAAGATTCGTTCTTACCAACATTTACTATTGCCTTAGATACTTGCTTCGTACAATACGATTATTATGCCTAAATTTTCCTAGTTTGAAGTATGTAATGTTAGCAAGAAGTATGAACCAAGTAAAAAAACTCCTTTTCTTAATCTTAGCCCTTACTCATTCTTCCTGGCTACCAGGCCAACGAGTAGAGCCTCCATATTGGTGGGTAGATATGCCTTCCAAAACTCTGCAATTGATGATCCATCATCCCGACATCAGAGGCTATAAGGCTAGCTTAACCTACAATGGAATTAGTATTAATCACCAGGATTATGGAGATTCACCTCATTATACATTTCTATATTTGAACATTGCTCCCGGCACTCGGGCGGGCTCAGTTCCTATCACCTTTACCAAGGGTAGAAAAAAATTCATCCTGTCATATGACCTGAAAGAAAGAAAGCAAACAGCTAATGCCAATCAAGGCTTCGACAGCTCAGATGTGATCTATCTGCTTATGCCCGACAGGTTTGCTAATGGAGATCCTGACAATGACAACGTAGCTGGTATGCTGGAGACAGCTGATCGATCTATACCCAATGCCCGTCATGGCGGCGATATCAAAGGCATCAAAGATCACCTGGACTATATTCAATCTATTGGCATGACAGCTGTTTGGTTGACACCTGTATTCGAAAACAACATGACACCGGAATATGGCGCGTACCATGGTTATGCGGCAACGGATCTCTATAAGATTGACCGGCGATTCGGCACTAATGAGGAGTTTAAAGCTTTTGTAAATGCCTGTCATAAGAAAGGCCTAAAGGTGATTATGGATATGATCCACAACCATATCGGAGACCAGCATTGGTGGATGCAGGATCTTCCTGCTCAGAACTGGATACATGACTTCGAAAAGTACGGCACTTCCAATTTTCGCGGTTCCGTGCAATCAGACCCTTATGCCTCAGAGTACGACCTGGATAAACTTCAAAAAGCATGGTTTGTGCCATCCATGCCTGACTTAAATCAACAGAATCAATGGTTGGCAGACTACCTCATCCAAAATACACTTTGGTGGATAGAGTTTTCAGGTGTAGACGGGATCCGCATGGATACGTATGTCTACCCATACAAAGATTACATGGCTTGCTGGGCAAAAACCGTCCTAGAAGCATATCCTCAGTTCAACATCGTCGGCGAAGCCTGGGTGAGAAGGGTGGCTCACGAATCCTATTGGCAACAAGGTACCAGTGAGACCTATAATTCTAACCTAATGAGTATTACCGACTTTCAACTGCACTTTGCCATACGAGATGCCATGAAAGAAGACTTTGGGTGGGAAGAAGGGCTGAGAAAGTTGTATTACACACTTTCAGAGGATCGCCTCTATACTGATCCCATGCAAAATGTGATCTTTTTGGACAATCATGACTTGGAGAGATTTTACACCGATGTAGGTGAAGATAAATCACTTTGGAAAATGGCTTATGCCTATCTCATGACTACAAGAGGCATTCCGCAGGTCTACTACGGCACAGAATTAATGCTCGCAAATGATGATGCTAAGGATGATGCACGAAAAAGACCTGACATGATGGGTGGCTGGCCAGATGACCCTCGTAGTGTTTTCGAAGCTTCTGAGAGGACTCCTACGGAAAACGAGGCTTTTGCTTATGTCAGCAAACTGACCCGATGGCGAAAAGGATCTGAAGTGATCCATAAGGGGAAGCTGATGCATTTCGTTCCCGAGAACAATCTCTATGTCTTTTTTAGGTATTATGAAAAAGAAACCGTAATGGTCGTCATGAATATGAACGAGGGGGAAACTTCAATCGATCCAAAACCCTTTCACGAGCGCCTTTGGGGCTATTCGAAGGCAAAAGATATTCTGACCGACGAAGTAAAGGATATAACCTCGTCATTTATGGTTCCCGGCAAGAGAACAAGTATTTACGAACTGAAATAGATTGAAACCTGAGAGAAAAGTTTACAAATGCCTATGAGCTAAATTGCATATCAGGATGAAATGGTCATTTAAAAATATTGTTTCAATGCTCCTGCTGATAGGCCTGCAATATTTGTCCTCAGGACAAGGAGTCAGCCCCACCTTCAGCGTACGACAATCCATAAACCTTGATGACTATCTGTTAGGAGGAGCTCTAGGCATCACTTCTCCTAGCAGAAATTTCAATTTTTACGGATCTTTTGACTTTCGTCCCTATCGAAAAAAACTGGTTGTTC
>JAHCMJ010000102.1 GCA_019192485.1 Cyclobacteriaceae bacterium HetDA_MAG_MS6 | reverse complement strand
GCAGGACCTGGTAACCAAATCGCCATGAATATGTACTGGTTGCGGATGGCTGATGTATTCCTACTATACGCGGAGGCTAGCCAAAACAATGGAGACGTCGCCACTGCGCTGGAGTATGTAAATAAAGTAAGAAGAAGGGCTTATGGGCTGGATATTGACACTCCTTCCGCGGTAGATTATGGTAGTCTTAGCGATGCTACAATGGCAAGTGCAGGAGATCATCTTGCCAACGATCCATTGAAATATGAAAGATGGGCCGAACTCTTTGGCGAGCATGGTAGCTGGTGGTTTGATGTTTGCCGATGGAGAATAGGTCAGCAAGAAGCCACTTATTATCAGCAAGTGGCCACCGCTCCATTGACTTGGAATGATAATAAGTATGCACTGCCTATACCTCAGACGCAGATCAATGCATTCAATATTGGTCAAAACCCAGGTTACTGATTAAGAAATTAGATATCCGTCTATTTTGAAAATGTAGACTGGACAATAAATTGTATTTTAGACAAAAGAAGCCTAGGCTTCTTTTGTCGTTTTCACTCAAACCTAATTTTATCGTAAACGCAAATACCACAATCCCATGAGGTACTATAGTCTCTGTCTACTGAGCATGCTATTGTGGGGAGCCTGCCAGCAACACGATCCATTATTTAATCGTGTCCTATCCAATCATTCTGGCATTACCTTTGTCAATCGCATTACGGATTCTAATAACCTCAATGCGCTCAACTTTGAGTACCTATACAATGGTGCAGGACTCGGGGTCGGAGACTTTAACAATGACGGAAAGCAGGATGTCTTTTTTGCAGGTAGCCAGGTTCCAGGTCAGCTCTACCTGAATCGGGGCGACTTTCGATTTGAAGATGTGACTAGCGCCGCGGGCATAACCACTTCATACTGGAGTACGGGGGTTGCTGTAGTAGATATCAATGGCGATGGGTGGATGGACATACACTTGTCTACGATCGTTCCAAACAGAAGATCGGGTGTGCCCAATCAATTTTTTATCAATCAAGGGGTCAATCACTCAGGTGTTCCCCAGTTTCGAGAGATGGCATCAGAGATGAATCTTGCCGACTCCTCATATAGCACTCAGGCAGTTTTTTTAGACTTTGATCGTGACGGCGACCTGGACATGTATCTATTGTGCAATGCATTGGAGTACTACGACCGAACAGTGCCTGTGACTACAGCTCATGATGGATCTGGACGTAGCAACGACCAATTGTATCGAAACGAGGGTTCGTCCGCAAAACTCCCCAGGTTCACCAATGTCACTCGGGAGGCAGGGATACTTACTGAGGGATGGGGTCTTGGTGTAGGTATTTCAGATTTTAATCAGGATGGATGGCCCGATATATACTGTGCCAATGATTTCCTGTCAAATGACATACTTTGGATGAACAACGGGGACGGCACATTTACCAATAAGATCAATGAGCTCATCAGTCATCAAAGTCACAATAGTATGGGGATGGACATTGCGGACATCAACAACGATGGGTTAGCAGATATCATTAACCTTGATATGATGCCGGATGACAACTTAAGGCAAAAAACGATGTTTTCAAGACCGGGATATGATTTGTACAATACTTATATCGAAAAAGGATATCATCCTCAGTTTGTGCGCAATACGCTACAACTCAATCGCGGTATAGGATCAAATGGTCAACCACTATTTAGTGATGTGGGCTATATGGCTGGAGTGTATGCCACGGACTGGAGCTGGAGTGCACTGTTAGCTGATTTCGATCATGATGGCTACAGAGATCTTTGGGTCACCAATGGTTATCGAAAAGACGTAACAAACCTAGATTTTGCGAGCTATAATACGCAACCCTCTTTTTCCTACCAACCTGAGAGTCCGGAGAAAAAAAAGGAGCGTAATGAGCAAATGGCACAGCTATTCGGAGTGAAGAAGTCAAATTTTGTTTTTCGGAATCAGGACGGCATGGTCTTTAAAGATGTTACAGGAGATTGGGGACTGCAATTACCGTCTTATTCCAACGGAGCTGCTTATGCTGATTTTGATAATGATGGCGATTTGGACATCATCTCTAACAATATTGACGACGAGGCTTTGCTTTATCGGAATAATACTGTAGAGCGTAGCGATGCATCGAATGCCAATCACCACATAAGGATTCGACTCAATGGTAAACCGGGTAATTTACAAGCGCTCTCTACAACAGTAAGCTTGTATGCGGGAAAGGATAAGTGGTTCGTAGAAAACAGTCCTTACCGCGGCTATAAGTCCAGTGTAGATCCGGTTTTGCATTTTGGCTTGGGTGACGTTAAAACGATTGACACCATAGCAGTGACATGGCCTGACGGCACAATGACCAAGCGATTTGATGTATCGACAGATCAGCTGCTGACTATATCCTGGACAGATGCCAGTGCAGCGGAGGCAATGTCCAAACCGGCCAAGAGTAAATACTTTTCCGAAGGTGCTGTCGGGGGGGTAAACTTCCTGCATGAGGAAAGAGATTTTATCGACTTCAAGAGAGACCATCTACTACCTCATCGACATTCGCAATCTGGTCCTGGGTTAGCTGTTGGTGATATGAATAATGATGGTCTGGAAGATTTTGTGATAGGAGGTTCAGCTGAAAGAGCTGCTCGGGTTTTCTACCAAAAAGTCGATGGTGAATTTGAGCAGCAAGCATTGGTAGAAAAACTGGAAGAAGATACTGGGCTTTTGCTGTTTGATGCTGATCAGGATGGAGACAATGACTTGTATTGCGTGAGTGGTAGCTCAGAGTACGGCAAAGACTACAGAAGGTATCAGGATCGGTTTTATCGCAATGAAGGTGGAGTTTATCGTTTGGATACGGCAGCACTGCCTATCATCAAGTCCAGTGGATCAAGCGTTATTGCAGCTGATTTTGATAAGGACGGAGATCTGGATGTATTTGTAGGTGGACGCATCAAGCCGAATGAGTATCCTATGCCGCCTCAAAGTATCTTGCTCGTCAACGATGGTCGAGGAATTTTTGAGGATAGGACAGATGCTTTAGTTCCAGGATTATCAGATATAGGGATGGTGAGCAGTGGCATTTGGTCTGACGTAGACAACGATGCTTGGCTGGATCTCGTTTTGGTAGGTGAGTTTATGCCCGTGGTGATCTTTAAAAATGAAAAAGGAAGACTTCGGCGTATATCTCAGGAGGTTTTTCAGAATACCGTAGGCTGGTGGAATAGTATTGCAGGAGCAGACTTTGACAATGATGGGGATATAGATTATGTGGCCGGAAATCTTGGTTTAAATTCCATTTACCAAGCAAGCATTGAGGAGCCTGTATGCGTGTATGCCAAAGACTACGATGGCAATGGCAGTATAGATCCTATACTCTGCCGTTTTATTCAGGGTGTGGAATATCCTGTACACTATCGAGAGAGTATGACAGATCAGATTTTGGGTCTCAAGAAGGTGTTTAAGAGCTACGAAAAGTATGGGAGAATGTCTTTTAAAGAGATATTCAGCGAATCGATGCGAAAAGAGGCATATGTCCTACAGGCTACGGAGATGAGGTCTTTGTATATTGAGAATCTTGGTAACGGTGACTTTGAGATGATGCCTTTGCCTGAAGAGGCCCAGTTTGCTCCTGTGTATGGCATCCTGCCTCACGATGTCAATCAAGATGGCCATCTCGATCTTTTGACAGTAGGCAATAGCTATGCGCCTGATCCTCTTACCGGTAGATATGATGCTTCATTGGGTAATTGCTTTCTGGGTAATGGAGAAGGCCACTTCGAGTCTGTTCCTTTTCACCAATCAGGTTGGCTCGTAAGGGGAGATGCTAAAGCCCTGGGATCCATTTCCGTGGGTGAAAACCAGGCTGCACTACTTGTTACCCAAAATCGAGATAGTCTCAGGTCTTTTTTGCGAGGAACGATTCCTTATTTTAACCCAGAGAGAGACGACCAATATGCAGTCCTTACTTTAAAGGATGGGACCAAGCGAAAACATGAGTTTAAATACGGAAGTTCCTACTTGTCTCAAAGTAGTCGGTCCCTGGATGTTTCCAATGTGGTAACCTTAGAGATATGGAAAAACCTCAAAATCAGTAGGGTGGTCCATTTTCCTCGATAGCTAGCTAAGCTTTTCACTCCTTTACCAATCGAATGACACTTTTTGACCTATTATCAGTGATGAACTCCACGAAATAAACGCCTGGTTTTGGAGGTAACTCCAACTGGATATTCCTTTTATTGTGGATTGTATTTTGGATTATTTCACGTCCCTGTAGGTCTGTGACTTTTAAGTAAACAGATGAATATCTCTGCCTTAGGTCAACTGTAAACATTCCCTTGCTTGGGTTGGGATAGGCAAATATCTTGTTATACACCTTATCTGCGATGGATGTCTCAACTAATGGCTCCAGATCAAAATTCTTTCGGTCTACAGAAATGATAAGCCCTGATATTCTCCACCCGAAACTTCGTGTGCCTATGTAGGTCGCAAAGGCCTTGCCATCGATGTAGGTGCTATCCTCCTGTACTATTTTTATGTCCGAGATAGATTTTGCCATGTAGTCGTCTACTATTTCATAAGTGGTGTTTTCTAGTAGCATGGTTGTCTCATACGATCTTCCTAAGAGAGAGTCCGCAAAGGCGCTGGCTGTGTGCGTAGAACTTCCTACTTCATCATTAAAAGTACCTTGAAACATGTAGCAGGGCATCGAATTGTCCACAAAAGAATTGATAAAAGACCCTTTGTTATCATTGTTATATTGTGCTACCATGTTATCCAACACCTCTGTAGGATCTGAATCGATTTGGTTAAGAGTGTAGTCAGTGCTGTCAGTAATATCCTGATAGGTATTGTTGAGTAGCGCAAACTTCCAACCTTCAGGTGTTTTCACGTACACAAACAAATCTATGCCGAAACCCGTGTAACCGCTATCTCGCAATAAGTCGAATCTGGCTTCAGAAAATGCAATGTTGCCATAAACCTCTATGACTGTATTGCTGATGTCTAGTTGATATACTCCCGGGCTGTTGAAAAAGGTGGTCCAGGTGGCTGCGTCAATCAAATTATTGGTGGGATTTCCGTTTGACTTCAAACTAATATTCACTCTAGTCGATGACGATAGATATAAGTTTAAATGTTCGGTTGTTTGCTTATCAGCTACTGTTTCTTCAAATGCCAGGTATACTTCGGCGACATCGGAGGAGTCTTGTAGATTATTGCTCCATGTGGTGTAGGTAGATAAGAGTAAGATTCCTAGTATGCAATAATCAATGCTGAAGCTTTTCATGGTTTACCTTTCTTTGGGATATAGCATAAGAGTCTCAGTTCTTGCTGATCTCAACTCTTTTGGCAACAATTAATCCACATTTTTATCCTGCCATCGGAGGGCCTTTAGAATGGGGAGGTGCCTAAATCAGGAAAAGTCGAAGGTTACATTTAGAGTGCAGGAACTTCGGATTTTGAGATTCTATCAGCTTTTAGCACATTTTAGTCTATAAGTATTCTTTCCAAAGCACTTAGCAAATATCTAATAGCGGTGATTGAGATTCGTTACTTGTGGCTCACTGAGCAAAAGGCTAATTTAACCGGTATGTTCAAAGCTCCACTTGGTGAGGCATATTTCACTTCTTGATTTCAAAAAGAGCTTCTGCCCCTTCTTGGGAATTCAATCTTTCTATGCGATTGATCATGAATAGGTTGGACCAGAAATCACATCGCTATTTAATGAGGGCAATTTTGTTGAACTGCTTTTTTGCAACAGAATTTCCGTCCTATCATTATTCATTTTATTTTCTCGTATCCAATTCAGTCTTGATCTTTTTTATGTTACTGAATTGTGACGGAATAATAGCACTGCAAGAAATACCAACTGCCATTAATGCAATAAATGTAGAGTTGTCCTCTTTAGTCAATAATCCAAATATGGTGACGGTAAATAATACCACCAGAACTCCTATTAATGCTCCTGTCACAGTTCTCGTGGTTTTCAGTTCTGATCGCAACTTTTCTGTTGTCTTGTTATGCAAATCCGTATTTTTCATGCTTGTTTATCCTCTCTTTGAGCACCACATGAAAATAGTAAAGTCTATCTATCTCATTGGTAAGCAAAGTTCGATTTACTCATTTTTTAAGTTGTCAGAGGGATTGGCTTGTGCCGCTCGTAAGGCGTGAAAACCTGTGGCGGATATGACTACAAACATGATAATAACTACTACCAATGCAAACAACATAAAATTGATGTTTACATGATATTCAAACTCGCCCAGCCAGTTTTCTGCAAAAAGATATGCACAAACAAATGCGGGCATGGCACCAATTAGAACCAATAGTACAAACTCTTTGACCATCAGAGAAACAAGCCCCTGAACGCTTGCTCCCAGTACTTTTCTAATGCTTATTTCCTTACTTCGTTGCTCCGTGGTAAAGGATGCAAGTCCAAGTAATCCTAACGCTGCGATCACAATCATAATAATGGAGAACCCAAGAAAAAGATTGCCTCTAACCTGGTCGTTCTCATAGAATGAGACGAAACGCTGATCTAAAAATTGTGACTCATAAGGGAGGTTTGGGAACAAGTCCTCCCAGGTATGCTCCACAAAACTCATAGCCTCCAGGTAGTTGTCATCTAATCTGAGCATCACCCGCCTATTAATCAGTTTCGGTGCAAAGAGAAGGGGCTCAATGGGGTTGTGAAGAGAGGAATGATGGAAGTCTCTTGCGACACCAATTACCCTATGAAAAACAGAGGAATCCTGGCCGTATTGGATGCGCTTACCGATGGGATTGTCCCAGCCTAATCTCCTAACCATGGCTTCATTGACGATCAAGGCATGAGATGTGTCTGTACTGAATGCCGAAGAGAAGTTTCTGCCCTGTAGAATGTCTACACCGAGTGTGGAAAAATATTCGAAATCCACCTCCAGTGCGTTTAGTACTAAGTCCTCAATGGTGCCATCATTTTTCTCTACAGGCATCAGATAGCTTGGGTAGCCGCCTCCCGGTACAGTACTCGCGCTGGTCAAGGTAGAGATATTGGGGTTTTGCAACAATCGATGTTTCAACACTTCCCATTGCTGTAGAGCCTCCCCATTCAAAGTAAAAGTGGCAACCTGATCTTTGTCAAAGCCGAGGTACTTGCTACGGAGATACTGCATCTGATCGTAAACAACGAGAGTGCTGATCAGCATGAAGATAGAAATGGAAAATTGCAAGCCCACCAGGGCCCTTCTCAGCCATGGGTTGCCCGACCTCTTCGCACCTCCTCCACGCAACACATTGGACGGAGTAAATGCAGATAAATAAAAGGCTGGGTATGACCCGCTTGCTATGCCAGTTACCACTAAGATCAGTATGATCGCTATTAAGATGTTGGTATCCAGAAGTTGACTGAAATCTAGAGCAGTTTTCAGCTGATTATTGATGATAGGAACAGCAATGCTCAAAATCATTACGCTCAAAATCAAACTGACGAAAGCTATCACGATGCTTTCAGCCATAAATTGGCTGATCAAGGTACTTCGCTTTGCACCCATGGTCTTTCGAACACCCACTTCCTGAGCTCTTCTCATCGACTGGGCAGTGGCAAGGTTCATGTAGTTGATACACGCAATGGTGATCAGGAACAAAGTTACAACTGCAAATACATAGATGTATTCCATGCTGCCAAGCGGCTCAGGCTCACCTTCATAGTCCGAGCTCAGGTGAATGTCCCTGATAGGCAATAGGTCATAAACCACTTTCAGGTCGTACTGATCAAAAATCACTCGCACATACTTATTCATGATCTCATTGTTCAGTTTATCTTCCATCACTTGTGCTGAAGCAATTGGGCTAAGTTTGACATAGGTATAAATACCAAAAGCGCCCCAACTTTGAGATGGAGAGCTCCCTCGAATAGTACTTGCCGAACCCATGGCACTAGCCACGAGGTGAGAATGCTGGGGTTGATCTTTGTAGACTCCCGTGACCTTGAACGAATGGTCGTCTGTTACCAGTAGCTCTCCCATCGCATCTGCTCCTTTGAAAATACGTAGTGCTTCCGATTCGCTTAGGCATATCGAATTGGGCTCATTTAAAGCAGTGGCCGGGTCTCCTTGTATGAACACAAAAGAAAAAACATCGAATACCGTGGAATCTACCAGATAAACATCTTCAACCATGTAGCTGATGTTATTGTGCTCCATTCTGGTTTTTCCTCTGGGTATGAACCGCACGTATTGGTCCACCTCGCCAAAGGTCTCCTGTATTGTTTGCCCCAATGGTATTTGTGTGGTAGCCCAGCTATACTTGGTGCCATCTCCTTCTGTAAAGCGCGATGAGATGCGGTAGATTAAGTCCGCATCTTTGTGGTAATTATCAAAGCTAAGCTCTTGGTGGAGGTACAGTAAGATGATTAAACTTGAAACCATCCCCAGTGTTAGTCCTAAAATGTTGAGTCCGGAATACCCTGGTCTCCGACGCAAATGTCTGATTGCTATTTGCAAATAGTTTTTTAACATGTATCCTTTATTTGAGTTTAATTGACTGCCTAGTTTTTTCCAGGCGTAGGGCTGACAGCAACGCACTACATCCCAGACGTACAGGACCAACGCCCGATTTTTCCCAAACTCCTCCAATCGGTCAACGTAAAGTTCTTCCAGATCTCCATGGAGTTCTTCAAACCTTTCACGTGTACAGTACCACTTGAAAAACGAAACGAGGGAACGGGGCAATTTCGGGACGTTTTTCATTGGCTCCATTGGAAAGCTTTTGCCGGAATCTGATTATGTAGGTTTGCCCTTAATGCTTTGGATTCATCCAATGCCTTTTTACCGATCGGTGTTATACGAAACAAACGTCTCCGCTTCCCACCCCTTTTGGCTACCGGATCACTTAGAAAAGATTGAAGCATTCCTTTTTCCTCCAACCGATACAGCGCCTTGTGCACGGCGCTGATATTTGCTTTGCGCTCTGTTTGATTGGCGATTTCTGATTTGATGGCCACCGCATAAGCCTCCTCATGTAGTATAGCCACAATTAATAAAACGATCTCTTCGAATTCGCCTAGATGTAATCGGCCCATATTCATCACTTTTGCCAATAATAACGAACCCTTTTCATTAAAGTTCACTTTTGCCAATAAAATAAATTTACCATGCTAAGTCATGTTTTGATAGTTTGAATCAAAATGGTCCGACAGCCTGCGAAAACAAAGGTTACCATCAAAAGATGATTTATTGACGTGTCAAATGGTAGTTTTGCTGTAGCCTAATGTATTTGGAATATGCGATTTAGTAGCAGATCAATCATTTATTTGCTGTTTTTGCTGGTATTTATTGAATGTCCACTTGAAAGCAAATCTGCAACCCACTCCCTGTCGCCGTACAAAAATGTGGGTGATGAGGATTCGACGGTTTTCTATCGCCAACAGGTGGACAGTCTTAAAAAGCTTGTCGTGAAGGCCTTTAGGGTAGGGGACCTTACTACTATGAAAGCCTACACTGATTCCGTGCTGGCATTGGCCAAAGAATACAACCACATGCCCGATATATTTTCTGCCTACACCAATCAAGGCATTTATTTCTCCAATATAGGGCAATACGATTCTGCACTAGCCAAATATCTGACTGCCATTGACGAAGTGGATACTAGCAAAATTGATATCAACCTGCAGATCACACTTCTTGCCAATATGGGCAATTGCTACTATAACATGCAGGAGTATGGAAGATCGCAAAACTGTATGGAGCGCGTTTTGAGTTTATCGTCCAAAACAGGAAAAGAACATAGAGCAATCATTTCGGCCTATCAAATTTTGGGAGGAATTGCCCATCAACAAGGAAAGCATGAGGAGGGGCTGGCGTACATGCAAAAAGTGCTTGAAAAGGCAGTAAGCTCTGACAGAAAGAATAAGGTATTGGCAGCAAGAAACAGTGTGATTTATTCACTCATCAAAAATGAAGCTTACGATACAGCTGCAACCTTCACCAAGGAAACGCTATTGATGTATGATACAGACAACTCCATCGACAGCAGAGCTACCACGATCATTTATATGGGTGAAATATATGTGGCGGAAGCACAGTACGATAGCGCCTTGCATTACTTGGATAAGGCAGAAAAGATCGCATTTGAATATAGCTTTCCGAAGAAACAAAAAAGTATCTATGAATTAAAATCAACAGCTTATGGCGCCATTGGAAACCAAGAGTTGGCTAACTACTATCAAAAGTTGTACACGCAGGCAGATAGAAAACTTGCACAGAATGCCTCAGCAGCAGTGCAATTAGATATTGAAAGTGCTTCGAAAGAAAAAAGGCAAGCCATCAAAAAATTGGAGGAGTTCCATGTACTTAACTCACAGAGAAATCTGATGGTCCTCTTTTTCATATTAGCCATGAGTGTCATCCTCTCTGTAGCGGTCTTTCGCTATCGTATAAAAAGGAATCAAATAGTGGCAGATTCCGACCTTTTGTACCAGGAAATGAAGGATTTGCGAGATGAGAATCAAAGTCTGAAAGAAACAATGATAGCCCTCAATGAAACCAAGTCAGAGGCTAATGAGAAAAATCGAAAATCCTCCTTTACAGAAAAGCAGAGTAAGGAACTCATGCATAAGGTATTGGA
Organism: Cyclobacteriaceae bacterium HetDA_MAG_MS6; assembly: GCA_019192485.1. GTDB lineage: Bacteria > Bacteroidota > Bacteroidia > Cytophagales > Cyclobacteriaceae > MS6. Next base: position 3,756 of record JAHCMJ010000102.1, on the reverse strand, counting down.
GTATATGGAAAATAAAAAACCTTACCTACGGCTGGAACTTAATCAGTCGGAGCTTGCAGAGGAGCTGGACCTGACTGTTCACCAGTTATCAGAGATACTAAACGATAGCTTTGGACAAAACTTCAATACCTTTATCAATCTGTACCGAGTCGAGACAGCTAAGCAGTTGCTGAGAAATGAAAGGTACGCCAACTACAAGTTGATGGCGATAGGTTACGAAGCAGGCTTTCAAAGCAAAACCTCTTTCAATCGTTCCTTTAAACAGCTGACCGGCTACACACCTACTGATTATCGTAAGGTTCAACTTCGCTCTTGAAGGAATAGTATTTGCTCTTAGCCGACGAATGCAGCCCAACTTGTTGTACCAGATTATAATCTGGTTCTAATTCGACGACAAATACCTTTACTCTTGTCAATAGGATTTTAGCCACAATTTATTGCACTAAACGAATTGCGTGGCTTGCCTGCTTAAAATCTTACGAAGCCATTTGATCATTGAGATCTTCACCTCAAAATCTTAAAAAATTGAAAGCGTTATTACACAAGTCTTTGTTTTTGTTATTGTTGGTTGTTTCTATTCATCTTCCAGCTCAATCACCCGTGTTCACAGATCCGGCTTTGGATCCTTATGATGTTTCAGACTTTAATTTGTTTAGATCCCAGACCATTTCCACTTCCTCTTCTTTCACTGGTAGTGGAACAGTGTTTAGTGCTGATGGGAAAAAAATGTTTGTTTTGTTTCGCGCTTTTAGTGACAAGGTATCAGAATACGAATTAAGTGAGGCCTTTAATGTGAGTACTTCCGTTTATTCAGGGTCTACGGAAGATCTTATTGTCACCGGACAGGATACCAACCCGATGGACCTCACTTTTAATGCTGATGGGAGTAAGCTTTTCATTGTTGGTGCTAAGACAGGAGCTATTATCGAATATATACTCGGAACACCTTATGACGTGTCAACCGCCACTTATGCGGGAGATGAAGAGCGTTTTTTAGTCGATTTTTTGGAGAACGCAACTGGCGGGAGTATGGCCTTCGGTGCCGATGGTATGAAAATGTTCGTAGCTAAAGCAAATATTTTCGATGACATTATAGAAGAATACAACTTATCTGTTCCTTATGATGTGTCCACAGCTACCAATGCTGGAACAGCGGAAGAACTGGACGTTTCTGCACAAATAGATTTAGGTATTCGTGCTTTCACTTTCAATGCCAATGGTAGCAAGTTGTTTGTCGCTGATTGTTGTTCTATTGTTGAGTACGATCTCGCAACTGCATTCGATGTATCCACAGCCATGTATGCTGGAGATGCCGAAAAAATCGAGATCAAAGACCAAAACCTGTTTTCTCCTCGAGGAGTAACGTTTGATCCGGCCGGTACCAAAATGTATATTACCCTTTCGAGGGTTGTGTACGAGTATGAGCTTTCTGAAAAGGTCCAATACCAGGAAAATGCTACCAACACGATCATTGATATCAATGCAAATGATGGAGATGGAGGAGCTGACGATAACAGTGTTACTTACAGCATTTCAGGTAGTGATGCGGACCTTTTTAACATTACTAAGACGGGTATAATAACCTTTAACGACCTACCTGATTTCGAAAATCCAAGAGACGCTGATTCCGATAATAGGTATGATATATACATCAAGGCAACTGCAGGTGTTGATACTACTCAAATACCTCTGGTGATACATGTAACCGACATGGATGATACGCCGATCTTCACAAATGTAGGAGTGGGTTTTGATGTATCTACTGCTGTTTATACAGGTCTATCAGAGTCTTTTTTAGTATCATCTGAGGATGCTTTTGCCAGTGACCTGCAGTTTAATGTAGATGGTTCAAAAATGTACGTGATAGGGAGTAGTGAGTCAGATGTAGACGAATACAGCCTTTCTAGAGCTTATGATATATCTACTGCGACATACGATGGAGAAAGTGAGAACTTTTCGGTTATACAGCAAACAAGAGGGAATGAACTGGTCTTCAGTACGGATGGTAAAAAAATGTTTGTTTCAGGGGATAACCCAAAAAGTGTATTTGAGTATCATTTGGCCACTCCTTTTGACGTCTCAACTTCGATGTTAACTATGACTTTTTCGGTTGAAGATCAAGTTACTTCAGGATCGGTAATTAGGGCTTTGTCCTTTAGGTCAGATGGTTTACAAATGTTCGTAGCAAGATCAGGGGGTAGTAGCGGTATTATCAATCACACATATGATTTGATTGTTGGATTCGATCTATCTACTGCGGTCTACAGTGGAAAGGCCGATACGATCTCACGAGCAGGTGACGGCATTAGCTTCAGTGATGAAGGTACCAAGATGTTCGTGACGACCCCTCGGGATGTGATAGATGAATATGTTCTGGATACCGCCTATACTATTTCATCAGCCACCTTTTTAGGAGAATCTGAGAGTTTCTCCGTTGAGGACCAGTCAGAAGATCCACTAAGTACCATCTTCAATCCCGGTGGAACGAAAATGTTCGTATTAGCAAAAAATAGAATTTATGAATACCAACTGGCTTCAGTTATTGAGTATTTAGCCGATAGTGGAGAGGATGTATTGGATATAGACGCAAACGATGGTTTGGGTGGTGCTAACGATATCAGCGTGACTTATAATCTCGAAGGTGCGGATGCCTCCCTGTTCACCATTGATGGATTTGGCGTGATCACTTTCAACTCGGCTCCGGCAGTCGGCAATCCCCAAAATGCTGACATGAACAATATTTATGAACTCACAGTAGTAGCCACTAATTCCAGTGAGACGATCCGGCAGTCAGTGGTGGTCTCGGTGATTGATCTGCCGACCATTACTTCGGCATCTTCCGTGAGCATTGATGAAAATACTGTAGGTTTTTTCTACAAAGCTGAAGCTGATACGGCGGTCACTTTTAGTTTAGGGACCAATAAAGATGAAAGTCTGTTTGACCTGAATACGGATTCCTTGGGCTTCATTACTCCTCCCGATTTTGAGAATCCTGCTGATCAAAATTCGGATAACAGGTATGTCGTAGACCTGGTTGCAACGGATTCACTAGGAAATGTAGTGACGGAAGAAATAACTATTCTAGTGAGGAATGTAGATGAAGGAAGTGAAACGAATCTAGTCCCTACCTTCATTTCGGAAAACACGGCAAGTGTGGATGAAAATACACCAGTATCGCAAGTCGTATTGGACGTACAAGCCACAGATGGAGATGGAGGAGCTGAGGATGAAGGCATTACTTACGCCATTTCAGGAGTGGATGCTACTGCTTTTGCAATTGATGGTGATGATGGGGAAATACGGTTTGTTTCCATTCCCGATTTTGAGAATCCGATAGATGATGGAAATAATAATGCTTATAATATAACTGTAATAGCTGACGATGGTGATACCATCAATAATAGGACGACTCAAGAGATTGTCATCACAGTGAATGACGTCGATGAGGGTGCGCAAAACATGGCTCCTGTTTTCAGCTCAGCAGGATCTGTTTCAATAGCGGAAAACACACCCACAACAACTATAGTGTTGGACGTTGATGCAACAGATGGGGACGGGGGAGCAGTGGATGTTGGTGTCACTTACCTACTTGGTGGGGTAGATGCGAGTAACTTCAATATGGATGCTGATAATGGAGAAATTCGTTTTGCCTCCTCACCCGATTTTGAGAATCCTACAGACGATGGTGGTAATAATGTTTACAACATCACCGTAACTGCCGACGATGGTGAAGCAGAGAATAATACCAGTATGCAA
>JAHCMJ010000101.1 GCA_019192485.1 Cyclobacteriaceae bacterium HetDA_MAG_MS6 | reverse complement strand
CGGAAAGGTCTCTTTCAAAGCTTTAAAAGCCTTCAATGCAAAAAAGAGGCCTTTCCTTGGTTCCAATCTGCCAAGGAATAGCAGCTGCATCATATCATCCTTCCTGGGAGCGAAATGAAAGTCTCTATACGGCTCCATATCTATACCATTTGGCAAAACAGTAATGGGCCTGGATGAGAACTTTGAAAGGTAACCCGCCTGGGTCTGAGACACTGAAATGACACCGTCCAGCAACTTGAAAACACCTACTGCCGCCATTGGCATGATCGTCTCTCCAACCCACTTGTGTTTGGGTGTGTCATGGAAGGTAGCAACTTGCGTAACACCTTTGCTCATCATTCGAATCTGTAATGGCAATATGGGGTTCCAAAAAGTGTGATAATGAATGACATCAAAATTCTCTGCTTGCAAAAACGATTTCAGTTGCTTTCGCTCATCCCCAAGTGCTACATTGATATCAATTTTGGTACCACCAACAGGCAAGCTGCGATTTCTGCCAAAACGAAATACATTTTCTTCTTCGATCTTACCGTTATTATCGGGAGCAATTATTTTTACGGAATGGCCCAATCGTTCCAAGTACTTAGAAAGACTACTGATATGTGTCTTTACACCCCCCGGGCGAGAAAAATCATATGGACATACTTGCGCAATTTTCATAGTCCGGTAAGACAGATAGCCTGCCTGTTAGTCATACTTCTGAGTACTGAGGTATCAGCGCAAAATAACCACCTTACAAAGAAATACCAGCAAATGTTGGGTGAGAAATTGGATTATAAAATCCAATATGGATGGTTTACAATTGGCCGGGGAAACTTATGGGTAGATAGCAGCTATCACTACCCAACGGGTAAACAGCATTTGAAAGTCTTTTGCGTTGGAAAGACGGTTGGGTTGGTTGGGGCATTAGCCTACCTTGATACCTACTTTGAGTCTTTAATTGATATGCAAAGCTCCCACCCCTTATTTTCTTTTCGTAACGTTGTTTTTGGTAAACGGCTTGATATTCGATTTGACAAGTTTGACTACCAACAGGATTCGGTTTTTGTTGACACTTATGTCCAGGATCTGGATTCAGAACGTTCAAGGCAATTTTCGCTTGAGCCGGATGGTATTTTAGATGCAATGAGTACCTATGTCTATTTGAGGAATATACCTCTCGATAAACTTCGGCCCGGAGATTCTTTTATGCTAACCACTTTTTTTTCGAATAGCCTATATCGGTTTGGCTTGGAACTTATTGGTCATGAACAGGTCAAATACAATGGCGAACTGATTGATACCTACAAAATGTTCTTATTGTTCCCTGATACTGAGGCCTTTCCAGAAAGAAAGGTCTCCTACGTTTGGACCACGGCTGATGGTAGAAACATACCGATTAGGTTAGTAGCCAAAATGAAATACGGAACATTCAAATGTGAATTGACTTCTGATATTCAATAAGCCGTTGATGAATCCATCCATTCATTTAGCTTTGAACGAGAATCATAAAAAGCATTGTCAGATCGTATGAAAAAAGCCGCGATAGGATTAGGCACTAGCAAAAGACCCAAAATGCTATCGCAAACTTTGAATTCACTAGTGTCTTTGAACATCCCAGAAGGAGTTGATGTCGAGCTTCTATTGGTTGATAATGCGCCAGAAGAACCTTCGAAAGATGTTTTTGATACCTATGCCAAGAAACTAAGTTTCCAGGCGCACTATTTTACTGAAGCCAGTCGTGGTATCGTCCACATGAGAAACCGGATTTTGGAAGAGGCCTTGGCAGGAGATTTTGATTACCTATCATTCATTGATGACGACGAGATCGTATCTCCTGATTGGCTACGGTTCATTTTCGACGCCATGAGTGCTTACGATGCCGACGTGATCTCAGGTCGTACTCTGCGAATACTTCCCCGATCTACACCTGCATGGATCAAAGAAGCTGGGTTTTTCGACAAGGGAAAAAGAGCTACCGGCATTCAAAGGTCCACATCCAGTACTTGTAATGTGACTTTTGATGTGAAGAAGCTCGGCGGTGACTGGAAAATGAGGTTTGATGAGCGTCTCAATTTTGTAGGAAGCTCAGATGTCTTATTTTTCAACCAAGCCCATCGAAAAGGAGCTAAAATTGTTTGGTCCAACGAGGCTATAGTGGAGGAGATCATCCCTGAAAGTCGAGCTACTCAAGACTGGCTTATCCAAAGAGCTTTCAGGATTGGCAATACCATGTCTGTTAGATATCGGATACAGAATCCGTTGCTGCTAGCTTATGTAAAAGGTATTCTGTTTGCCATTGGAGAATGGCTTACTGCTCTTCCTCTTTACTTTCAAAGCGGAAATTTTTCTCATCCCGAAATTGCTTTCACCAAGCGAAAACATCATCAGAACATCGCTAAAGGCATATTAAATGGTTTGTTTGGTAAAAAGGTATATGAAGAGTATCGGCAACAGCATCACGGCCACTGAATCAGAAATCGTAACACTCTCGGCAGCGTTTTTTGTAGCCAAATAAAAATGACCTGGATTTGTGCAGGTTCTTCGTCAAAGGAGTATCCTTAGGGTAGAGCTCGAAATCAATATTTTCTTTTTGGATTTGATCATCCAAACTTGACCCTAATGCCAGTACAGTTAAATCATCGTGACTTTCATACCAGGCCTTGACCAGGATCTTCGCCAACATACCGCATGTCAATACCACCACGGCATTTTCAGGAAATTTCATGTTTTGATACTTGTCATATTCCAAGTAGGAATTTCTAAATGGAACTTTGATCACTTTTTCACTTTTTACCTGGATCCCAAGATGTTCGAAAAATGTTAGTTCCTGATATTCGTTGGTAAAGAAGAAAACTTCCCTATCTCTCAACGCATATAGTATTCTTGGCATATATGCCAGGTTGTGATGAATTGACATCGCAGGAACTTTAAACTCATAATCTCCTACTACTACATCAGCTAACTTCCTCAATTTTCCATGGTCAGTAGAACAAGGCACCCCCACGAAGTAGCCCTCTTTCCGAAACTTCATAGCATCATGGAGTCGTTCCGCCAACAGTGGGTTGTACTGCTGTTGTCGACGACCAAACCACTTTTCGTGGTCCCTCTTTTCCAAAAAATCTCTAATAAATGTTAGCTCCCCATCATTATAATGTGCGAAACTGAGAGGCAACCTGTTTTTTAACCGATGGACAATCTTTTGTGTGGCTTTGTCTAATGCTAAACTCTTGTTTGGACTATACCTGAAAATCTTTTGTCTACTGATATGCCATTTATTGACCCTCAAAACCAACCAATATGCTTTAAGGGTCTTCCAAAGCAGCATCACCTTGGAAATTTTGGGTTGCTGACTTTTGTTTAATACCAATGCCGAGATCGCAACTGGATTCTTACCATGGTGTAAATGCTGAAACCTGTCTCCTTCTACTTTTACATTAAGCAGCCGTTTTTCATCGGGTGAAGGTAGCGGTTCTTTCAATGCTAGCAGTAAATCAAACAACCATGGCAACCGGAGTTTTCGAAACCTTGAAAACCTGGTACTGACAAGTAATTCCCCGGCCTTATCCAATCTAATTTTGAAGTCGGGTTGAAAACAGCCGTTGGCAGAATCCACATAGTACCTGGAAATTGCATCCTGTAGGATTCCCGTTTTCTCTTCAGGATACTGCTTCCCAATATCTTTGATAAAATCCAAAATCACCTCGACCTTTCCTATGAAGACATTTGCATCTAGATAATTCTTCCGCAAATCAGGTCTTGGATAATGTTTCCAGTAGAAATATCTGAGAATTGGATTAGAGAAGTGAAAATAGTCCGATCCCGGAAACAGAATCTCAGCTCCATCTGGTTGATAACTTGTGTTGATTTTTATAAGCGATTGGCTTAGAAAGACCTGGCTCATATCCAAAATCACAAGAACCAGCTTATCATGATCTCGAATCAGTTCAAGCTCACCCTTGAGAAGAAATGGTACCTCCTGGCGATTCGAATATGAAAGCAATCGAACAGTATCAAAATCATCTGGCAATGGTGATGATTGCTGCGCTTGATCGTCAATAAAGCCAATAATATGAAGATTTTGGTTCGTCATAATTCGGTGCAATGCACGAACAGCGCAAAACTAGACTATTTTAATTCTTAGTTAACACGTAGCCCGTCGGTTCTTTTCGAAGTTCTTTTATCCTATTTTCGCACTTGAATTTAGGCTCTCACGCATGCACAAGAATGTAGGCTTCGTCATGATCAGCACCGGACCTTTTGCAAGGACGTGTAAAGCAGAGGTTTGCCTTGAGTCCATGTACAGGATTTCCGGCTACACCGGTAAAGCTTTCCTGATCACGGATTCACCGGAATGTTTTGACTTACCAGCTATTAGGAAAAATGCCGGATCGGATAACATCCAGATTATCTCTGTAGAAAAATTCTCGAATAGGCTTGATTGGCCATTGACCTTGCAGTGGAAAAATGGATTCCCCAGAATCAGAACCTTGACACCCACCAAAAGGTACAAGTCAAAAGCGCTAAAAGCTCGAATTTTTGATTTAATCCCCGACAAGGACATTGAGATTCTGATCTACATTGATGCGGATGTCATCTTCCAAAAGAAAACTGGCATCGAAAATCTCTTGCAATTTGCCGCGGAAGATTGGAGTTCGGACGGGTTAAAAATCAGGGTTAGGTCCTGGGACAATGAGGAAAAGAAATTCAATGCCAATTGCGCCATTCATGGTGGTTTTTTTATCGTCCATCGTCAATATTCGTCAAAAGCACTGGCACATTGGGGACGAATCATGTCAGTAAAAAATTACTGGATCGAAAATGTAACTGACAAAGAGAAGTTTCTACGGGCCTACCAGGAATCAATCGATGCCGGTGAAGACTACCTGAGTGTAACCCCAATACCTAATGGATTTGAAGTCATCTTGGATCCTACTAAAACGGAAGCACTCATCGGACATATCACTAATGGCCGGATCAAGAAACACGGAAAAAAAGCAATAGAAAACTTCCTTAATAAGTTTGAGCTTCGATCCTATCCGCAAGGGTACTACACCCTACCTGGCATGCCTAGGTGGTTGGATGATATCATATTTCTTGGCTACCCACCATACTTTGGTCAATACAAAATTGAATATGTGTGGAAAAGGTTTCGTTCATTTTTTGGATATGCCTAGCTCAATTCAATCGGATCAGATTCCTAAAGTATACCATTTTATTTGGTTGGGATCGCGCAGACCCTTCTTCCTGATTGCGGCTATCAAATCAGTACTGGTTCGGTGTCAAGATGCTAAGGTGATACTCTGGACAGATGACGACACTAACCTCCATCATATCGAGTCCCTAATCAAAGATTTGAGATTCTCTCTTCGAGAAATTGATATGAAAAAGTTGATCGAGGCTATTCCCGACGAATTCATAAAGACTCGAGTAAATGAAATCTTAAATATTGCTGGTACCAGGAGCAGTATGCAAAAAACGAACCCTGTAGAGCGGTCCAAATCCAATTTGGTCCGATATCTGATTTTGCTTAAGTATGGGGGCGTTTACCTCGATGCAGACACCCTGATGATCAAGGATTTTGATATGCTTCTACAAGAAAGCTCAGGTATTATAGGGAAAGAAAACTCGATCTGGCCGATAGTCAGAAGAAGGAATCCATTGCATCGATTGATATGGGCTCCTCTTTTGGAGGTGGTACGATTTCTTGCCGTTCAAATCCCAGTAGGCTACAAATGGAATGCGCTATACCGCAAAATGTGCTCATCATCCGAAAACAATGCAGTCATGGCCTTTACTGCCGGACACCCGTATCTGCTAAAATGCTTTGAGTACATTACCAGCATGCGTCATGAGGAGATCATTCGGCCACTTAGATTGGGACCATTCCTATTGCAGCGAGTTTCTAAAACATATGATCGGGACGATTTAACAACTTACGACGAGCCCTATTTTTACCCATATGGACCTATGATCTCGCAGCACTTCTTTAGAAAAAGGAGGCAAGTCGAATCAGTAGCCAACTATATGGTCCGACCGCAAACATTTGTATTACACTGGGGTGCCTCTACCAGGTCATTGGGTGCATATACCGAAGAACGTATCATTGCGGGAAACCCGAAAGATGTATTCAGTTATCTGGCTCTGAAGGTATTGAAGGACTATGAACAGACGGTATGATTGCGGAGATATTCAGATACATTGGTCTTAGCATTCTACCGAGTGCATTTTTTCGAATCTCGAAATCAAGAAAAAAAGCAAGCAACGTTGTCATATCAATGACAACCTTACCGAGCCGAATCGCCAACATAGGGCCGACTGTTGCTTCGCTTACACATCAAAGTATTCTTCCGGGGAGAATACTCATCAATATTCCTAAAGAATCAAGTAGAGAAAAAAGAGGGTATAATATACCTACCTTTCTGAAACGACTGCCACTAGTAGAAATCAATGTAATTGACAAGGACTTTGGGCCGGCAACCAAATGGCTTCCCGCACTTGAAAAATATGCAAAAAAGCCGGAAACTCAGATCATTGTAGTAGATGACGACGAAATTTACCCTCATCATCTGGTAAGTAACTATTTGCGATTTGCTAATGATCATAATGCCGTTTTGACCTTAGTAGGTTGGAGGGTTCCGGCTGACCTAAATCATGCCAATCGCTTTATTCAATACGGAGCCATAGGAGACAAGCCCAAACAATCCTTAGAAGTCGATAAACCTACCAGAACCGATTGTGTGCAAGGTGCCTCCACATTTATGATCAGACCAACCCAATTCAATCAAGATGTATTTGCCTATGATCGGTTACCACAAGAAGCCTTCTTCGTAGATGACATTTATGTGAGCGGATATCTTGCAAAAGCCAAGATACCTGTAAAAGTAATCCCGGCATCCTTCCGGTTTGCCAGGATGAAGGTTCTTAAACATTTAGTATTTAGCGAAACCCTCCACCGAAAAGAAAACAAGACCCATCACAACAACAACAAGATGTATCAATTCTATAAGAAGTACTGGTGGTCATTGTCTTCAAAAGAGAAATAAGTAAATCAAGCCCTACAAGTAGATCGTGTACCTTTGCACGGTTTTTCCGGCTGACAAAAAAACTCAAATGAAAGTCCTGGTCCTACTCATAAAATCATCTTTTTGGAAATTCCTGATAGCATCCTTATCCAGTTTTGTTTCCGGAATTTCTCTGGCCGGAGTCATTTACCTAATCAACCAGGCCATTGAAACCAGAATGGCCAATAGAGAGGAGCTCATCTGGCAATTTTTGACTCTTCTGATTGTTTACGTCAGCACTAGCATCTTAGGTGCCTACCTGATAACACTCTTGAGTCAAACTGTCATTCAGGACATGCGACTTACTCTAAGCAACAAAATCCTGAAGGCTTCTTTTCATAAGTTGGAGTATCAGTCCAAAAGACTTTTTACCATCCTTACCGAGGATATCAATACGATTTCCTCCATCATCAACAAGATGCCAACTATCCTGACGGGCATCGCTACGGTAATCGGTTGTTTTGGATATATGGTAATCATATCATGGAAGCTATTCGGGCTTTTTATGGTGGTCTTTTTATTCACCTTTATACTCTATCGTCTTCCGCTCAACTCCTATGGAGAAAGATTGAGGAAAGCCAGGAATCATCAAAACACCTTGTTTGGCTATTTTGAAGGACTCATCTATGGATTGAAAGAGTTGAGTATCAATAAAAAGTTTAGGAACCTGTATACCTCCAAGATCATCGCTCCTCTCACCGAAGAGCAGAAAAATCATCAGGTGACGGGTAAAACAACTGTTGAAATTTTCTCCCGCTGGGGGGAGGTCATACTACTTCTTGGCATCGGAGCTATCCTGGTGATCATAGGTGAAACAGACTTCACCACCTACGATGTGATGGTGCAATTCCTTACCGTCACACTATTTACTATTTCTCCGCTAGCCAGGATTACGAGAGTACTACCTGATTTCCAACGGATCAATATTGCTATGGAACAGATCGACAGAGCAGGTCTGGACCTGGACAGGGAAAGTGAAAAGATCAGAAAAACATCCTTGCCGGAGATCAATCTCGAGCGCAAAAGCTCTATACCTCTCGTATCCCTGAAAGATGTCACCTACAGCTATTACCACTCTGATGAGGAAAAATTCTTTAAGCTTGGCCCAATTGACCTTGATATACAACCAGGCCAGATGGTTTTCCTAATCGGCGGAAATGGTAGTGGCAAGAGTACCTTGGCCAAGGTTCTGTGTGGCTTGTACCCACCAGAAACAGGAGAAGTGCAGTTCCTTGGACAGCGGGTAGATCATGCCAACGTTGAAGAATTCAGAGATCGGTTTAGTGCGATCTTCGCCGATTTCTATCTTTTCCCGGAAATCATTCATATTGATGAATCGGTGATTGAAGAAAAAGCTGAAGAGTATCTGAAACTACTTGAGCTGCATAAGAAGGTGAAAATCGTTGACAAGACACTGACCACCACTAACCTTTCCACGGGGCAAAGAAAAAGACTTGGACTACTTATTTCATATCTGGAGGATAAACCCATCTACCTTTTTGACGAATGGGCTGCTGGCTTGGATCCTCACTATAAAAAGATCTTTTACAAAAAGCTATTGCCTGACCTCAAAGCAAGGGGAAAAACCGTGTTCGCAATCACTCATGATGAGTCTTACTTTGACTGCGCTGATGAAGTCGTTATGCTAAAGGAGGGGAAGTTACTAGAACCACATTTGCTTCATGATCAGTTAATTGAATTTTTTAATTGACTATCAAGAGAATCGATTCTATCTATTAAATTCGAGCGTTATAGCATCACCTCATGTCCAAAAAAAAGAAAAAAATAAAGCTTAACAAGGCTGTTCTAGAGATGATGGATAGTCTATTTATGTGGCTTGAAAAGAAAAAGTTGATTGAGAAAGCTCCGGCATTTCAGCCAGATTTCGACAAGAATTACCCCTTCTTGCGAGCTATCGAAGAAAACTATGAGGATATTCGAAAAGAGTGCCTAAGTCTGCTTGAAAAAAAGCAATCGCTAATCGATGTAGCTAACATGGCAGGTGACCAGTTAAAAGGTGGTATACATGCTGTAAAATGGAAGTCATTTACTTTTAAATCTGGCTTTATGGTCAAAAATAGTCGACTGCTGTGCCCTGTAACTTACGACACCATCGAAAAGATCCCCAACGTGGCAACGGCTTTCTTTTCTATATTGGATCCAGGCCAGTACATCAAGCCGCACAGAGGTTATTATCAAGGTATCATGCGCTACCACTTGGGTGTGGTCATTCCCGACAACAATAAGGAAAGCAAGTGTTGGCTCAGGATACATGACGACCCTGAGGATAACAGGCGCTATGACAAATCTACTATCGTAAAAGGTGAAAAGTACTACTGGAGGAATGGGGAGGCCATTCTCTTCAACGACAATTTTCTGCATGACGCAACTAATGAGACTGAAGAAACAAGGGTCATTCTATGGTTAGATGTGAAAAGAAAAATGCCGCACATCTTTAATTTGATCAATGTCACATTGATGAATATTGCTCATATGACCAAGTTCCCAATAAGGGTCAGAAGGCTAGCATCCAAAACATCGTTGGAGCTATATGAAGCTGGCCTCCAGAAAGCTGCTGAAAGTTAGGTCACCCTTGAGGCAAGTTGCTCATATTCCGAAAAAAGCAAGTCGCACAAATGTGCCCAACTTTGACTTTTGGCATATTCCAGGCCACCGCTCCTAATTTTCTGGTAGTAAGACTCATCGTCAATTAACCGTATAATATTTTTATAAAAGGCTCTTTCCTTTTGGGGCTCGACAAGCAACCCTGAAATCTCGTGCTTGATGATATCTGAGGGTCCACCGGCATTTGCAGCCACCACCGGCAAACCTGAAGCCATAGCTTCCAGCACCACATTACCAAAAGTCTCTGTAGTAGAAGGAAATACGAAAACATCTGCGGAAGCATAAGCTTTTGCTAAATCATTCCCTGTCAACTTTCCTGTAAACAGCGCATCTGGCATATTTTTCTCCAACTTTTCCCGTGTCGGCCCATCTCCGGTAATGACCATTTTGATATGAGGCCTTTTTCGGTTAAACAAGCGATATAAACGTATCAAGGTGTCGGGCTCTTTTTCTTTCACTAATCGACTGACAAATAGCACCTTTTTGTCACCCTCCGGGATTTGAGGCCAAAATTGTTCATCTCGACGTTCAGGATTGAATCGGATCATGCTCACCCCTCTTCCCCACATTTTAATAATGCTTTCCGGTACCTGCTGATTAAGCAAATACTCTTTCATGGGTTTCGTCGGAGCAAAGATTCTTTGGCACTTATGATAAATAGAGTAAAAATCTTTGAAGAAGACATTACTTATTTTTTCCACCTGGGGAATATACTTGAGGTAATAAGTAGCAAAACTTGGAAAATGAGTATGATAGATAGTGGTAACAGGAATATTGTGCTCATCGCCATAATCCACCGCGAACCCTCCCAGCGCACTTGGAGAGCTGAAGTGAATGAGATGTGGGTCAAATTTTCGAAGGATAGATTTCAGGTTTTTCATCCGCTTGGGCACCGCAAATCGGTAATCCTTGTTGCTGAACGGAATATCAAGATATGGGCACTCATAAACAGGATATCCAATGGGGCTTTCGGGCGGTTGAGGAGTAATAAAAATAGGTTCAACCCTATCTTCTGGTATTCTCCTTATAATTTCATGCATTGTGATGCTGACGCCATCAAAATTCTCTTTCATGACGTCCAGAAAAAAGGCAATTCTTAACTTGCCCATGCAACAGGTTTGGCGCTACAAATGGAAATTCTAGTTATCTCGCATAAATATCCTCCATCCATCGGGGGTATGCAAATGCATTGCTTCAAACTAGTGCAGGAACTGGAAAAAGAACATCAGATTCACCCGCTGATTTTCAAAAGCAACTACCCAAAAATTTTCTTTTTTGCTACGGTGGTTTTCAGGGCATGGCGTATGCTACAAAAACACCCCTCAATCAACGTAATTTATGCTAATGATGGACTTATGGCCTTGGTTATTACCCCTTTACTTTTCCTAACCAAGATTCCCATTGCAGTGACCATACACGGCCTTGATGTTAATTTTCCATCAAGTTTTTATCAACGATGGGTAAAAAAGTATCTGAACCGATTTGATGCGATCATTACAGTAAGCGAACCCACCACGCGGCTATGTATTGAAAAAGGTCTAAATCCCAATAAGGTAGTAATGGCAGAAAACGCTGTGGATGTTACTCCTCCCAAAGTCGTTCAAAGCACAAATATAAAACAGGAGCTATCGGCACTTTTAAACATCAATCTAGATGGCAAAGTAATCATTTGCTCCCTCGGCCGCGCCATACCCAGGAAGGGCTTTAGCTGGTTCGCGAAAAAAGTGATGTCAGACTTACCAGATCATGTCATCTATCTGGTGTTGGCCAGGAAGTTTAAACAGGCTAATCTTTTTAAATGGATAAGTCGATTGACGACCAAGTCTTTTTTTGAGAAAATCAGGCTTCTGATTGGAGCGGAGGTAGACGAATTGGTTTTAAACGAAACTATTAAAAAGCAAAACCTGTCAGAAAGAGTCTTTCATGTACATCAATATACCCAATCGAGGGACAAGCTATTTGAGGTCATAAGTGCCAGCGATTTTTTTGTAATGCCCAATCTTAAGATCAAGGGAGACTATGAAGGATTTGGGTTAGTCGCGTTGGAAGCAGCCTCGCTAGGTACGCTGACATTGGCTGCCGATGTAGATGGCATTCCCTCCGCAGTCAAAGATGGTGTCAATGGTTTCCTGATACCTTCAGGTGAAGAAGAAGCCTGGATAAAAAAAATAAAACACTTTCTTAAACATCCCGAAGAACATCAAAAAAGTGTACAAACCTTTCAAAAAGCGGCTACAAGCAAAAATCGCAGTTGGTCTGCTATGGCAGCAAATTACGTCGATATCTTTGCTAAACTCTGAAATTGGCATTGTCATTGATAGTGCACATGAGTATATGAAGACGATTTACTCAAAAACAACCCAAAACCTAATGCGCCGGGCAGGCTACCATTTCGGACCTGTAGCGCTGATGTTAACGCTGACCTTGAGCCTATTCCCAGCTAAATCGCAAGGTGATACAGCTCCACCTCGGGCAGATCATATGCTAGGTGAAAAGCTAGCCTACAAGATTCAGTACGGCTGGTTTACCATTGGTCGTGGAGAGGTTTGGGTTGACAATGAATTCCACTATCCAGAGGACCGTCAATACCTATCTTCAGATCAGAAACACCTCAAGGTATGTAGTTCTGGTAGAACCGTAGGACTCATGGGTGCTCTGGCTAACCTGGATTCACACTTTGAAGCTTTGGTGGATCCCAAAACTTGTAACTCCATTTACTCTTCGCGATACATCAAATTTGGAAAGGATGTAGACAGCAGATTCAACAAATTTTGGTATTCACCTGATTCCCTATATTATGACACCTATGTACAGCATAGAAACTCTCAAAGAGAGGGAGCTTTCTCTTTAGCAGAGGGCAGCATTTTCGATGCCTTGAGTTCTTACATATACTTGCGTAATGTACCGCTAAAACAGATGTCGCGGGGAGATTCGTTACTGATTACTACGTTTTGGTCAAATGACACCTATCAATTTGGGCTGGAATACATCAAGAAAGAAACCATCAAGCTAAATGGCAAAAAGATCAATGCCTACAAATTGTACCTATTGTTTCCCAAATCCGGCACATTCCCGGAGGAGAAACAATCATATGCCTGGATCTCCACAGATGGTAGAAATATCCCTTTGAAGGTTTTGGCAAAAATGAGCTACGGAACTTTTAAGTGTGAGCTAACAACAAAATTGTGATTGAAACTGGCTCTAAGCTTATATTGATAAAATCAATACTCAACAGCTTGGTCTGTTATTTTTTATGTGTCCCTTCCACAGATCAACCTATCAAAAATGACTGATGTACTAGTAGATGCTCCTGCATTCATGGAAAGGCTGGCAGAAGTATGCCAAAAGGCAAAACACTCTATCTATGTACAGGCCATGACTTTCGAGGGGGATAGTGCTGGTGAGCAGCTCATGGATATCCTGAAATCAGCTTATGCCCCGGATAAAAGGATCTGCATTGATTCATATTCTAAAGTGGTCATCAATGATCGATTTGTCAGGGGTACCGAATACATCAAATCATCTAAATTTCGAAAAGAGGTCCGAAGAACACGGGAGCTAATCGCTTCTGCACCATCATTTGGAGTTGAAGTCAAATTTACCAATCCAACAGGCTGGTTGATGCAAAAATATCCACTCAGAAATCACAAGAAGATGGTGGTGATCGATCGAGAAATCTGCTTTATTGGTGGAATCAACTTTAGTGACCACAACTTTCAATGGCATGATTTTATGATAGAGATCGATGATTCTTGGGTGGCTAACAAAGTCCATGAGGATTTTTTATTCACCTGGGAAGGCCGTAATCAGTCAAGTGATATCACCAACAAAGAGTTTAGGCTGTTCTTTCTAAACGGTGTCCATAGTAGAGCTATTTACAATGACCTTTTCAAAATGATCACCCATGCAAAATCAAGTATCCAGGTCATCTCTCCATATGTCTCCGATCCATTGTTAGGATATTTGAAAGAAAGTACCAAAAAGGGTGTTTCAGTGTCCATCTTTTCCCCTGAGGACAACAACAAATCTCTTTTCAAAGATCATCTACTGCGAGAATTAGATAAGAAGTATTTTCAGTTTTTCTTGTACCAAAATGGTATGTCTCACCTTAAAGCTATTCTAATCGATGATGAAACTCTAGTATTTGGAAGTAGTAACTACGATCTGATCAGCTACCACTTTGAACAAGAAGTGGTAATGGCCGTTTCTTCTCCTTCGCTGATTGCTTCTTTCAAAAAGAAAATCCTAGAGGTCGACCTTTTCAAAAGTTACCAAATTTATCCTGGAGAGACCAAAACTCGAGCTATTCCTTCGCTCATTTTACACTTCCTGGGTCGACTAAGTAGGTTGGCCTCCTCAAGCGTTTTAAAACCCAAAGGATTTTAAGGCACAGATGCCTCAAATATGATCCTATCTACATATATTGTTGCCCATGCTAAACGCTATTAGGAAACACTATTCAGAGGTACTTAGTACCATTAAACTTATCGACATTGAGGAACGATTCGATTTGGTGTTTAGTAGATTCTTTGGGCTCTTTTTTGCCAAAGCAGCATTGCGTTTGCGAATGACACCTACAGATGTGTCTATAGCCAGTCTAGCGGTGGGACTTATGGGAGGTGGA
The DNA here is from genome assembly GCA_019192485.1 of Cyclobacteriaceae bacterium HetDA_MAG_MS6. Classification (GTDB taxonomy): domain Bacteria; phylum Bacteroidota; class Bacteroidia; order Cytophagales; family Cyclobacteriaceae; genus MS6. Next base: position 178 of record JAHCMJ010000101.1, on the reverse strand, counting down.
CTACTTTACTTTCAGGAGTCATGGGTAATCACCCTTTCGGGAAGCATCTTGATCACTATTGCCGGAGTCTTGGACAGTGCTGATGGTCAGCTAGCAAGAATGTCTGGCCAATCTACCGATCTGGGCCGAATCATAGATGGGTTAATAGATAATCTAGTCTTCTTAGCTTGTTATATAG
>JAHCMJ010000011.1 GCA_019192485.1 Cyclobacteriaceae bacterium HetDA_MAG_MS6 | reverse complement strand
CGCGTTGTGGCACCGTTGCACATTTCATCCCTAAGAGATCGATAAGGGAGGCCATTTTTATACCATTATTCATGTCGTCCGGTTGCTCGATTTGTTTCAACCCCAGGTTTCCAAAAAAAGACACTTTGACATTTCCTTGACCTTCCTTGACAATAGCACTTAATGTGTTTTTTTCACTTTGAATTACTTTGCCATTCTTTAAAAAATCAATTTCTTGATAAAGCATATTGGTATTGAATGCTTTATTGGAAAAAAAATCAAAATCGATGGACTCCCTATGTCCAAGCCTGATTGCTATAGCTGTCCCTCCATATAAGACAAAATCTTTTGGGATCTGGCTCAACTTTAACCACAGTTCTTTCTGTGAGGAAGGCAGTATCTCGAAATGGTAATTCTCCTGATTCATCTATCCCTCCAAAACTATCGATCGGGATAACAATGATCTCTTCCACCATGGACGCTCCAGCAGTTCCAGTCTTTTCCGATCGATCTTATCAATTTCCTGTAATCTCAAATTATTGATCTTTAACTCCTGAATAAGAACTTTATGATCTGCTAAAAATTCCGCAATCTGCTGGAGGTTGAGTCCTTTCATATGGTAAGCTCATTTTCGGTGGTCATATACGGGATATGGACATTTCACGGTTTAACATGCTAAATCACATATCAAAGATAAAAGTTCAATTTCACTTGTATCTGTCTAGCTCTGTATCTTATGTTAAAAGTAACACTCCTTTTAACAAATAGCCATGACCAAGCCTACGCCCAAAGCCAAAGGCCCAACTCTTACTCCGCCTGCTTCAAAACGTCATGTCCTCCCTCCAAGAGATACTTATCCTTGCTGAAAAGCTTGAGATCCGACGTCATCATTTCTTTTACGAGACCGTTTAAATCGTATTTTGGTTTCCAGCCTAGTTTTTCTTTGGCCTTGGTAGGGTCACCGATGAGTAGATCCACTTCTGTTGGTCTGAAATATTTAGGATCAATTTTAAGCACTACCTGTCCTTCCTTAAAACTATAGTTAGCATTTTCAATCTTAGACACAATACCTTTTTCATCCAAACCCTCACCTTCAAACGCCAGAGTCACTCCCACTTCAGAAAAAGACATTCTGATGAAATCACGAATAGAAGTAGTAACACCAGTCGCCAAAACGAAATCCTCAGGATCATCTTGCTGTAGCATAAGCCACATGCCGTAAACATAGTCTTTAGCATGTCCCCAATCGCGCTTGGCATCCGGGTTACCGATATACATTTTCTGCTGCAAGCCCAAGGCCATTTTCGCCACGGCTCTTGTGATCTTCCGGGTCACAAAAGTCTCTCCTCTCAAAGGAGATTCATGATTAAAAAGAATCCCGTTACACGCATACATGTTGTAGGCTTCCCTGTAATTTACCGTGATCCAGTAGCCATACAACTTGGCTACACCGTACGGAGAACGAGGATAAAATGGTGTCTTTTCTGTTTGAGGTACTTCCTGTACTAATCCATAAAGCTCCGATGTAGACGCTTGGTAAATTCGCGTTTTTTCTGTCAGCCCAAGTAACCTCACTGCCTCTAATACCCTAAGCGTTCCAATACCATCCACATCTGCTGTGTACTCCGGCATTTCAAAGCTTACCCGAACATGCGACATAGCACCCAAATTGTAGATTTCATCTGGTTGAATCTTTTGGATCAACCCTGTTACGCTCATAGAGTCAGTTAGGTCGCCATAGTGGAGGAAAAATCTGGTATGACTGCTATGAGGGTCTTCATATAGGTGATCTACACGACTGGTATTGAATAGAGAGGATCTCCTTTTTAGTCCATGAACCTCATAGCCTTTAGAAATCAACAATTCACTCAGGTATGCACCATCTTGACCTGTAACACCTGTTATTAACGCTTTTTTCATGGAGTCCTGTTTCTAAGAGAAGATCAAGTTAGATGAATTAGTCAACTAAGATAAAACTAACATCAATTTGAGAAACAATTTCGCACTTGATCCTCAGGATTTCTCTAGCCAAGGTCAACAGCCTAATGCCAAAAGCCCAATTTCAATACGCATTCTCGCTACCTCGAACTATGGAGATAACGGTAAGTAAAATTATTTTGAAATCTAGGAGGAGTGACCAATTTCTCACATAAAACCTATCTAGCCGAACTCGCCCGCTCATGGCACTGAATTCCGAAGTTTCGCCTCTAAAACCTTTTGCTTGAGCCAAGCCGGTGATCCCTGGCTTAACTGCATGTCTCTGCCAAAATTTTTCAATAGAAGGCTGAAATTTTTCATTTAACTTGATCGGATGAGGTCTAGGACCGACAACGGACATATCACCCAGAAACACGTTAATAAATTGTGGCAATTCATCAATACTTGTCTTTCTGAGAATCGCGCCGATCTTCGTAATTCTAGAGTCATGCTTTGTAGCTTGTTTTAAGTCGGCATCCTGATTTACTACCATGGTTCTAAATTTCCAACAAAGAAATTTTCGATTGTCTTTTCCATGACGAAATTGTTTAAAAAAAATAGGACCTTTAGATTCTAACTTAATAAGCAAACCAATAACTGGAATAAGCCAAGAAAGCACAAAAAATAGCACCAGACCTGAAAAAATGATATCAAAGCCTCTTTTGATAGACTGATTGATCTTGCTATCCAGTGGAATGGCATTGACATTCAGCACTGGTATAGGGCCATAATTTTGAATAGCCAGATTTCTATTGGCCAATCTGCTAAACTGAGATATAATTTTTACCTTGATTAAGTTACTATCAGCGTAATCTATGACTTCTTTAATCTCATCGTCTGACAGCTGTGGTAAACAACAAAAAATAACATCAACAGGATTTTGGTCCACATAAGTATCTACCTCAGATATTTTACCCAGCGCACCTTGCCTGTCGCTGTCAAAAAATCCAAGATACCGATAACCTAGTTCTCGATTTACGCGGATGAAGTAAAGCAATTCATTTGCTAAGTCACCATGACCTACAATAACAACATTCCTAAGGTTAAAACCTTTGGCTCTATAATATCGGATGAGGAAATGCCAAAAAGTCCTCCATGAAAGCAGTAAGACCGAGAAAAAAAGATAGGTGTAGAAAAGATGCTCTCTTGAATAGTAAAAAGGCTTGGTAGCAAACCATAGTGCAAAAACGATCGCTAAATTGATAACAAGAGCTGTAAGTATTTTATTTAAGTGGTCTAAAAGTCTCTGCTCCCTATTAATCTCATCCAGCTTGGATGAAAAGAACACGAGTAGCCACAGGACATTCAGAAGAATCTGTAATGTATTATAGTTGTCGTGATAATATAGGAAAGTCCCAAACCTTATGAAATTAGCAAAACCAAAACCAAGATTCAACGACAACAAATCGAAGAAAATAAAGAAGAGGGGGAAATATGGTGATAATCTCCTTCGCGACATTGAATTTCGTGAAATTCAAAAGATTGCTAAGATAGCAACTTTACACCAGGTCCGTAATTAATGAAGTATGTATGCAAATCAAAGAAGCTAAATGTGTAGAAAAAAAGTGAATCTGAGGTACCTACGATTTAATATTTGGATCATCAGTGAGTTTCCAATCTCGTAATGATGATTCAAGATCATATTTAAATTTATACCCTAATTTTAAGCCATTCTCAGGATAGATATCTGTACTATGGTAGAGCTTTTGAATACGACGATGATGAATGGAGTTTTTAAGGCCAAGTGAATTCATTGACTCAAAAATTCTAGAAACAGGAAGTAGCAAAGTATACGGTAAAACAGGATTTAGCGACTTAAAGCCAAACACTTTTTTGAAAGTTTTTACGATGGTCCTCATTTCACTATTCTCAGGAAAAGAAAAATTAAAACACAACTCATCATTGGTATTTTCTTTGATTAGGAAATGGATGAAATTAACCAATTCAAGCACGTAAATATTGGATTTAACCGTATTTGATTTACCCACATATGGGAAGAATCCTTTCCTTAAAGAGTTATGTAACCTAGTGAAATTAGCGTTTTCGTTTTTACCAAAAACTACTGCTGACCTGATAATCTTCAACTGCCTTCCTTTTTTTCTAGACTGCCATACCTTTAATTCCTTTTCGGCTAGTAACTTTGAAATTCCATACGCAGTATCCGGAGCTGTTTCAGATTCTTCTGTCCGCCTTATCTCATCAGCTTTGTATACCATCATTGTGCTCATAAACAGTATGTTTTCTATTCCAAGTCTCTTACATAATTTAATAGTATTAATTGTTCCCGTATGATTGGTTTCAAAATATTCTTCCCATTCGAATCCTGGCTCCTTACATAAAGCGGCTAAATGAATACAAATATCAAACTGAACTTTATTGGTAAAGAAAGAGAATAGTTCTTTTGATCTGATATCACATATCAATGATGTTAATCTCTGATCTTGAATTTTTGATTCTTCCAGATCAATATTCGTGATTAAAGCTTCCTTATTATTCTCTAAGAGAAACGCAATTAGGTGGGTCCCAATGAAACCGGACCCTCCAGTAACTAATACATTCATAATTGTCTTATAAACTTCCTAAACTTCTCTCTAAAAACAACTTGACTAAACCTATTTGCATTTTGACGACAAATATTCGGATCAAAAGACAACTTTTCAAAGTTAATAATAGCTTGTTCTAGTGAGTCCGCATCCTGAACATCAAAGAAAATGCCCGTTTCATTTTCAATAACTGTTTCCAAAGCACCTCCGGCCTTGAATGCTATTATGGCCTTTCCACATGCCTGGGCCTCTACAGGAGTGATACCAAAATCTTCTATTCCAGGAAAAACAAATCCTCTACATCTTTGATAATGATCCACAATGAGCTCACGTTTCACTTTTCCCATAAAAGAAATGTTTGATTGTGCTATTGCTTTTAGCCTAGGCAGTTCACTACCGTCACCTATTATTATTAATCTCTTCCCTAATTTATTGAATGCTTCTATTGCAAGGTCTATTCTCTTGTAAGGAACTAACGCTGAAACAATTAAGTAAAAATCTTCACTTTTCTTTCCAAGAGTAAATTCTTTGAGAGAGACTGGAGGATAAAGAACAGTTGATTGACGATTATAAATTCTCTGTATTCTTTCCTTTACAAATTCAGAATTAGCAATAAAATGGTCAACATTTCTTGAAGACTTCAGGTCAAACCACTTCAAATATGGTAATAGGAGCTTGAATATAAGTCGACCGACGCTGCCAAACGAATCTAAATATTCAGAAGATAGATCCCAGATATATCTGGGAGGAGAGTGACAATAGCAAACATGTTTAGTTATTCTTGGTTTTCTTATCCCCTTAATCATGCTAGCGTCAGAACTTATCAACAATGTCGTTCTATTTGATACCTTCATCAAGCTGATTACAACAGGGTAAAGTGGTAAAAATAGTTTGTAAAACTTCTCTGACTTTGGAATGAAATTGAGCAGAGACGTCTTGATTTTCCTCACGGAAAAAGCTCTATCAAGGGAACCTAAGTCATCCGTTTTCACTAACGTATGAATTTCTCCATAAGGAAACTCTTTGCAAATTTCAGCAAATACGCTCTCACCACCTCTCTGAGAAACCAACCAATGATGTGCAAGTGAAACTCTTTCTTCCCTATTTCCTTTACTAATGGCCATTTGAGCTTAGTTTTTTAATCACATCATCAAGCTTAGTCAATGTTTTACTCCACAAAAACTTATTGGCAATCAAATACCTGTTATGAATCGTTTCAGCATTGAAAAACAAATTGTCCAGATCAAGTATTGTTTTTTCCATAAGAGATTTCAATTCATCAATATTATCCTTCTTAAAGAAATAATGATAATTTTCTCCAAGAATTTCAACATGTGGATTTATGTCCGTACAAATAACATGTTTGCCTCTAGCAAACGATTCAACAAGAGGTAAACCAAAACCTTCGAATCGAGAAGTTGAAATAAGTGCTACAGAGTTTAGATAAAGATCATGAAGTTCGGGTTCTTCAACAAAACCTTTAAGTACAATGTGATCATCGATTAATGACTTAACGCCTTCTTCATTGAAATATGAATTGAACGAGCCAACCATCACCAATGGATACTGCCTCCTGATCTCTTTCGGAAGAAGTCTATGGGCCTTTATTGCAACTGAAGAAGCTTTCCTTGATGAGAAAGATCCAACACAAAGAAAGTGTTGAGGTTGGTAGTTATTAAAATCCGTTTCATACACTTTTGGAATCCCATTCCTAACAACTTCAATCTTCGAATCAGGTATATTGAATTTTTCAATAATTGAATTTTTCGAGAATTCACTAACAGTCAAGATTAGATCCTTAGAACTTAAAAGCCTTGGGATCATATAGGAATACCACTTAACAAAAAGTTTACTGAACCCATCCGGATAATCAAGGTAAGCAGTATCGTGCAAGACATAGATTTCTTTACCTGTCATCTTTCGTAAAGGGCCGCTGTTGGTAGGATGTATAATTATATCATTCGACCTGCTGTTTAAAAGAAAAGCTTGTTCTTCAAGATTTTTGAATAACGTATTACTGTATTGGAAATTAAATACTCTTGTTTCATATCTATTGGATAGATAATTAATATATGCATTTGCAACTCTATCCACACCTGTGGGGAATGAGTTCTGTAGATATTTCCCGTTAAACCATATCATGCTAGAAAACGAAATTGGTTTTTCTGTATCTAATTCTGATCGGGGTAGCTAAAAGGAAAAAAAACAAAGAAGTATAAATGATGAAAAATAAGGTGATCCATAAATCGCTTCTTCCAAAAACCGCTAGATAAGAACAACTAACTATTACCAACTCTGTGATTCCTGCACCACCTGTGATAAGGAACCTAATTAGAAAAAAGAATAAAAATGCAAAAAAAAAGTATCCCCAGTCTCCATAATTAATCCATGCTTCACCTATCGGGTGTGCACCTAAAGCAACATTCGTCAAATCCAGGTTGTAAAAGCTTTTCCCCAAAGGAACGAATTCTGTTAAGCGAAAAGTCCCAGGAATAAAGACCCAAAGGCCTGACTGATAAGAGGACTGATCTAGAATTTCGGAAATTGTTAAATCAGAGCTTTCGGATAATAATAGGTGTGTGTATTGTGGAAGGATAAATTCTTGGATAGAAAGAATGTTAAAAACGGTACTTGAAACACCTTCTCTTAAGAGTGGGATTCCGAACATATAAACAACAACTGCAGCCCCCAATAGTGTTTTCTGCTTTAATGTTGTTTCTAAAAAAAAGAAAATACACAAAACAAGCAGAAAGATCTCCTTCCTTGCTCCCACTACTGCGAATGGATACCACAAAAATATTAAAAGAACGATGTATAATAATGTCTCAACTCTGCTTCGTTTACTTAAAATTCTAAAAATAGAATAGAATGAAAGACTCAGAATTAGTATCTGCATATAGTGATTACTGATAAAGAATAATTCACCTGCAAAATCCCTGTTTCCAACAGGAAGAAAATTTCCAATGGACCGCCAAATATTTAGCCACATCAAAACTGAAAGCAATATCATTAAGAATATTATCAAATAAGATCTGGCTACTGATACTGAGTTAATTTTTTGTATAATGGCTTCTCTGATAGATGAAATTTTTTCCTGGCCTCGTTTGTAAATGAAGATTACAATAATTAATACTGATCCCATTATGCTTAGTATACTGAAGTAGGAAGACTGTTCAACAGTTTCTCTGCTCACGCCGTAGTATTGAAATTCCAACAGTGAGGAAACTTGGAATGCCATGGTAGAGTATAATGACAATAAAACAATTAATATTCTTACTATTGAAAATAACTCATTAGGTCTGATGATGTATCTAACAACATGCCATAAGATCCATACGACCGACAAAATAGATAACAATTCAGGATCAACTAATAACAAAATCGAGAATAACAGGACTACAGCGATCTCTAGTAGTTGATCAATCTTTATTGTCAAAGAGAAACTCATCGAGAATAAATCAAGTAAAATATTTGTAAAATGAGTGGTTTGCTAAAGAGCTCATTTCTCTGTCCCCTTTACTGTCCCCATAAGCATATATATCAGGGTAATTATCCAGATCATACTTTTCCAAAATTCTTCTTTTCTTTTCTGCCCCATAGCAATTAGGCCCATCAAATTGTCCGGTTATTCTTTCGTTTCTAATTTCAAGTTTTGTTCCAATCAACTCAAGGTTTAGTTCATCACACCAAGGCTTGAGCCATAGCTCAAGTGAAGCACTTACTACAACTACTTTATGCCCCTCAATCTTATGTTCATTCAGTCGATTCAAAGCACTTTTCTTAACAATAGTATCTATTCTGTCTTTTGAATATTTTTCTCCAAGTCTGCTTACTGAGCTCACTTTCCGTCCTTTTAAGTGGTAGGACAATAATTTTTTTTTCGCATACTCATTAGAAACAAGTTTTAGTAAATACAAGCCTAACATAGGACTCAATACGATGAGACTTAGCACCACTTTATAAGTACCAAAAGAATAAACTAAAAAATCAAATAGACTGTCCTTAATAGTAATTGTTCCATCAAAATCAAAAAAAGCAATTGCTTTGTCTCCTTGACTCTTATAAGTCATAGCTTCATTTTTTTAAAGAGAAATTCGGGTATGTTTCCAATCAACATCATAATCCAACGCCATACCCAAAAAATGTAAACAACATCTCGACCTTTCTTTTGAGCCTTCACTATTAGGTGAGCTGCTTTTTCTGCTGAAATTGTTAGAAATGAAGGGAGTTCCAAATCCTCTGTCATTTTGGTTTTCATAAATCCAGGCTTAACGGTAAGTACTTTTACTCCAAATGGATTCAGCCTATTTCGCAACCCAGAAAGGAATGTAGAAAAACCACTTTTTGCGGCTCCATAATAATAATTACTCGCTCTGCCCCGATCACCTGCTACTGAGCTAACTCCAACAATAAACCCATTTTTCTTTTCCTTCATATCATTCGCAGCGATTTCTAAAAAACTCGTTATGGCTACGAAGTTTGTATTCATAATTCTTAGCGCGTGATTAAAGTCATTTTCTGCTATTTTTTGATCACCCAGCAATCCGATCAACGAAATTAAACCAATAGGCTTAGGCTCTAGATTATTGTAAATCTCTGCATGGTTTTCCCACTTTAAAATGTCCAATTCTTTTAGTAAGACTTCTTTCCCTGATCTGATTTTCAAATCATTAGCAAACAATTCTAAATCCGATACCTTTCTGGACATTAAATAAAGGTTATATCCCAATTCAGCATACTCCTTAGCTAAAGCTTTTGCTACATCACTTTTTGCACCAAGTATTAATATATAGCTCATAGTCCTAGTCTTTTTGATTGCAATGATTCAAACTTATTTGATACGTCTATCTCTTGCCTTATTCTCCGAAAATTTGAGAGTTTGTGATATGTCCGCTCGAAAGTTTCACGAGACATTCTCGCATCTTTAGCAAGATAGATTCTCCCCCCAAGTTCAACAACTATTTGATCTAAGTGGTCAAGCAACTCGAAAATACCTCTTTCAATTTTAAAGTCTAAAGCAAGACTGTATCCTTTAATGGGAAATGAGAGATAATTTTCATTTTCTTCTCCATAAAGTTTCAGTACTGCCAAAAAAGAACCTTTCTTCTTCTTTGCAATGATCGTTAAGATTTTAAGGAGACCCTCATAGCTGACTTTTTCTGGGAGAATAAATTGATATTGAAGGAATCCGTTTTTACCATATAAGCGATTCCAGTTTCTAATTGCATCAAGAGGATAAAAAAAATCGTCGATGCTTACTTTGAAGCTAGATTTTTTCCCTCTTTTGATAAAATAGTATAGGGTATTAAATGCTTTGATGGTAATATAATTTAAACAAAAGCTTGGTAGGAAGAATGGGACATTTAATCTCCTTTTTGGCTTGTAATTCAAATCTCCATCTTCTCCAAATTCACCCAGCATCAATATGCTTCTTCCAATAGAGCTTCCTTTCGCCAAACAATCAATCCAAGCGACTGAGTAAGTCACATTTTGATGTGTTTTAAAAGCAGCAAAAAGCTCTTTAAGGTTTTTACACGAAACTAAGTTTTGCGTGATCCACTTAGAATTTATCTTTTTTAAATAAATCTTAACATTAATAATTACTCCGGTCAGCCCCATACCTCCACAAGTAGCATAAAATAGCTCCTTATTCTCTAGCCTGCTGCATTCCTTCACATCGCCATTGGCAAGCATCAACGTAAATGATTCCAAACAACTACTAAAGCATCCATCAATATGATGATTTTTCCCGTGAACATCCGCTGCTATAGCACCCCCTAAAGTGATGTAACTGGTACCTGGCGAAATTTTCAAAAACCAACCCTTTGAAACAAAAATTTTTATGATATCCGATAATAAAACCCCCGCTTGTGCTTCGAGTAATCCTGAATCTGGATCAAACCCGATGAACTTATTCAGCTCAGAAGATTTAATGATATTCTTTGATAGGGCAGAATCACCATAACTTCTACCATTCCCGTAGGGAATGTATTTCACATGATCTCCAATGATATCCTTTAAAGAACTCTTAGAAACCGGCTCAATGCTACTGTTATCAATTTTGGGATAATTCCCCCAACTATTCAGATTGCGACTAGAAACATTAAACACAAAATTCTTATCCAAATAGAATTTTAAAATATATCCAATGGACAGGCCAATGAACCCCCCCAAATACATTGAATACTCGCTTTCATAAGCAAAGTGGAAAAACCATTCAACCCCCCAAAAAATGATAGTGGTAAAGAAACTAGTGAATCCGTAGAAAAAAAGCTCTTTAATATCAACTTTTTTCTCAGACCGTTTAAAAACAAAAAACTTATCTAACAGGTACTTTAAAACGAATCCTCCTAAAGTACCGATAAGAATGGCCGACTCTAGCTCATATCTACCGTTGTAAATACTTACCCATAGATACTGCAATGAAAGATTGAATAGAGTAGATAAAAGGGCAAATGCCAGGTATATTATCACAACTGAATATAAATAATAAAGTAAAAGAGAATGACCCAGCCAAGTAAACAGATTCTAATAAAATTATCTTTTAGAAGCACTGAAGTAGGAGAACCACTTTTCTCCTCAACCAGGCTAATTTGAAGATATCGTAGAATTCCAAGGATCACAAAGAAAGAAGTGGCATACAAATATTCTGAAGATGGTAACTCCGCGTTTGTCGTATAAAGAATATATGAGACAATGATTACTCCAGAGAGTACATTTAAAACTGAACTCACAAATTCTAAATTATACCCATCAATGGAGGCTCTCATCTTTTTCCCAGTTTTCAAATAAATCAAGACATCATCTCTCCTTTTAGCAAATCCAAGAAATAGTGCCAGCAAGAAAGTCATTATTATTATCCATAATGACAGTGAAATAGTGGAAGCTACGGCTCCTATCAATAGCCTCATAATAAAACCTAATGCAATGATCGTAACATCGACAATGGCAATACGTTTTAGGCCCAGGCTATAAGCAATATTTAAGACAAAATAGAATCCAACAATTACTAAGGAGTTTATTGAAATAGAAAAAGCAATACTGAAACTTGCTAGAACCAGCAAGACCATTAACACAAGAGCAAAACGATGATTAACTGCCCTTGAGGCAAGTGGTCTATTCGCCTTCTCTGGATGCTTCTTATCACTTTCAACGTCTTTATAATCATTTAAAATATAAATAGAGCTTGCGATCAATGAAAAAGAGACAAAAGCTGTCAGCGAATTCATCAATAGCTCTACATTGGTGATTTCTCCACCAAAAAAAATAGGTGTAAAGACAAAAAGATTCTTGACATAATGATTAGGTCTCAGCAACTTAATCACTTGTATCCAATCCACCTTCATAAGCATTGCAATTTAAAAATGTACGCGTCTTCCAGCTCTGCAAGCAAGCTTATATCCTGATGATCAGATGTCCTTATGATTTCAGAAATGTAGGAGCCGAAGTACCTTTCCCAATCAACTTGTGAAGAATACCTTTTTCTAACTACCAGGTAAAAATTTTCATAAAGATCTGAGTTATTACAAACAATTGAGTTCAGATCACTTCTGGAGACATGATTGGTATAAGGATACGGTGAAAACGAAACTGAAAAGTCCCTATTCAGTAGGTAAGGAATATCTGCTGTGTTATCTCCAATAATCAGATCAGAGGAAGTCGTATTCTTATCAATCCACATTATGCGTGCCGATTGTTCTGAGTCCTCGCTAGCTCTAGATATTGCTAAAACATTTTGAGAAATTGAAAAAGTAACAAGTCCGAATAAGACTATCCTAAAACCAAGTTTTGATTTGAGTTGAAGAGTGAGGTAAGCTGAAATTAGCATTAATCCCATAAGCCCTGAAAGGACTATGAACCGTTCATCCAAAGGATCAAAATGCCTAACCGTTCGTTGATACAAGAGGAAAATTGTGTAAACAACAATCATTAATGGAATTATAACTCTATCACCTGAAATCAATATCTTAAAAATTTTGTCTTTAATGGATACTTTGCTTAAAAAATCCGCTAAAACAACTGTGATTATGAATAATAAGAAAAAAGCTAATTGAATAAGACTAAAATCACCACTAATTAAACTTGAAAAAAGTGTTTTGAAATACGTAATTGAGTTTTCAAAAAGCGATACTTCTGAAGGGTTAGCAACGGGAAGCAATGCAGCGTTATGGTAGAAGTTTCTACCTAAGACAAGTACAAAAGGAATAGAAAAACCGATTCCCCAAACGATTGTGGACTTTAACTTCTGTTTTAATGGATATTTTTTTGTGAAAATGAAAATCAAAAAGACTAGAACCAAAAAGACCATAGAGTACCGCGCACTAAATGCAAGCCCACCGAGCATACCAGAAAAAAAGTATTTACAGAAAATCTTCTCTGATACTAAGAACCAAATACTTCCCAAAATCAAGCAAAGGGCAAGCCCTTCTGTCCATGCATAGCCCGAAATTAGCCTTAATGGGTAGTAATTAAGCAATAAAGCAGTAACAAGAAAGGCAGCTTCTAATGAGTAAAATTTCCGAGCAATTAGCCAGCAAAAGCTTAAAGTAAATAACAAAGCAATCCAGGAAATAATCAAGGAAGAACTAGTACCTGAAAGCCCTATTTTCATGAAAAATGAAATCATCAAAGGGTAAAGGGGCGGTTGTGAAAACATTGGCTGCTTATGATCCAATCTATAATCACTCGGGAAGCTTGCTTCATTAAACCCGATGGATGATTTAACCAAACCCAGATCTTTAAAGTGATTCCTGGCTATTTCGATATAGTTCATTGAATCCGGCGAAATCCCATTACTAGAACTTAAAGAACTCTGTAAGATTAAGAGCAATGCAACTATCAAATAGATCAAAAAGAAAGGTTCTTTAAGTCTCACGCGCATAGGTTTCATTTCAATTTTCTCGCATCTTTCCACCCCTCTAGTATACTCTTACTTCTAATATATCGGATACTACACTTTAATCGATCTCTCATTAAATAACTAAGCACAGAGCCAACTAGTGATCTAAAAGACAAATAAAAAGGATAAAACAGAGGATAGCCATTTTTCCCAATAACATAACCGGCACCAAGGGAGTAAGCTTTATTCCTTGAAAGCAACTTATCAGGATCGACGTATGCTTCCACGTGTGGATGATAAACATAGAATTTGATATCAAATCTCAGATTCGCTCCATTACGTATTAACCTAATCAAAAAATCAATATCCTCACCTGCTCCCCACTTAGTGCCAGAACCTACTCCCAGTTTCTCATCGAACATAAAGGAATCAAAGCCTCCCGATCTAACGAAAATAGTAGTAGAATTTGCCTTTTCCCATACATTATAAATGGTAAGTTTAGAATCTGTAAGATCAAACCTTTGGACACTTTGCTTTCCATCCTCACCTATTGTGTGCGATGTAACGCCATCAACATCACCTTCTCGTTCGAAAAACATCCATATTCGTTCGAGTAAGTCACGTTCGTACCAGCAATCATCATCTGGGAAGGCAAAAATCTCACCAACTGCATTTTCGAGTCCTTTGTTCCTAGCTCTTGATAATCCTTTTTCAGAAAAAAGATGTTTCAACTCAAAACTATTTTGAAATTCCTGAACTATTTCGTCCAAAAAATCAGGCTCATTTTGATCCACCAATATGACTTCAAAATCTTTAAGGGTCTGATTTTTTAGCGATTCAAATAGTTTGACAAGAGGCTCCTTTCTACCTATAGTACATACGACAAGAGAAAATTTCATGATGTTTAATGATACAATTTGTTTTTGATATCCTTAAGTAAAAAGGTTCTATCAAGCAAAAATGATCTAATTAAATTGACTAAGAACAAAACCGGTTTGTCAATCTTTTTGTACTTGAAAGCAAGTTCATAGTAATATCCAGACAATGCTTTGTTCCAAAGTTTTTCCTTCCTAACCTGATCTTCATACATTTCTAAAAATCTCAAATAGGTTATTGCTTTTTTCTTTGGATCGGCACTTCTGCTGCCAGGAAGAACTAATAAGTGTACATTAAAGGATTCATCTCGCAACACTTTATATTTAAGACATAATCTTAACCAGAATTCCCGGTCTTCGGGAATATCAAGTTCATCATAGAACATACCTACTTCATCTATGCAGCTTTTTCGTGACAAAACTGATGATGCTGAACCTGTTAAAGGTTGAGTCACCATCAAGTCACGATGAACTTCACCTTCTACTTTTGCATGAGCTCTTATTGTTTTGTCAGGATAATGAATGCAGGTTGAGCTATAAACCAAGCCATAGCTTACATCTTTCTTTGTCAAAAGATCTAATTGATTTTGAAGCTTGGTAGGCTCCCACCAATCATATGAATCTAAGAAGGCTATGTACTCTCCCTTGCTCTTTTCAATCCCAATATTTCTGGCTTTAGCAACTCCATTGTTTTGATCCGACTTGAGCCAGGTTATGTTTGACTCGTTGAGATGTTTATCAACACCAGAAAACGGATCCTTTGAGTAATCGTCAACAACTATTACCTCTATCTCAGAGTAAGTTTGGTCTAATACGCTCTGAATTGTCTTTGTTAACAATTCAGGTTTAGAATTGAAAGTAGGAATTATGACAGATACTAGGTTTTTTATAATCATTCCTTTTTCACGTTCCTCTTGATAATAGACAGTACACTTTTGGAGAAAAGTGTTGGATTCACTTTCATGTGTTTTATTACTGAATAATTAACAATTAAATTTCTAACAAGAATAGAGATAGAAGTGGCTATAGCAGCCCCAATAATATTACCGGCTTGTGTAATAAAGTACAACAAAGTTGCGTTAAGAAAAAGAGAGAAAAACTCAATATTCATCATTTTCTTTTGATATCCGGTCATTTCCAATAAGACACCATTAGGGCCGGACAGTATATTGAATATCTCTCCGATAATCAGGATATAAAGAATAGGTATTGCCACCAGAAATTCATTACCGAAAAAAGATAAAAGTACTTCTCCAAAAAGTAATAAGCCTAGAACTAGAGGTAATGAAATAAGAAATGAAAATGAGACCGCTTTTGAAGCCGTTTCTTGTATCTTGAGAAAGTTATTATGGCTGGCCAGTTGGGAATACATTGGTGCCACCACAAAATTAGATGCACTTAAACCAAAACGTAAAAGCTTGATTAGTTTAACTGCTGCTGCATAGATCCCTGCCTCATAAGGACCAAGAACAATACCAACAATAATAATGTCAATCTCTCTAAGCAAGACTTGAGCACCATTACTTATAAAGAGAGGAAATGTTGTTGTAAACCAATTTTCTACCTCAAACTTAGGATTTGAAGTAATCACCAATCGCATAGGCCATAATTGAACTAAGACCACAAAAAAATGCGATAAAAGCAGAAAACAAGTAACTTGATAAACATCAACTGAATAGCCAAGAATGAGCTTACTGAAAAGAACAATCCCAAGAAAAAAGGTTGGATAAAGAATAACATTGGGAATAATTCCATAGTAAAGTTTACCTATACCTCTAAGTATACCTGAATTAATTTCCTCCAAGCTTATTAGACCAACTAGTATTAGAACAAAGGGAGCGTATTGATAAAAGCCACCATGAAAGTCTTCTAAATCTAATGACCTTAGAATAATCAAGAGGACCGTCAAGATCAAAAGAATACTAAAACAAAAAACGTAGGACAGTATAAGGAATCCACTTTTCTTTGAAGATTCCTTTTCTCGATCAAAAATTGAAATAAACTTTATACTAGATATCTCAAAGCCCCCTTTCGTCAGTAGAGAAATACTTACTGACCAAGAAATAATCAATGCGAAAATCCCATAGCCGTTCGGCTCCATAAGTCTTGCCGTGATGGCATGGAGAACAAATGACAGGGCTGCCCCTAAGGCTTTCAAAAGAAATGTAAGCCCAATGCTCCTTCCCAGCATTTATTTATTCCATTTTACCCGAGGCATGATCTTATCGACAACTATAGCATTTTTATACTTCAATACCTGTTCCAACATTGACACAAGTACATCATCCGTTAAATAGTTTGGCTGTAGCCCAAGTTCGATAAGTCCCGTATGAGTAGGGTTGTAGTAATGATCTTCTGCTTCCTTTCTTGGGTTTGGAATTGGTTTGATCTCGACCCCTAAACCCATTTGATCTCCCACCTTCTTTACTTTATCAGCAAGTTGATTGACAGAAAAAGTTTCAGTCAGCTGGTTATAAATTTTTAGTTCTCCTTCTTTAGCTGGGTTATTTGTAGCCAAATCAACACATTGAAGGGTATCCTTTAAATTGAGATAGCCCCTTATTTGTCCACCTTTGCCATAAACAGTTAACGGGATTCCCGCAACCGCTTGGACCAAAAACCGATTGACTAAGGTCCCGAAAATGTCATCGTAATGAAAATTAGGCAGTAATCGCTCATCTAAATCTGTTTCCGAAGTAGATAAACCATAAACCGGCCCCTGCATCAGATCAGTAACTTTAAGATTAAAAGTACGGACATAAAACCACATAAGGTCCGTGTCAAGTACTTTGGTAGTATGGTATAGACTACCTGCCTGTCGAGGGTATAGGAACTTGTGCTTTCTTCCTTTATGCTCTATATCTAGCCAACCTTCTTCAATATCGATATTCGGTGTTCCATACTCGCCCATAGTGCCTAACTTAACTATGTGACAATCAGGCGCATATTTTATAACAGCCCACAGTAGATTATGTGTAACCTCTAAATTATTTTTTAAGGTGTAATGTGCTTCTTCGTACCCCTTAAGTGAATATGGTGCTGACGGTTGTTCGGCATAATGAATAACTGCATCTGGCTTGAATTCACTAAAGACAGACTCAAACAACCTAAAATCTTTGAGATCTCCAATACGGCATTGAAGATTTAGCCCACTAACTTCATTAAATAGTTTGGCCCTATCCTCCAGGTTTGGATTTGGCATTAATGCTTCCGAAGAAGTTTGCATTGCAATAAGCCTTCTACTGTAATCATCTATGCCATATACCTCATGTCCTTGTTTTGCAAAATGCATCATTGTAGGCCATCCTAAATACCCATCAGCGCCTAGTATCAAAATTTTCATAGTAATTGATTAGATTTTAAATAGTTACTTAATTCCTCTACACTCATTAATAGCTCTTTATCAGATCGGTATATTTTGTCTAATGATTCTGAGATTACACCATCATAATTATAGATTGAAGATTTCATCTGAAAAGCAGGTTTTACAACAAAATATTTTTCTAGCTCAAGGGTTCTTCTTACTTCTTCCTCATTCATCAATTCTTCGTAGAGCTTCTCTCCCGGCTTAGCACCGATGATTTGTTTATAAATAGGCCTATTCGGGGATAGTTCGGAAATCATTGCATCTGCAAGATCAATAATTCTAATTGTCGGCATTTTTGTCACAAAAACCTCCCCACCTTTTGCAAGGAAGACGCTCTCCATTACTAGACTGGACGCCTCTTTCAAAGTCATTATAAATCGAGTCATACCTTCATCAGTAATAGTAATAGGTTTACCATTGCCGATTTGTTGCTTAAAAATCGGAATGACACTCCCATTAGACCCCATCACGTTACCAAAGCGAGTCGAAGAAAAAATGGGCATACCTTGCTTGAAGGAATTAGCTGCAGAAATCAATCGTTCTCCCATTAATTTAGAAGTACCCATGACGTTGGTTGGATTGACAGCTTTATCACTAGACGTATAGATTACTCTTTTAACGTTATTGACTTTGCTAGCTTCAATGACGTTCTGAGTACCAATTATGTTAGTTAAAATCGCCTCTGATGGGTTCTTCTCATTTATTATAACATGTTTTAATGCAGCGGTATGTAGTACAATGTCAATATCTTCAAATAATCTAATTAAGTGATCCCTTTCCCTGATATCACAAATAGAAATATCGACAACTGGATTTTCTTTGTATCTCTCTGAAAGGAAAAATAATTCACTTTCATTATTGTCTATCCCAACTATTTTACTTGGTTCTAAGATTACTAATTGATTTATAAGTTCCTGCCCTACGGTGCCACATGCACCAGTAACAAGCACTCTTTGGTTTTTCCAGTTATTCATATTGATTATGCGACAAATTGAATTTATCGTGTAAATCTAAACTTTTGTGATCGTATTTTAATTAGATTCATGCCAAAGGCTGTATGTCGAAATCATTTTAAATAGTTCACTCATTAAATTAGGATTAAATTGGATGAATTTAGGAGGTAGATATCAAATCTAGTTCTCATATCTTGATCAATAAACCCAAGCTCAACCTCTGGATCAATCTCTTGAAGTATCTTGTCTTTTCCCATGGTATAGTTATTTCCTGATCAATATCCTTTACAAGTTCACTATGTCCGCCAGTATTCTTAATACAATTCAAAATAGCCATAGTGGTCGTATGAATTCAAGTTATTGATCTTTTTTGAGTCCCATCTCAAAAATTAAACTCTTCTTTTTAAGCAAGCATTGAAGCCTTACTATTTTCTAGTAAGGCTACCGCATCAAGTGGATTTGCAACAAAAAACTGGACAGATAGTCAAGCGCATTTTGAATAATTTACATTTCCACATTGCTTGGGAGTTTTACATTCCAAGTATGCGTGTTTTCTTTTTCTACTGTACCAGATTTCTATGAACTCGAACAGTTATTTTCTGACATGAAGGGTGGAGTAAAACTTCATATGTTTGACCATTTCAGACTTTAGTTTTTGAAGAAGCTCTCTGCTACGGCATTGTTCCAACAATTTCCTTGTCTGCTCATGCTCTGTATGACCCCTTAGCTCTTGAGCTTATCACTAAATGCGTAGGAGGCATATTGAATACCTTGATCTGAATGGAATATCATATTAGGTGCTATCCTTGTGTTTTAATCTGGCCATTCTCCAGGTGGCCAATATGGCAGCCTGAGTAGTCATGGAAGTACTCACTGACCATCCGATGATCTTTTGGTCAAACAAGTCCACCACCATGGTCGGGTACACTCAACCCTGAGCTGTTGAGATATAAGTAATATCGGAAACCCATTTTTGCGATGGGGCAATGGCTTCAAAGTCTCTGTTCAGGAGATTTCCAGCTACTGGAAGGTTATGGCGAGAATCTGTGGTCATCCCTCTGAACTTTTTGCAGATTATACTTCTAGGCTCTGAACGTATGATCCGAGCTACTCGAGGGCGAGAAACAACCCAACCAAAGTCCCGAAGTTCATCGGTAATCTTAGGACTCCCATACCTGCATTTACTGCCTTCGTATAATGTCCTGATTTCGACCCAACCAGTCATAGTAACCACTTCGACTTATCTTGAAAACTTTACACATCTTCTAAACTCCAAACATGTGGTTATATCCCTGATGAATTTGAGTATTTGTTGTCTCCCTTAGAGAAGATACTTATGACCTTTTTATGATCTCTCGTTCGATTTGAGCATCCTTTAATTCCTTCTTAAGTCTCGCTATTTCCTCCTGATCTGGGGTTATGTTCACTCATAGCCCGGTTTTCTTCAAGCTTTTTTTTAGAAAATCATTCTCCACCTTCAGCTGACCTATTTGGGCATAGAGCTTCTCTGTATCGACGGTACCTTCCTCGTTATCAGATTTTTCTCCAAAGGCCTTAGACATATTCTCCAGAAACTCTTTTTTCCATCTGGAAATCACCACAGGACTTACTTCAAAATGCTTCGAAAGTTCTGCAAGTGTTCGGTGTTCTTTGATCGCTTCAACAGCCACTCTGGCTTTGAAGTCAGGCGTAAATTTTCGTCGTGTTCTCTTCATCGGTCTTAGTCAATTTAGCCGTTTCAATTTTAACTAAGCCAATGGCCCGATTTTTAGGGAGTACTACATATTCCCTTCTCCAACGTCTTACCAACTCAGGTCTTATTCCTAAGTTCATCGGCTACTTCTTTTGGGGATTCTCCAGTCAAGCATAGAATGACCACCATCTCTTCATAATCCTTGTCGAAATATCTTCTTTCTCTTTTCATATCCAGTAAATTCAGCTTATGATCTTTACTTACGATCCTGTCAAATGTAAACTCACCAAGATCAAGTGACTTATTAATAGCACATCACGAAACTCAATTATTTCTTTAAAAATGAAATCCCGTATCTAAAAAGATTATCGATAACTCTCCTGTCCATCAGAAAGAAGATGCAAAAGTGGGAGACTTTGAGTCCGAAAAGAAGATGTGACGACCAATCGATTGCCAAATTTATCCTTAGCAAACGATATTATTGAGTTAAAATCTGCTCCCCAAACCACATTGTTCCAATCAGCTATTTGATCCTCATTGAGCATTTACGACGGTAAATTCTTGAGGGTTGAGAAAAGGGACCCAACTAAGATTCCAAAGAATAACCAGAGAATCAAAATAATAGCTCTCCTTGGCCTTACTTTATCTTCTGGTACTCTCACTGGTTCTAAAACCGTAAAAACCGGTGTTTCTTCTTTCACTTTAATTTTTGCTTGCTCTAGTTGAGTGGCCAACCCTTTGTAAACCTCAAAAGCAATGTTTAACTCATTTTGAAGTCGCTCATATTCTATCTGGATGATTGAATTCGAGATATTTCGATTGCGATCGATAAATCTTGCTAATTGGCTTTGTTTCGATTCATAGACCAACTTTGCCTCTTCGAAACGTTCCTGAATAAATTTCAGATTTATCTGCGACTTTTCAATCTTGTAGTCGATCACACTTTGTGTTAATTCTTTTAACAGCAAATCTGTAACTTTAGCGGCAGCAACCGGATCAGGCATTTCAACGGAAATGCTGATTATTCCAGTCTTTGAGTCTACTGAAACGGATAGACGATCCTTGTAATTTTCAATGATTCCCCAGTCTTTTTTCGAAAAGCGAACCAGATCATAGTCATTCAATGCTAATTCATCTGAACTACTAAAAAGACCTCTTATTTTTCCAGGTAGTCCTATGGTATATCCCGCTATTACTCCAAACAGGGAAGGGCGATCTATTTCCTTGAAATACTTAAAACTGGTAACTGTAGTATCCTTTTTTTCAAAATATATAGGAGTATCCATCAGCTTGTCTAAAAAAAGAGCACTGTTAACCAGTTCCGGATATATTTCCGGTGACAAAACTCCAGATGAGCCAGCATCGAGGTTAATTCCCGCTAAACCTGCTAGACCACTTAACCCTCCTAAACTTCCTTTTGCTCCTTCCTGGCTTTCTGGCAACAGCTTACAAGAAGCTTCGTATTCTACTTTAGAAGTGAATGCCACAACTAAACCTACAATAACAAATAATCCAGCGACTTTAGCAATAAATATTCGCCTGGACCAAATGACTTTGGCTAGCTCTATCAAGTCAATTTCGTCTTCGCTAACTACATTCCTTTTTTGCTCCTTGTTTTCGCTCATTTTACTCAATTGCCAGAATCATTAGCACCTATGACGCCGTACATCTCTAAAGTTGATTGACAATCTGATTAACCAACAGCCCTAAAGTTGCAACGCCGGTTGTGATTCCCAAAACTTCTTGGGGCGTTAACTTTCTTTTCTGAGGCTTTTCAGGCACTATCACCTCCGCTCCCGGTTCGACTCTTGGATAAGTTTTCCACCACAAAAATGACCCGGTTTTTTTGGCAGACCCATTGGCATAAATAACATACGATTTCTTTCGGCGAGCTTGATCGCTAAATCCTCCTGCTCGAGCAATGTAGGATTTGAAAGACATGCCATTATCAAACCTTATATTGCTCGGGTAAAGTACCTCACCTCGTACCCTTACCGTCTGCAGCTCTTTAGGTATGCTGATCACATCTCCTTCTTTCAAAAGCAGATCATACTTGGACTTCGGATTCTTTAGCACTTCCTCTAATTGGATTCCGATTGGCTCTTGCTTTTTAAAGTCTTGTTGACTTTTATCAAGTAAAGTGTCTCTCTCCAATAATTCTCCGAGTTCTTGCCGTCTAATACGGGCCCTGGTATCGCCTCCATCCTCGTCTGTGGCATAATACTCTGTTTGTCGGATCAAGGTTGCGCCTTTGGCGTAAGCAAAAGATGTCAGTCCACCGGATCTTTTAATAATGTCTGAAATTCGTTCTTCTTTAGATCGTAGCGCATATTTACCTGGAAATTGCACTTCACCTTCTACTTCAATCATAGATTGATCCTCGAAAAAAGGACTTTTTCGAATGACCACTAAGTCAAAAGCTTGCAATTCGAACTGAGCATCTTCTGCAGCAACTGCCAGTGACTCTTGAATAGGGAATTGAAAAATCTCCGCAGAGGCTTGCTGGTTTTGATTGTTTTGCTCACCAACCCTTCTAGCGACTTCTATTGATGACTTTGCGGCTGATTCTTTAAAACCTCCTGCCAGATAAACCAAGTCTTCCACAGTTTGGCCTGCGATGTATGGATATCTTCCTGGTTTGAGAACTTCGCCTTCCACTCTCACAAAATACGCTTCGCGTAAATCAAAGATCGATTTAATGGTGATCAAGTCTTCGTTTTGAAGCTGATAATCTTTCTCACCATCCATTACCTCGTTTAATGAGATCGAAGTATTCGAAAGTGTGAAATCATCATTCTGCCTAACAATAATTGCTCTATCTTTAAAGGCGTCAGGTTGAAGTCCTTGGGCTTGTTCTAATAACTGGCTTAATGTCAAACCTTCTGACCAAGCATATTCGCCTGGTTGGTACACGGCTCCTTCAATGGTGACACGATTTTTGAATTGATTGGAAATTAGAGAAACTGTCACTTCATCGCCTCCTTGCATAGCAGTATTCCCAAATTGAATTCTATCTACAGTTACCATTTTCTTAAAGTTACCATCGTTTCTCCTGATATTTAGTCGTTCTGTAAATGCCTTCTCCGTAAATCCACCTGCATAATTGATGGCCTGCTCCACAGATTCCTCCGGACTGATTTCATAAATAGAAGGGCGTTTCACCTCTCCTAAAATCTTGACTCGATCGCCATAAGGTTGCACAGAAATGACATCTTGGTCTTTCAAAATCAACCCGTCACTTAACCCATCTGATAGATAGCGATAAGCATCTAAGGTACCGATTTTTTGACCTCCTCGAAAAACTCGAATATCCCGTAAAGATCCAGACTTTGTCGGTCCGCCGGCCTGGTAAAGCGCATTGAAAGCTGTTGCGAATGAAGAGACGAGATATGTTCCAGGACGTTCTACTTCGCCCACTACGTGCACCTTGATGGAGCGGGTCTTGCCTAAGCTGACATCGGCAAAAGTGTTCTCTCCTAGCGTGCTGTAAATCGATTTGAGGCGAGCCTTTATTCTTCTGGTAGCTCGATCAACAGTGAGTCCATTTAAGTATATAGGCCCTAGGCCAGTGATGCGAATCGACCCTTCGGGAGAAACAGTTAGTTGATAGGTCTGCTCCGAAGCTCCCCATACATCTATGATGATCTCGTCTCCCGCACTGATCTGATAGTTTTTCGGAGTGGGGATATTTAGGCTAGGCTCAAAGGTGAGGTTCTCATTTTTGAAAAAAGATAGTCCGAAAATCTCCAGCTCTTCGGAGTCTTCCTCTTTTTCTTCTGGGATTATTAAAGCAAAAGGATCGTTAGCTAGCCTTCTATTCTCAACACCGAGGTCTTCCCTTAAACGATCTGTGCTAGGCACATCGGTAGTCTGTGATCTCCCGGATTGTAGTTTAGCAATACGTTGTCTTAATTTTTGGATTTGGATATCGGAAACTCCCCGGGTTTTTGCCAGCAGTAACAGTTGATCCTCCGTGTACCCATTAGATTCAACCTGATCCACAAACTTCTGCACCTGTTCGTCAGTAAGTTCGTCAACATTTAGATTCTGTAAATTAGATGGATCTAATTGCTGCGCTTTCAGGTTGCAAGCAACCAGTATACTCAAGAAAAATAAAAATTGCTTTGCCAGTTGTAGTTGTTTCATTCACCCGCCAATAACTTCGTCGCAAGGAAGTATTGATATTTAAAATCGGCTGCAAAGGTATGGAGAAAAAAGTATTGAGCAATGAAATGGACTGGGTTTTGAGAAGTAACACAAACAGGTTTCTTCTTCACCTCATGAGTTAAAATTATTGTTAAGAAACAGATCCTCTACTTTTCATTTCCAAAAAGTAATGCAGCGGCCTCAAAATCGGTTTGGCCTGCGCAGACCGGAAAAATCTGAGACTCTAAGTAGATGCCATCTACACCCCTCCAAATTTTCTTCTCTGCCCTCCTACGAGCAATATGAAAAATCGTCTTATGACTGGGATACAGCTTTTAACTTCCAAAAAACATTAAATCAATACCCGGTGAAATCCATTTTAATATGAAATTGAGGTTCTACGATGGCATTTCATTTTCTTTTGCTTGCTCCAAAAGAAAACGAAACAAAAGAAAAAGGCACCACGAATAAAGCCCATTCTCCACACTAAATCGCTCAAAGCCAGCCCTTTAGCCTGCTATCGCACAACCTTCGAATGGCCCACACTATTCGTGGACATCCCACCCTCCTTCACCGTAAGCCATTTTCTGGTAAGCCCAAGATATCAAACCAACCATTCCTTAAGCTAAAAGCAGGTCACATAATCCAGAGCGTCACGTGCTAGATCGTTTTCTTGAAACTTTCCAACTTCTAAAATTTGAATAAAGGGGCTATTGGGATTATCATCCTTTGTCTTGACACAAAGGATCCAAAAGTCAAGCCTGCGCGGCCCGGTCATTTCGAGGAATCGAGAAATCTCAAATTATTGATATTCGGTACTTAAAAGCATAGGATTTCTCCTTTACGGTCGAAATGACGTCTTTTGAGACACCCTCCAGGCTCGCTTGCATTGTTCTTACACTTAGGCAGAGATCATATGATATCACTCGCCGGAATTAAAGCATCCAAGAATGGAATCTTGTCTCCTTTTAAGAAATCTTGTTTCTTTCCGTAGCTTCCTGAAACAGGAGAAGTATATACTTCAATTCGATTTTTTTCAAGATTGATCAGCCAATATTCTGGAATGTCAGCATTTGCATAAAGTTCAGACTTGACATGAAAATCATATTCGTAGGAGGAATCTGCTACTTCAATGACAGCCATGACATCTTCTGGAGTAGGGTGATTACCTGTATAACTGTCTTCTCGAGGACTGAGTATGGATACGTCGGGTTCAGGTTCGTTTTCTTCATCAACGCGAATCGGGTCCTGGATTCCAATTACAACTTGATCATCAAATAACCTGTTGAATAACTTATTCAGCTTTTTAACAGTGCCAGCATGTCTACTTCCAATAGGGCTCATTTCTAAAATTTCTCCTTTGATCAACTCAACATGATCGCCAGGCTTGATGATGCCCACTTCCGCCATTCGATAATACTCATCTACCTTAATTAATCGTTTTTTAACTCCGGCAATCATTGATTTTAATAGTTGTATCTTAAAGATAGTTGTATTTTGCGAAACAGATTTCTTTGAGAACCCAACTCTAGCCACTCCTAGTAGGGGATTTGGAGAAAAATTAGAAGTGCATAACTAAAGTGAATTGCCGGTAACCAGAAAATGAGGATTGAGGAGGTCTTGCTTGTTATATCTAACAGGGTCTTGTGAGTCTCTTTGAAGTACTTTGCCACCGGCTTCTTCTACAATAATCTGCGCTGCGGCAGTGTCCCACTCCATCGTCGGAGCGTATCTGGGGTAAAGGTCTGCCCTTCCTTCTGCGACCATCAAGAGCTTCAAGGAACTCCCTTTGGAAACGATGTAAGGTCTATTCAAGGCCTTCAAGAACTCTTCGGTGTCGGCGTTTAAGTGTGATCTCGATGCTACTACCCTCAAGTCTATATCTTGATAGTCAAAGGTGTTTACATGAATTTTACTTCCATCCTTAAAGGCTCCTTGTCCTTGGGTGGCCCAGTGCATCTCGTTGAGAACAGGAGTATTTACTACACCTAATACTGGCTTCTGGTGGTGAATCAATGCAATGTTTACCGTGAACTCCCCGTTTTTTTTGATAAATTCCTTTGTGCCATCTAGCGGGTCAATCATCCAGAAATATTCCCAATCTTTTCTTTCTTCGAACGGGATAGAAGCTCCTTCCTCGCTTAAAACAGGAAGATTAGTTCCCTCCAAAATCTTTACAATGGCTTCATGCGAAGCTTTATCTGCCAATGTCAAAGGAGAGTTATCAGCTTTGGCTTCTATTGAAAAATCTCCTGAGTTGTAAATCTTCAAAATCTGTTTTGAGGCTGATAAAGCCGCCTTTTTTGCTGTCTCCAGGAGGTCCTGTAGGTCTAAAGAACCCACCTCTACCCCTCTCAGGAGGGGATTCGAGGCTGTAAAGTGCGCTGTCTTGCTATTCATGGGATTAACTGGTCTACCATACACCAAGCTCTCCTTAGAGGAGTCGAATTTTGTGCCTGAATGCTCAGATAACTTTGCTTTTGAGGGGGCTATGTCTATTTCAGTATTTGCTCCCCTCCTGGGAGGGGTAGGGCCTGCCTGCCGGCGGACAAGGGTGGGTTTGTTATTCTCAATCCAGATTTCAATAGTGCGAATAACATTATCAATATCTTTCTTAACCTCCCTGTCATCAAATCTCAAGAAATGTACCCCAAGACTTTCCAGTCTTTGCTGACGCTTTTTATCATATTGATGCTCCTCTTCGTGATTATGACTGCCTCCATCGACTTCAATCGCCAACATTAAATCTTTGCAGTAGAAGTCAACTATGAATTCGTCAATGGGTCTCTGACGATCAAAATCGAATCCTTTGATTTTTTTTTGCTTGAGTTGATCCCAAAGTAAAACTTCTGATAAGGTCATGTTTTGACGGAGTTTTTTGGCCAATGCTCTTAGTTGCGGATTGTAGGGGATTATTTTTCTTTTCATATCTCTTCTATTAACCCACCCCTACCCCTCCCAGGAGGGGAATTTGGATGTTGCAAGTTTCTTAAATTTTCATTTAAAGGTCAGTCTGGATATACTGAGCTAAATTCCCACTTCTTGGAGGATAGCTATCACAATTTTAAACCCACCCATGTCTGCCGACTGGCAGGCCCTGCCCCTCCGAGAAGGAAAAGCAAGGCAATCACTTGGAAATCAAATAATCATCCCGGCTGCGACAGTCTCATTTGTGGCGTCGTCTACTAAAATAATACTACCTGTTTGACGGTTTTTGCGATACGAATCTGAGAGTATTGGTTTGGTCGTTCTGAGACTCACCCTGCAGATATCATTCATTCCAATATTCTTATCTTCCTCGTTACGGTGCAAAGTACTGATGTCTAATTTGTAACGAATTTCTTTGATCATACTTTTCATTTCTGAAGTAGTATGCCTAATTGTATATTTCGACCGTGGCATCGGTCCTTTATTATTGAGCCAACATAACATAACCTCCACATCCTGTGTCGGATTGGGCTGATTGTTGTCCCGAACAATCATATCTCCCCTACTCACATCAATATTGTCCTCGAGGGTCAATGTAACTGACATAGGTGCAAAAGCTTCTTCAAGAGGGCCTTCGAAAGTTTCGATAGTTTTCACCTTTGAGGTAAATCCAGATGGTAGCACTGTCACTGAATCGCCAGGCTTAAAGACGCCTCCTGCAATTCTGCCAGCATAACCGCGGTAATCATGGTACGCATCGTTTTTTGGTCGGATGACTGTCTGGACTGGGAATCGGCAATCGATATGATTGTGATCACTGCCGATATGGATGTTTTCTAAAGTGTACAGTAGGGTTGACCCTTCATACCAGGTCATCTTTTCGCTGCGATTGACCACATTATCACCATTCAATGCACTGATTGGAATAAATCGGACATCTTTCACATCAAGCTTGGAAGCAAATTGTTCATAATCCGTTTTGATCTGATCAAATACTTCTTGCTTGTAATCAACGAGGTCCATCTTATTCACGCAGACTACCACATGTGGAATTTGTAGGAGTGCGGCGATGATCGAATGTCTACAGGTTTGCTCTACCACGCCGTTTCGTGCATCTACTAGTATCAAGGCAACATTTGCGGTAGAAGCCCCGGTCACCATATTTCTAGTATATTGAATATGACCAGGTGTATCTGCTATAATAAACTTTCGTTTCGGTGTAGCAAAATATCGATAGGCAACGTCGATAGTAATTCCCTGTTCGCGTTCGTCTTTTAAGCCATCGGTTAAAAGCGCTAAGTCGGTGTGTGTCAATCCCTTTCTTTCACTGGATTGTTTGACCTGCTCTATCTGGTCTTCAAAAATGGATTTGGAATCATAAAGTAATCTTCCAATCAACGTACTTTTACCGTCATCCACGCTTCCAGCTGTAGTAAAGCGAAGCAATTCCATGTCGAGATAGTGATTGGCGTTAGCTTTTGGCTTTTGGGTATCGGGCTTTGGGCTTTGGGCTTTAGGTGAGTCTGTCATGTCAAAGTTTTCTTACTGTTGTGACGAACGAATTAATCTTTTTTTGCATTAAGTTGATTTCGCCTATTAATCCTTGTACCTCCCCGTCATGGAGGAAACCTATCTCAGCGGTGATGATCAATTGCGTCTCCAGCTCAAAAGATGACCCTAATGATATTTCCAAATAGTGAGCAAACTCCTTGTTAGACCTTCGACTGCAGCCCTCCGAA
This sequence comes from Cyclobacteriaceae bacterium HetDA_MAG_MS6, assembly GCA_019192485.1. GTDB lineage: Bacteria > Bacteroidota > Bacteroidia > Cytophagales > Cyclobacteriaceae > MS6. Next base: position 4,159 of record JAHCMJ010000011.1, on the reverse strand, counting down.
ATATTGGATGGAATAGATACCGCTGCTCTACGCATTTGAGAGGTCATCCCATAGACCTCCTCTTTAGGCATACTGTTGGTCAATTTGTAAATATCAATGGCAAGCTTTTTCCCCAATTGCCATATTTCCAAATCCTTAAACTTTCTCATAATTATTCTATTTCAGACTATTCGAACCCAATGCCTAAGTCCTAATGACCCTTGTTCTAAAAATATCCCTCTTTCTTTCTGTCCTCCATGGCGGTCTCGGACCTTTTGTCATCTTCACGATTGCCGCGTTCGGTTTGTCTCGCAGAAGCGACTTCTTCTACGATTTTGGCCAGAGTATCAGCATCCGACTCAATGCCTCCGGTAATGGTAATATCTCCCAGGGTTCGAAATCGCAGCTGTTTGGTTACTACCTCATCTTGTTCTCCAATTTGGATAAAATCGGATACTGGCAACCAGGTATTGCTTCTCCATATGACTTGACGTTCATGGGCAAAGTACAATGACGGAATAGCGATGTTTTCAGCTAGGATATACTGCCAAACATCCATCTCAGTCCAATTGCTCAAAGGAAACACGCGGAAGTGCTCGCCATGATGGTGCTTGCCGTTGAAAAGATTCCATAACTCCGGACGTTGGTTTTTAGGATCCCATTGACCAAATTCGTCTCGGTGCGAAAAGAAGCGCTCTTTCGCTCTTGCTTTTTCTTCGTCTCTCCTGGCACCCCCTATACAGGCATCAAACTGATTTTCTTCGATGGTATCCAGTAGTGTAATAGTTTGAATAGCATTCCTACTGGCATTCTTCCCTTTTTCCTCAGCAGCTCTACCTTCGTCGATGGATTTTTGAACGGATCCTACGATCAGTTTGGCCCCTAGTTCTTCAACTAGATTGTCTCTGAAAGCGATAGTCTCAGGAAAATTGTGCCCCGTGTCGATATGCACCAGCGGAAAGGGGATCTTGGCCGGATGGAATGCCTTTCTGGCCAGGTGGGTAACCACAATCGAATCCTTTCCTCCGGAAAATAAGATACTAGGGTTTTCAAATTGAGCAAATACCTCCCTGAGAATATAGATGGACTCAGCTTCAAGTTCCTTTAAGTGCGTAAGATTGTAATTCATGATTAGGACAAAAGAATTTTACAGGACCCTATCTCTAGACCCTCCCCGGAGGGAATGAAGGTGCAAGTTTAGGAAGAATTATACTTTTAAGTTTACTAAGGCTTTCTTCAAGGCTTTCTTCATGCGTCTTGACATGGACATCGGGGTCAATCGGCTCTTCGAATGGCGAACTAATTCCAGTAAAGTTTGGGATTTCACCGGCTCTGGCTTTTTTGTATAATCCTTTTACATCACGGGCTTCACAGACCTCCAGAGGGCAATCGACAAATATCTCTGCAAAGTTTTTGGAACCGACCAGATCACGAGCTTGTTTCCGGTCCTCTGCAAAAGGAGATATAAACGCTGTTAATACAACGATACCCGCATCCACAAACAACTTGGAGACTTCGGCGATTCTACGAATATTTTCTGTTCTATCTTTTTCAGAGAATGTTAGATCCTGATTCAGTCCTGATCGAACGTTATCACCATCCAGGATATAGGTACGATAACCAAGCTTATACAGCTCAACTTCGAATGCGCCAGCCAGTGTTGACTTGCCGGACCCTGAAAGACCAGTAAACCAGATCAGTTTTGGCAGATGTCCCCCCAGCTTGACCCGATCGTCTAGCTTAATGGCATGATCATGCGGAATGATGTTTTCGTCTCTCAAAGCAAAAAGTTTTTATGATATAGATCACAGTCGACCATCTACCAGATCGGGAGGAAGAAATCCTTTGACATCAAAAATGACCTGGGTTTCTACTCTTAACTGCTTCCAATTCAAGTCGGCAAAGTTAACATGGGAAACTGCCAAAACAATTGCTTCGTACTTTCTTTCAATTTTGGGGAGGAGATCAATATGATATTCTGATTTCGTAGCCTCGGAATCCGCATTAGGATCAAAAACATCTGTTTCGATGCCAAACTGTCTAAATTCCTCCACGATATCAATTACCCTGGTGTTACGAACATCGGGACAATTTTCCTTAAAAGTGAATCCTAAAATCAATACTCTACAATCACTGGTCAACTTCTTCTTTTCGGCTAAAAGCTTAATGACCCTTTTGGTAACTTCCGCCCCCATACCATCGTTGATCTCTCTCCCGGAAAGGATCACCCGTGGATGGTATCCCAGGCTAGAAGCCTTATGCGTTAAGTAAAAAGGATCTACACCTATGCAATGGCCGCCAACCAGCCCAGGTTTGAAAGGTAAAAAATTCCATTTGGTCCCTGCTGCTTCTAAAACCTCCAATGTGTCGATGTCCATTTTATTGAAAATCATGGAAAGCTCATTGACGAAGGCGATATTAATATCACGCTGGGCATTTTCGATCACCTTGGCTGCTTCCGCAACCTTAATAGAAGTTGCAAGATGTGTACCTGCCGTGATGAAGGACTTGTAAAAATCATTAACTATCTCAGCAGTTTCTTGGTTACTCCCGCTGGTCACTTTTTTGATGTCATAAATCCGGTGTGCTTTGTCTCCCGGGTTGATCCGCTCCGGCGAATAGCCGCAAAAGAAATCCTGGTTATACTTAAGACCAGAAAACTCCTCAAGGACAGGGACGCACTCTTCCTCAGTGCAGCCTGGGAAGACGGTTGACTCGTACACCACAATATCACCAGGTGATAGAACTCTGGCAATAGCCTGGGAGGCTTTTTTTAGTGGCGTTAAATCAGGATTTTTATGATGGTCTACGGGTGTGGGCACCGTAACGACATAAAAATTGCATCCTTTTAGGTCGTCAATATTAGCAGTGAAACTAAGTTTTTCAGCCAGAGCTAACTCCTCAGGCTCGACCTCTAGTGTTGAGTCCTTTCCATTACACAATTCATCGATCCTAGATTGATTGATATCAAATCCAATGGTTGGGTACTTCTTGCCAGTCTCTACAGCGAGGGGTAGGCCTACATAACCTAGTCCGATGACTCCTACTCTATAATTCATGGTTTTTTCAATAATTAACTGGTCTTACACAAAAACTATTTTTTTGACTTAAACCTACCCCTACACCCCTTCGAGAAGGGGAATTTGTGGTGTTTTTGCGAAAGACCAATTAATGCCAATCGTAAGGATGCGTAACATCAGTAATTAAATCTCTTGGGACAGGGCTTTTGAATCAAACCTTGACCTTCTTCTTAAAATACTCCAAAGTAGGCTCCAGCCCCTTTGCCCGGGTAAATTTTGGTTCCCAGTTCAGCACCTCTTTCGCTAGCGTGATGTCCGGCTTGCGCTGTTTAGGATCATCTTTTGGCAATGGATGATAGGTGATTTTTGACTTGCTCCCTGTTAACCTCAATATTTCTTCACCAAATTCTTTTATAGTGATCTCTTGCGGATTACCAATGTTTACTGGCTGAGCGTAATCACTGAGAAGTAACCTGTAAATACCCTCTACCAAATCATCGACATAGGTGAAAGATCTTGTTTGCGATCCATCTCCAAATGCTGTAAGGTCTTCACCCCTTAAAGCTTGAGAAATAAAAGCAGGTAGCACACGACCATCATCCAATCGCATTCTAGGACCAAAGGTGTTGAATATCCTCACAATTCTGGTTTCAAGACCATGAAAAGTATGATAGCCCATAGTTAGTGCTTCTTGAAAACGTTTGGCCTCGTCATATACACCGCGTGGTCCTACAGGGTTGACATTGCCCCAATAGTCTTCTTTTTGTGGATGAACCAAGGGGTCGCCATACACTTCAGATGTCGAAGCGACTAAAATTCTGGCCCCTTTGTCTTTAGCCAGCCCTAAACAGTTCAACGTTCCTAACGAGCCTACCTTCATCGTCTGGATAGGCATTTTGAGGTAATCTATTGGGCTGGCTGGGGAGGCAAAATGTAAGATATATTTTACATTTCCAGAAACATGAACGAATTTCGACACATCGTGATGATGAAATTCAAAATCCTTCTCTCCCATCAAATGCTCAATATTGTCCAAACTACCAGTTAGTAGGTTGTCCATGGCCACTACATGATAACCTTCTTTTAGAAAGCGGTCAGAGAGGTGAGATCCTAGAAATCCAGCTCCACCGGTAATCAATACTTTTTCTTTCGGCATTTTG
>JAHCMJ010000002.1 GCA_019192485.1 Cyclobacteriaceae bacterium HetDA_MAG_MS6 | reverse complement strand
GTATGTTACGGCAATCATTGAATTAGCAAAAATTGATGGCTCTATTGGACTTTCCATGGCGGCCCATAATTCCTTGTGTACAGGTCATATACTACAGCATGCCAATGAGTTGCAGAAGAGCCATTATCTGCCCAAACTGTCTACAGCAGAATGGTTAGGGGCTTGGGGACTTACTGAGCCTAACACGGGATCTGATGCTGGAAATATGAGAACTACAGCCGTTCGAGAGGGTGATCATTGGGTCCTCAATGGTGCTAAAAATTTCATCACCCATGGTATCTCCGCGGATGTAGCAGTGGTCGTAGCTCGCACAGGAGAGCCCAATACTTCGCGTAATGCATCTGCTTTTGTGGTAGATCGAGGTACTCCAGGCTTTAGAGGAGGACGAAAAGAAGATAAACTGGGCATGCGAGCCTCAGAAACGGCCGAAATGATATTTGAGGATTGTCGGATCCCTGCTGATAACCTTATAGGCGAAGTTGGTGATGGATTTGTTCAGTCGTTGAAGGTTTTGGACGGTGGTCGTATATCAATTGCCGCTTTGAGTTGCGGCATTGCCGAAGGAGCCCTGAAAGCAGCTTTGGCGTACTCAAAGGAACGCGAGCAATTTGGTAAACCGATTTATCATTTCCAGGGGATATCCTTCAAGTTGGCAGAAATGGCAACTAAGCTAGAGGCAGCTAAGATGTTGACTTACCAGGCCGCCGAGCTGAAAAACCAGGGAGCTAACGTCACCAAAGCTTCCGCCATGGCAAAACTCTATGCCTCAGAGGTAGCGGTAGATCTGGCAAATGAAGCAGTACAGATTTTTGGTGGTTACGGCTATACTAAGGACTACCCAGTTGAGAAATACTATCGCGATGCCAAACTTTGCACTATTGGTGAAGGGACCTCAGAGATACAAAAAATTGTCATTTCCAGGGAGATTTTGAAGTAATACTCTTTCATTGTTTCTCGAAAGGGCCTACATTTGCGCCCCATTAAAAAAGGAATTTATGCTCGTTGTAAACGTAAAAGAGAACGAATCTATTGACAAAGCACTGAAAAGGTTCAAGAAAAAATTTGAGAAAACCGGTGTGCTTCGTGAGCTAAGATCCCGCACTTTTTTCACAAAACCTTCTGTGAAAAGAAGAGGTGAGATCATCAAAGCACAATACAAACAAAAAATGAGAGACCTGGAAAATAAGTAGATTTCCAATAGTCTTTTGCCATTTAATTACTTAAGTTAGTCATGCCCACATTTGGGTGTGCTGGCTTATGATTATCAACTTTCTCAAGTTCCTCCAATTCGAAAAAAGGTATAGCGAACATACCCTAAAAGCTTACCGAGAGGACCTCAACCAACTTTTACTTTTTTTAGAATCGACTTTTGAGATCAATGATCTTAGTAAGGCGGAGCATTCTTATTTGCGAAGTTGGGTGGTAGACCTGATGGAGCGATCTATCACACCCAGATCCATCAATCGCAAGATTGCCACTCTTAAGTCTTTTTACAAGTTTCTGCTGGCCAGGGAGTTTATCACCAAAAACCCGGCTTCCAGACTCAGGCCATTAAAGACTGATAAGCCACTCCCCACCTTTTTTAGAGAAGGGGAGATGACTACACTATTAGATCAGATTGAATATCCTGATGGATTTGCCGGTACTCGCGACAAATTGCTATTAGAAATCTTGTATGCCACAGGTATCCGATTATCGGAGTTGATAGGGATCAAGGATACGGATATCGATCATCATGAACAATTAGTCAAAGTTTTAGGTAAAAGAAATAAAGAAAGGATAGTACCAATTTCGGATTCTATCGTTAAATTAATAAACCAATACCAGCAGTTGCGGAATAGGCATTTGGAAAATTGTAACACACCGTATCTGCTAGTTACAGACTCAGGAGATCAGATTTATCCTATGATGGTATATCGCATAGTCAAGAAGTACGCAGGAGCAGTATCCACTCAGGATAAGAAGAGCCCACACGTACTTCGACATACATTTGCAACACACCTGCTAAACAAAGGAGCTGACCTGAACGCTGTAAAAGATCTATTGGGGCACACTAGTCTTGCTGCTACCCAAGTTTACACGCATAATTCACTGGAAAAGCTGAAGTCGACCTTCGACCAAGCCCATCCAAAAGCATAATTGTTAATCCTTAAACTTTCAAAAATCATGAAACTACAAATGCATTCCATCCACTTCGACGCAGATCGAAAACTTGTTGATTTCATTCAGAAAAGGGCAAACAAGTTGGAAACGTTTTATGATCGTATCATCGATGGTGAAGTATTTATGAGACTGGAGAATGGTGACTCCAGGGAAAATAAAATTATTGAGATTAAACTCAACATCCCTGGAAATCAGCTCTTTGCCAAAGAGAAGTGCAAGTCCTTTGAAGCGGCTGCTGATGAGGCTGTTGAGGCACTTCGTAGACAGCTCAAAAAATTTAAGGAGAAACAGAAACAGATAGCAAGCTAAGACTTAATCTGGAAGGGGCTTTGAGCCCCTTTTTTTGAATCCTCTTCATCGTGATTTAATCTCACGTAGATCGCTCCTCCGCTTCGCTCGTTGACTCTGGGCCTTCTACTACGCCACAAGCTGGGATTAGCTTTTTGATCATCATTTCAAAGTGCTTCTTTTTGACAAACGCCAATTATGAGGAGCATTCAATCAGAATGCTTAAGACATGGCATGCGATTTCTCTTTACTACAGGTGCGGCAATACTTTCACCGTTCGATAATCCTCGTTTCATTAGTGCTTGTATCCAACATAGCCAGGATCTCTTGATCCGAGGAAAGTTGACACATTTTTCCCCCGTCACTATTCCATATGGTGGACTGACCCGCGCAGATCACACCATCCGCCGGTCCTACAGCATTGACCATTAAGACCAGGCAAGTATGCTGCTGAGCTGTTTGAGAAAGTTGGACCTGGGCTTGTTCTATGCCCTGTTGAGTTTTTGCCACACTAGCCAGATAGAGATCAGAACCTGTCGCAAAAGCGTGCAACAAATGATCTTTAATTGATAACTCATAGCAAATAGCCAAGGCAATAGTCGTTTCATAGATAACTAGCTTTGGTTGTTTCTTTCCCTCGATAAAGAAAGGCACTTCATCGGGATGTAAATATTTTTTCTCATATAGCCATCTGGATTGGTGGGGTTGGAATATGATCATACCAATGCTGGTACCCTCTTCGTGCTTGATTGGAGCTCCCAATCCTATGCAGGTTTGGTTTTCATCACTCAATGCTTGAATACAGTCAAGACGCGGATCATCTAAGCTCAATGCTAAATCCCCAGCCAGAACAGGCTCATACCCTGTCAGAGATAATTCAGGAAAAACGATGAGATCCGCCTGCTGCTGAATTCCTTTTTTTATGGCTTGCAGATGTATTTGCAAATTGACATCAACACGACCAGGAACAGATCGGGTTTGAGCCAGGCATATTTTCATAATGGCAAAGTACTATGATAGATAGGTTATTGTCAAGAGTCTTCTTAGAGACGAGATACAATAACCTACCTGGGGTGTACTATTTCAGCTTAAAATTGCCGACTTTTTCGGTGAGCTCTGTTACGATATTGGTGACATCGTATGTTTTCTGAGCATGATCATTCATTCCGGCGGAAAGCTCTAGGGAAGAGCTCGCTATCTGTTCAGTTCCGGCTGCGGTCTCTTCTGCAATTACCACAACGCTCTCGGCGATGTTGATAACATTGCCAATATCTTTGGTTTGTTGTTTGGTTGCTTCAGCAATTTGTTTTGAAAGCTGAAGGGTCTGGGTATAAGAATTCGCAATTTTACGGAAACCTTCGGCAGCCACTTTCGAATCTTTTTCACCGGCATTCACCCTCGTGTTCATTTCTGTCATCAACGCAGCTGTTTCGCTGGTATCTTTTTGTATGTCTTCAACAAGTTGCTCGATATCTTGAACTGATGCTTTCGACCCCTCCGCGAGTTTTCTAATTTCCTGTGCTACGACAGCAAAGCCTCTTCCCGCTTCCTGGGCCTGAGCAGCTTCAATTGCCGCATTAAGTGCGAGCAGATTGGTTTGAGCAGCTATCTCCTTGATGATACTAAGCACACTTGATATTTCCTGAGATCTTTTTACCAGTGAGGCAATGGCTTCTCCGGTTTTCGTCGAATAAGCTTTAATCTCTACCGCTGCCGACTTTCCCAATAAGCAGGTTGCCATTTTCACTTTGGTGCACACCGTCTTCTGCAGTCTCATTTATCAACTGCGCCTGTTGGCCCATTTCTCTGGAAAAGGATAGGATATCCTCGATAAGCTTAGAAGATTCATCAACTTTGGCCACTTGTCTTTGAGCCCCTTCACTCATTTCTGCAATGGCGGACGAAATTTCCCCTGTGCTTGAATTCATCTCCCCGGTGGTCATACTCATTTCTTCCGAAGATTGACCGATGACTCTCACTCTATCTGTAACATCCAGTAATAAACTTGATAACTGATCCAATGCTTCATTCATCCTATCGGTCAAAGACTTGATATCCCCTTTTGCATCTCCGTAGTATCTTTTAGTCAAATCTCCTAGGGCCATTGCCTCTATTACTTCGTTGATACCTTCGAATGGTGAAATGATGGACTCAAAGAGTTTGTTTACAGACTCTCCCAAATTGCGCCATTCGCCGGTTTTATTGGCGACATCAATTCTTGCACTGAAATTACCAGATTCAATGGCTTCTGCCATCACAAAGTTTGTATCCTGTATGGCCAGTTTTAAATTCTCTTGCTGCTCTTGTAGCTCCTCGTTGCGTTTTTTAATCTGATCCGTGGCTTCATTGATCCGATATTCGAGTAATTTTTGGTCTCTTCGAAGGTTAGCTATTCTTCGTCGATACAAGTAAAAACCAGACCCGGTCACTAGCAAAATAACACTTACTCGAAACCACCATGTTGCCCACCATGGAGGAAAAACTTTTATCCCAAGTTTTTGAATTTCTTCGGCCCACTTACCGTCGTTGTTGCTGGCCTTTAGTGCCAGGTCATATGATCCTGGAGGCAAATTAGAGTAGTTAGCCATTCTTTCTCCTAATCGAGTGGTTATCCATTTCGAGTCATAACCCTCAAGCTTGTACTTGAACTTGATGGACCTTGGATTAGCGTAGTGAGTCGAGGAAAATGCTATGGAGAAATCATTATTTTCATGATGAATGGCTAATTGCATTTTGCCATCTTCAGCAATGCTAAGTGGCATGCGATCATTCACTAAATCTCCTGGCTGCACTTCTTGTTTTTGGACGTAAACTTGATCAATTACAGGACTTGAGATGTAGGGGTTGTCCTCAATTTGTTCCGGATCAAATGCTGTAAGGCCTTCGGGTCCGCCGAAATAGATTCTGCCATTCTCATCTTGAAAATGTGCCCCCCAGTAGAAAAGATTGTCTTGTAAACCATCTTCAAGGAAATAATTTTTGAAGGTCTCGTTGCGAGGATCAAAAACAGAAACACCGTTTCCAGTTGACATCCATAGCCTTCCAAGATTATCAGAATAAATGGCGTTGATGGTGTTGGAGGGAAGTCCATTGGCGGTGGTGAAAGTACTAACAAGATCGGCATTGATGTCGAATCTCAAGAGACCACAGCCTTCCGTACCTAGCCAGAGGACGCTCTCATTCCCTTGATGAATGCTTATAATACTATTGCAAGGGAGGTCATACCTTTCCTTGTCTTGAAGATAATTTTTCCATCTATCTGTTTTCGAGTTATAACGAGACAAGCCATTACCTGTTCCAAACCACATGATTCCCTCTGTCCTATCGTCAACCAGGATTGCTCTGGAAGTAATATGCGAGATCATATTAGGTTGATAACCGCTTCGATTTTCAAAAAATTTGGTAATCTTGAATTGGTCTGCAGGCATAAATTGTACACCGGCATTGATAGCCGAAAGATAGTAGTTACCATCGCTATCCAAAGCAGAAGCGCAAAACGCCCATCCTCTATCTAACCCGAAGTTATTGTTAAAAGCCCGCCATTTTCGGAATGTACCTTTCTGATGATCATACAGGTTTAGGTAACCACTCCACGTTGTAATCCAATACTGACCGTCTGGCCTCTTTACTATGCTACCAATAGAACCGCTTCCTATAGATCCGTTATTTAGCGCATCGTAATTATGTCTAATGATCTTTCCCGTACGTGTATTTACTATATTTAGCCCTTCGCCTCCATCACTGCCTATCCATAACTCATCCCCTTCTTTGTAGATAGTCCTTACCGCTTTGAAAGATATAGTCGTCTTGTCTTCAGGGAAGTGTCTGTAGAGTTGAAATGGCTTTTGCTCCAGGTTCACTTTTGTCAGGGCAGAAGGTGTATTGATCCATAAAACGCCATCTGGAAATTTTTCAGATACCCTGAAATCCATAATTCTGTTTGACCTCAGAGCATGCGGGTTATACTCATTAGCTTGAATATGCTGTACAAATTCTCTCTTGCCTATATCAAATAAGAAAATGCCCTTCTGGTCTGTACCGCACCAAATGATGCCTTTATAATGATACAAGTGTCGAAATTGAATATTCTGACTATTGATACTTCTTTTGGCTATATTGGAACGAGGACGATAGTGGGTAAAACTTTCGGTTCGAATGTCGAAGTGCACAAGTCCGGCATCTGACGCTATCCAAAGCTCATCAGGATTGATTTGAGCGATATCGCGAGCATATCCATTTAATACCTTCGATTTCCCTTCAATTTGATCATCATCAATAGTTACGTATGGATAACTTCGAATAGTTTGACGTTCGCGATTGATTCTACATAGGCCCCCTGGATGAAATCCAGCCCAAATTATTCCTTGCGAGTCCTCAAATGCTGTATTCACGCTGACAGTAGACATATCTGTTGAGGGCATTTTAGGGACATAGTTTTTAATAAACTTCAAGTCTTTGTCAAGATGTACCAACCCTTGATTACGTGAACCAACCCAGAGGGAAAAATCCCGAGCAACAATACCTGTTAGACCAAATTTGACCTCGCTTTTAAATTTTTTGACCCGCTTGGTAACAGGATCGAAAGTGAAGGCGCTATCCAGGTTAGGAAACATGGCAAACTGGTCATTGTGAAGCTTGAATATTTGGCTTTGACCGTTGATCGGGATAGAATTGGGATCTTCGAGTTTTGGGACGAAGTTTTTGAACACAAAACCATTGTATTTAATAAGACCTCCTTCTGAATAAAACCACCAGTTCCCTTGATGATCTTGTTCTATGCCATTGATAAAAAGATTGGCAATACCGTCTTTTGTCGTAAAGTGTTCGAAGCGATATTGGTGTCCATGCTGACCAAAGGCTTGCATGGTAAGTAACTGAAAAGAAACAGCTAAAAGACTAATAAGATTGATACCCCTCAAAACCATCATTGCTATAAGATTGAACCACTCAATTTATGAATCCATCGTGGATTTTCCCTTTACTCTGGAGCAGAACGGAATTTTTATCGATGAATGCAACCGAAATGCGGATGAGAAAATTGCAATCTAAATCCATACGGTAATCACCTTCGGCAAATGGTTATAAAAACACCCCCGATTCAATACTATCTAAGTTCAGCTGCTCTCAAGCAAAGTAAGTTTAAAGATCCGATCAGACTGCATTCTATTCAGAATAGGGGGCATTGACCTCATGAGGGCGTTACGAAGGCCAGTTGCAAGTGGATTGCGCCAATGAGCCATCTTCCCAAGTCGCCAACTGGTATTCACAACCTGGTGGGCTTTTGGCATTCTTAGCCGTTGGTATTCGCAAAAAGCTTCATCTGCCTCATGCTGATGGAGACATTCTGTCAGTACATAAGCGTCTTCAATGGCTTGACATGCGCCTTGTCCCAGATTGGGTGTAGTTGCATGGGCAGCGTCTCCTATCAAGCAGATATTATGGTGATGCCATTGTCTGATAGGTTGGAGATCTGATATTGGTGAGATATGGATATTTTGGGTTGGTGTAGCTTCCAATACTTCCTCGATAAGCGAATGGTAGCTTTTCTTAAATGATTCAAGATACCCTTCAATAGATTCCTCGCTGTTGCCTTTCTTCAAGGCATACCAGTAAACCTGCTCTTTGTTGATTTGCACAAATCCAAACCTGTCACCAGGTCCCCAGGCTTCTGTAAGTTGGTTTTGAAATCTTGTTGGCAATTGAAAGTTGGTGACTCCACGCCAGCAAATCTGTTTGGCATTTCTAACCTTTGCATTCGGAAAGATTGCATTTCTAATGGTTGAATTCAATCCGTCTGCCGCGATCACAACTGGTGTGGAGATCATGTGGCCTTGACTAAACTCAAGCTGATACTTGTCTTCTAACTCATGGACTCCAATCAATTGGTGACCTAGGTGAAGTGTATTCTCTGCTAATTCAGACAACAATATTTCTTGTAACACTCCGCGGTGAATGGCTACATTCTTGACGCCGTACTTCTTTTCAAAATATTTCAGACTGGTCGCTGAGATAGGCGAAAGTTTTGGCGAGGTGATTTTGACAGCTGAAATCGCATGACCTTGAAGTTCAATTTCTTCTCTAATACCAAGCTTATCATAAATCTGCATGGCATTATTGGCCAAAATGATTCCGGCACCTACTGGATTTAGCTCGGGAGCTTGTTCATAGATATCTATTTCAAATCCTGTCTTCTGTAGAAACAGTGCTGTTGTAAGTCCACCGATCCCTGCACCAATGATACCAGCCTTCATGATCAGGGTGTTATCTTATTCCTCATAGGCCCACCCGACTCCGGACTTCATGTCCTTGACAGCTATGCCTTGATCCTTGAGTCTGGCTCGAAGTAGATCTACCTTGTCATAGTCCTTGGCGTCTTTAGCCATTTTGTATTCCTGAAGTACAAGGTTAAGCATGTTTTCACCCGATAGATTGGATTCTATGGTCAAGCCAAGGACATCCTCTGTAAAAGTTAGAATTGTCGACTTCATCTTTTTGAAGATTTCCTCACCAATCTCTTCGAAGGAGAGTTGTCCAGTATACAGTGAGTTGACTTTTTTCAGCAGGTTAAAAATATGACCAATAGTAAGCGCCGTATTAAAGTCATCATTCATCGCGTGATAACAGTTGTCACACATTTTCTCAATTTGCGTAACCTGCTTTTCATTCAGGCTTTCTGAGGTATCACCCGGATACGTCAGGTTCTTAAGTATACGAAGACCATTGATCAACTTGAGGTATCCTTTGTTTGCCGCCTTTAGTGCATCATTGGAGAAGTCAAGTGTACTTGCGTAATGTGACTGCAGCATGAAAAACCTGATTGTCATCGGGCTATAACCTTGGTCTAATAGCTTGTGATTGCCGGTAATCAATTGCCAAGGCAAAAAAGAATTGTCCAGAGACTTACTCATCTTCTGTCCATTGACGGTTAGCATGTTGGTGTGCAGCCAGTATTTGGCCTGCGATTCTCCATTGGCGGCCTGGCATTGAGCAATTTCACATTCATGATGAGGAAACTTCAGGTCCATACCGCCGCCATGAATATCAAAAGTATTACCCAGGTATTTGGAACTCATGACAGAGCATTCCAGATGCCAACCGGGAAAGCCATCGCTCCATCTGGTTGGCCATCTCATGATATGTTCCGGAGCGGCCTTCTTCCAAAGTGCAAAATCCAAAGGGCTGCGCTTGTCATCTTGACCATCTAGCTCACGTGACTGGCTCAATAGCTCATCGGTTTTACGGCCTGAGAGAATGCCGTAATGATGTGCTTCGTTGTATTTTCCTACGTCGAAATATACTGACCCATTGGATTCATAGGCAAATCCTTGTTCCAGTAAGGTCTCTATCATCTGGATTTGCTCGAGCAAGTGACCTGTGGCCGATGGCTCAATGTCAGGATCTAATGCATTGAAAGTACGCATGACTTGGTGAAAGTCATTAGCATAGCGCTGCACCACCTCCATAGGTTCTTTTTTTTCGAGTTTAGCTTTTTTGGAGATTTTGTCCTCACCAGAGTCTAGCAAGTGACCGACATCGGTTATATTTCTTACATATCGGACTTTGTACCCTAGGAATCGAAGGTATCTATTGATCACATCGAAGCTGAGAAAAGTTCTCACATTGCCTAAATGCACGTCGCTATAAACAGTGGGTCCGCACACGTACATGCCAACATAGGGAGGGTTGAGAGGTTCAAAAGGTACCTTTTCTCGTATGATAGAATTGAAAACCCGGAGTTTACCGATCATCGAATAGTTAGATTTAAATAATACCCTGACGTTTGACATCAGGACAAGGTTTGGAAAATGCGCTTATTTGAATTGAAAATAATTTCTTTTAGCTTTGCACTGCAAATATAAAATTATGGTTTGAGGGGACGCAAGTCCCCTCTTTTCATTCATAATAAATTGTTGTTGGTGTCGGTAGAGGATAAGGTAAAGGACTTAGTAACGAGTATTCTGGAGGAATACCCGAATTTGTTTTTGGTGGAGATGTCGATTGTGGGGAATTCTGGTCATCAAAGGGTTCGAGTTCTGATTGATGGCGACCCTAATTTCAGTATTGATCAATGCGCTGCCGTGAGCAGAAGATTAGGTTTCCAAATAGAAGAGGACGATTTGTTTGACAGTAAGTATACTTTGGAGGTTTCGTCACCAGGTGTTGATCAGCCCTTGAAGCTTAGCAGACAATATCTTAAGAACAAAGGACGAGAACTCAAGGTAGAGCTGTTGTCAGGAGAAATTCTGAAAGGACAATTAACAGAGATGAAGGATAATGCCATCCACCTTGTACTGAAAAACAAAAAGGAAGAAGTAAAAAAGACAATATTATTAAGCGACATAAAAAAATCTAATGTGTTAATATCATTTAAGTAAGATGGATAGTGGAATATTAATTGACTCATTTGCGGATTTTGCAAGAAATAAAAATATAGACAGACCTACCATGATCAGGATACTGGAAGATGTATTCCGGACTATGATCAGAAAGAAGTTCAAGGTAGATGACAATTTTGATATCATTATCAACGCCGACAAAGGTGACCTTGAGATATGGAGGTTTAGAGAAATCGTTGATGACAATTCCGAAGATATTTGGGACCACGATAAGATTAGCTTGACTGATGCAAGGAAAATAGAACCAGATTTTGAAATTGGAGAGGAAGTAGCAGAAGAGATCAAATTGCTTGATTTTGGACGCCGTGCTGTCACGACGGCGCGTCAAACGCTCATCCAGAAGATAAAAGATTTGGAAAAAGATATCCTTTTCCAAAAATATAAGGACCTGGTTGGTGAAATCATAACCGGAGAAGTCTACCAGATACTTAGCCGAGAAGTCCTATTGATCGATGCAGAAGGCAACGAATTGATCATTCCCAAAAACGAACAGATTAATAAGGACAGATACAGAAAAGGAGACGCAGTCCGGGCAATTGTTCATCGCGTAGAAATGCACAATGGTAATCCCAGGATAGTGCTTTCTCGGACCTCGCCGACATTCCTGGAGAGACTGTTTGAGAGTGAAGTACCTGAAGTCTACGACGGGCTGATTACCATCAAAAATGTGGTGAGAGAGCCTGGAGAAAGAGCCAAGGTTGCCGTAGAATCTTACGATGATAGGATTGATCCGGTTGGAGCTTGCGTTGGCATGAAAGGGTCCAGGATTCATTCTATCGTTCGTGAGTTGCAAAATGAAAACATTGATGTGATCAACTTCACTGACAACATGGAGCTATATATCGCCAGAGCACTGAGCCCGGCAAAGATCGTTTCCATGAAAATAGATACAGAGAATAGCAGGGTTTCGGTTTACTTAAAGCCCGATCAGGTATCTTTGGCGATAGGTAAAGGCGGTCAAAACATTAAACTAGCCAGTAGGTTGGTAGGTCTGGAGATAGATGTCTTTAGAGAATTGGATGGTCTGGAAGAGGAAGATGTGGATTTAGATGAATTCTCAGATGAAATCGAGAGCTGGATCATAGATGAGCTGAAAAGGATAGGTTTGGATACCGCCAAGAGTGTTTTGAAGCTTGGACGGGAAGATTTGATAAGAAGGACAGATTTGGAAGAGGAGACTATTGATGATGTTATTAGTGTCTTGAGTCAAGAGTTTGAATAATTTCGCATAGAACAAGACAGCTAGCTTAGTAGAAAAAGGAACTGAATGTATCGATTAAGTCAAGTAGCAAGAAAATTAAATGTAGGTAGGACTACTATTATCGATTTTCTATCCGATAAAGGGTACGAAGTAGATAGCAGTCCTAACTCCAAGATTTCCGAGGAGCAGTTCGCCATGCTTTCCAAGGAGTTCGCGGACTCTGCTATGGACAAGGAAGAGGCCTCCGGTCTCACCATTGGCACCAAGCACGGGGACAATCTTGTGATAAAGGCGGGAGCGGAAGCGCCACCGGTCAGCACCGGTTCGGAGGAAGAAGAGATCTTAATCAAAGAAAATGTTGTAACGACTCCTAAGGAAGAGCCAAAAGAGGAAGCTGAAGCTCCAGCACCCGAACCTGTCGTTGAAGAAAAGCCCGATAAAATCGTTGCAAAGCGAAAGCTGGATGGTCCAAAGGTAGTCGGCAAAATAGACCTCGATAAACCGAAAAAGAAGAAGGAAGAACCCAAGGAAGAGGAGAAGAAGCCAGTTGAGGAGCCTCCAGTCGAAAAACCGGTCGAAGAGGTAAAGCCTGAGGAAGTACCCGAGGTAGAAGAAACTGAAACCCTACCCAAAGAAGAGCCTGTAGCAGAAAGTCCCAAGGAAGAGCAGGAGGTAAAAGAGGGTAAGGAAGTAATAGAGGCCAAAGCGGAATCTCTTAAAGGATTAACCGTTCTAGGCAAAATCGAATTGCCAGCAGAGAAGAAGAAGGCAAAGCCTGTAGCATCGTCGGATGAAAACAAGGAAAGGAAAAAACGCCCAAGGAAGCGTATAGCCTCTAATGAAGGCGGAGGCCAACGTCCTGCACAACACGGACGAGGTGGAGATCGAAGAGGTGGCGGCGGAGATCGTCGACGACCCGATACTCGAAAAACGGAGGAGCTTTCAGATAAGGAAATTCAAGATAAGATCAAGGCTACTTTAGCTAAATTGAGTGGTGGCAAATCCACAGGACCTAATAGATCAAAATATAGAAAAGAGAAAAGGTCTGCCAAGGCAGAGGCAGAAGAAGAGAAGCTTCAGCAAGAGCAGGAAGAATCTAAAAAGCTAAAAGTAACTGAATTCATTTCCGCAAGTGACTTAGCTTCTTTGATGGATACATCTGTCAATGATGTGATCTCTACCTGTATGAGCTTAGGCATGTTTGTCAGTATCAACCAAAGGCTGGACGCAGAGACCATTACTGTTATTGCAGATGAGTTTGGTTATGATGTGGATTTCACGTCAGCAGACGAAGATGTAGAGGTAATAGAGTTGGAAGATAGTGAAGAGGACCTTAAGGAGAGAGCACCAATTGTGACTATTATGGGACACGTCGACCATGGTAAAACCTCCTTGCTAGACTACATTCGCGACTCCAAAGTGACCGAAGGAGAGGCTGGAGGGATTACCCAGCATATCGGAGCTTATGACGTAACTACCGAAGGAGGTAAGAGGATCGCATTCCTGGATACACCCGGTCACGAAGCTTTTACCGCTATGAGAGCCAGAGGAGCAAAGATCACTGACGTGGCTATTATAGTGGTGGCTGCAGATGACGCTGTGATGCCTCAAACCAAAGAGGCCATCAATCATGCTCAGGTAGCGGGAGTACCCATTGTCATTGCACTTAACAAGATCGACAGACCCAATGCCAACCCCGATAAGATTAAGGAAGAGCTATCAGGTATCAACGTGCTTGTAGAGGATTGGGGAGGTAAATATCAGTGCCAACATATTTCTGCAAAAACAGGAGAAGGTATTGATGAATTACTAGAAAAAGTATTGCTGGAAGCAGAACTACTAGAACTCAAAGCCAATCCAGCTAAGGCGGCGATTGGTACGGTCATAGAAGCATCTCTTGACAAAGGTCGTGGCTATGTAACTACATTGATGGTTCAGGCAGGTCAAATGCAGATTGGTGACGTGATGCTGGCTGGATCTTACTTCGGAAAGATCAAGGCCATGTTTGATCATCGCGGCAAGCAATTGAAGAAAGTAGGACCTTCGACACCAGTGCTGATGCTAGGCCTTGATGGAGCCCCTCAGGCAGGGGACCGATTCAATATCATGGAAAGTGATAGAGAAGCACGCGAAATTGCCACCAAGCGAGAACAAATCCTTCGAGAGCAGTCTATGCGAACCAAGAAGCATATCACGCTCGACGAAATTGGTCGACGCCTAGCTATTGGCTCATTTAAAGAATTGAATGTGATCGTGAAAGGAGATGTGGATGGATCGGTGGAGGCCCTGTCAGACTCACTCCTCAAACTATCAACAGATGAAGTTCAGGTAAACATCATTCACAAAGCTGTAGGTCAGATATCTGAGTCAGATGTCCTTTTAGCTTCCGCTTCAGATGCGGTCATAGTTGGATTCCAGGTGCGGCCGTCAGGTAGTGCACGAAAACTTGCCGAGAACGAAGAAATTGAGATACGACTTTACTCAATCATCTATGACGCTATCAACGAGGTCAAAGATGCGATGGAGGGCATGCTAGCTCCTACCGTCGAAGAAGTTATTACGGGTAACATCCAGGTACGCGAAGTATTCAAGATCTCTAAAGTGGGTACGGTAGCCGGATGTTATGTTACCGATGGCCATGTCAAACGATCCAATCAGGTTCGTCTTGTCAGAGATGGCATTGTTGTTTACACAGGCGAGATCAACCAACTGAAGCGTTTCAAAGATGACGTAGCAGAAGTAAAACAAAGTTACGAGTGCGGTATCAGCATCAAAAACTTCAATGATATCAAGGTTGGAGATGTGATCGAAGGCTTCGAAGAAAGAGAAGTGAAACGATCTCTTTAATCCTTTTTCAGCGTATCACACTTCAAGAGAGGTCTCTTTAGTAGCCCCGAAATAGTTTAAGAACTTAATGTTCGCTATTTTGGTAATTCTTATATGAGCTTCTTATGGAAAATGCTTTTTCTACAGCGCTTTCCTTGCTAGGTGTGGGCATGATCACGGTCTTCGTGGTTCTAGCTCTGGTTGTTCTGGTAGGGAATGTTTTGATCAGTTTTGTCAATCGTTTTTCGCCACAAGTTGAGCTACCAAAAACAGCTGAGATTGACTCTGCAAGAGTAGCAGCTATTACCACTGCCGTTGAGATTTTCACGAAAGGAAAGGGGCGAATTACTAAAATCGAAAAACACTAGTCAGTATGTCAAAAGAAATAGGCCTCTGTTTGCTCTATAGAGATATGTGGCAATCTTCCGGTAAATACATGCCGCGAGTGGATCAGTTGGTTAAAGTCGCAGCACCCATTGTGGATATGGGATGTTTTCAACGCGTTGAAACCAATGGTGGTGGATTTGAGCAGATCAACTTACTCTACGGAGAAAATCCCAATACTTCTGTAAGACAATGGACACAAGCATTCAATGATGCGGGGATCCAGACGCAAATGTTGGAGCGTGGACTAAATGGCTTACGCATGTATCCAGTGCCAAAGGATGTCAGGAAGTTGATGTTCAAAATCAAAAAACTACAAGGGACAGATATAGCGCGTTCTTTTGATGGCCTCAATGACACGCGTAATCTGAAGCTATCGATTGACTACGCAAAGGAGGGAGGCATGATTTCACAAACTTGTCTCTGTATTACTTACTCAAAGCTGCACACGGTAGATTATTATGTTAACATGGCCGGTGAACTCATTGATATGGGTGCTCAAGAGATTGCTATTAAGGATATGGCCGGAGTGGGTCGGCCGGTGTCATTAGGTAAGATCGTCGAAGGTATTAAAGCTATTAACAAAGATATTATTGTCCAGTACCATGGACATTCCGGCCCTGGTTTTTCAGTGGCTTCTTCTTTGGAAGTTGCGAAGGCAGGAGCTGATATCATTGATGTGGCTATGGAGCCACTCTCGTGGGGTACTGTACATGCTGATCTCCTGACCATTCATGCCATGCTCAAAGATGCGGGGTTTTCAATTCCGGATATTGATATGAAGGCCTACATGGAGGTGAGGTCATTGACACAAGATTTCATTGATGATTTCCTGGGATACTATATCAATCCCAGGAACAGGCTCATGAACTCCCTGCTGATCGGCCCCGGCTTGCCAGGTGGCATGATGGGTAGTTTAATGTCTGATCTCGAAAACAATCTCAAGAGCCTCAATAAGTGGATGGAAAAGAACGGAAAACCACAGATTTCTCAGGACGAGTTACTGATCAGGTTGTTCGAAGAGGTAGAGCAGATATGGCCTGATATGGGGTATCCACCTTTGGTGACGCCATATAGTCAGTATGTAAAAAATGCAGCCCTTGTCAATGTGATGCAAATGATGAAAGGCAAAGAGCGATGGTCTTTGCTGGATGACAATACCTGGGATATGCTATTGGGTAAATCAGGCCAGGTGCCTGGTGATATTTCTGAGGAGCTCAAAGGTTTGGCTAAGGAGCAAGACAGATCATTCTTCACAGAAGATCCGCAATCACTTTATCCAGATGCACTGGAAGAACTCAGGAAAGAAATGGCTGAAAAAGGATGGGAAACCGGTCAGGATGATGAAGAGCTCTTGGAGTATGCCATGCATCCCCAACAATATGTTGATTATAAATCAGGGAAAGCCAAGGCTGCTTTTGAAGCAGATCTACAGAAAAGAAAAACGGAAAATGCAAGTGCATCGAAACCTGGTCAGACTACGGTTGCCTCTGATTTTCAACCTAAGACACTGAGTGTCGAGGTGAATGGTGAGAAGTTTAAAGTTTCTGTTGCTTATGATGGAGATGAGCCTGTACCAAAAGCGGTGCAACCTGCTTC
The DNA here is from genome assembly GCA_019192485.1 of Cyclobacteriaceae bacterium HetDA_MAG_MS6. Classification (GTDB taxonomy): domain Bacteria; phylum Bacteroidota; class Bacteroidia; order Cytophagales; family Cyclobacteriaceae; genus MS6. Next base: position 25,932 of record JAHCMJ010000002.1, on the reverse strand, counting down.
CGGACAGTCTCCCACAAATAGTGAAACCAAGAAAATCTTAGCTCCACTAGAAGGTAAAATATACATGACAAAAGAGGCATCAGAGCAACCCGTGAAAGTAGGGGATCAGGTATCCAAGGGTGATGTGGTCTGCTATATTGAAGCGATGAAGGTTACTAACGCTGTTAAGTCTGAAGAGACGGGAGAGGTGGTAGACGTATTAGTGAAAGACGGTGACGATGTTTTTGACGATGACGTACTTATAATCTTGAAGTAACCTTGGAGTTATTAGAGAAGATATATCGCATGACGGCTCTGCAAAGCCTGATTGACCAGCCATCAATATTGTTGATGCTCGCTATTAGTTTCTTTCTGCTATACCTTGGAATTAAAAAGCAGTATGAGCCGTTACTCTTGGTTCCAATTGCCTTTGGCATGCTCCTCGCTAATTTTCCGGGGGGTCAAATGGGTGTTGTCAAGATCGATGAAAGCCTGACCTTATACCAGATTGCAAAGGAACATGGGATCATGAATTTTGTGTATTACGCATTGATCAAGACTGGATTTCTACCTCCTATTATATTTTTAGGCGTGGGCGCATTGACAGATTTTGGACCTATGCTGAGAAATTTGCGTTTAGCTTTTTTTGGTGCAGCCGCGCAAATAGGGATTTTCACTGTGTTGATTTCTGCTGTTGCTTTTGGATTTACCTTGAAAGAAGCCGCGTCACTTGGTATCATCGGTGGTGCAGACGGTCCTACTGCCATTTACACGACTATTAAATTAGCACCGCATCTATTAGGACCAATTGCTATAGCTGCCTACTCGTACATGGCCCTGGTACCCGTTATTATTCCCTTTGTTGTTCGCTTCACCGTTACCAAAAGTGAACTTGCAATCAACATGAAGGAACAAGACAGGCTTTACCCCAATAAGACACCAATCAAAAACTTACAGACATTGAAAATTCTATTCCCAATCGGTGTGGGAACTATTGTTGCGCTTTTGGTGCCCTCTTCAGTCCCATTGATAGGGCTGTTGATGTTTGGTAATTTGGTTAAAGAAATAGGAGCCTCAACAGGCAGATTATACAAAGCTGCATCCGATACTATATTAAATGCAGCTACCATTTTTCTTGGACTTTCAGTAGGAGCTACAATGACTACCAAAGCCTTTTTAAATGTCCAAACCTTGCTGATCATTGCAGGTGGATTTATTGCGTTTGCCATCTCCATTGCCGGAGGTATTTTCGCAGTTAAAGTTTATAACCTTCTTGCTCGGAAGAAGATCAACCCTCTCATTGGCGCGACTGGTCTAAGTGCAGTGCCAATGGCTTCGCGAGTAGCAAATGAGATTGCTCTAAAAAATGATCCTTCCAATCACTTATTGCAGTATGCCATGGCGAGCAATATTTCTGGTGTTATTGGGTCTGCTGTAGCGGCAGGTGTGCTTATTTCCTTTTTGAGCTAGTCCAGATTTTGATCCAGCAGAATAACTGCTTCTAATATTTGATTCACTGATTGCTGAAAAAAATAAGGATCAATTTTGTCGAAAGTATCAGAAGGTTGATGATAGTCAACATGATCCTCTACACCAAAGTAAACAAATGGGATTTTGACATCATGGAACACCGCATGATCCGAAGCATATGTCCAGTCTTCAGGACCTAGCTTAGGACTATCATGTCCAAATTTCAATTTTACGGGGTCGTATCGATCAGATTGCTTAATTATTGATTTCAACCTTGGATAATGATGTGTGCCACAGGCATAAAGCTCGTTAGCCGTGCTCCTACTGATCATATCAAGATTGATGTTCAAAATTATTTTTTCTAAATGCGATGAGTCCTTTTTCACCCAGCTTTTAGCCCCCCTAAGCCCATTTTCTTCAGCATCGAAGGCAGCAAAATATAATGTATGTTTTGGAGGGTATTTTTTGAAATAATGTGCAATGGCTAAGATTCCTGCAACACCTGAAGCATTATCATCTGCCCCGTTATAAACTTTACCCTCTGTCATGCCAAGATGATCATAGTGCGCCGAAATGACTATGGATTGATCACTTGAGCCGTTTAGTTTTCCAATAACATTGATGCCTTTGCGCACTTTCTGTTCTTCTGTGTAGGTGAAAGGATATTCAAGTGTCGAATGCACTTTTTCCACTCCTATTTCTTCAAAACGTGAAATAATGTATGCTCTGGCTTTATAAGCGCCTGGTGTCCCAGTAAGTCTGCCTTCGAGGCTATCAGCAGATAGTATTTGTACATCCTGGAGAATTTTCTCACGGTCTACCTGTTGCTGTCCGTGCAGATACAAAGTAGAGAGCAAAACCGGAATGAGGAAGTGGTATGGCATACCCACAAGTTAGTTATTGTGACTATCGATTGAAAACCGACCGGCACCATTCATAAATAGAAAAACCGAACCCGCCAAAATGGTCAAAGCCGGGAAAGTATTGGTATAAGAGTCGCCAATGTGAACAGCAACGATTGCAATAACAAAGTTGATCATCATCAACAGAGCAGCCCATCGTACCTGAAAACCTACTAGAAATAGACAACCAGCTATAAACTGGGCAATTACCGAAACCAGGGCACTAAACATGGGCAGAGGAAAACCAAAGTGTCCCAGAAATCACGAAACTCCAGCATTCTGTCCCACGACAACAAATTGTCTTGAGTACCAATAATGAGATGAATGCTTATAAGAACTCTGATAGGAATAGCACTGTACTCCTGCAATTTTGATAATGATGCAAGTATATTTTTCATAGCGATTAAACAACTTACATCAACAAAACCCAGTAACTCTTGATCAGATCAAGGTTTGGAAACAAACTTATAGTCGGCCAGATCCCAATCTATGACGAGACCTTTTCCTACATTTTTGGCAACTTGTTCACCATATAATAGATGCGCCAAGTACAAGGCTACATCATAAGATTTGGCACCTCCAGCCGAGGTGAGCAGATTGCCATCATGCACAAAACTTACATTCTCTATGACATCTAATGAGGGGAATGTCTCACGATATCTGGAGATATCTGATGGGAAAGTAGTAGAAATTTTTCCGCTTGCCAGACCCGCTTTTGCTAAGACAAACGCACCATCGCATAGTGACATGGCAAATGATGCTTTGGATCCGGTTTCTCGTACAAAAGAGATTAACGGCAGGTTATCGAGATCGGTGGTCATGCTATTCTCTGCACTTGGAACGACCAGAATATCAATTTCCGGTGCGTTTTTGATGCTGTAATCAGGAAGAATCCGAATGCCTTCGAATGTCGTAACAGTATCTAAAGTAAGCCCTACTGTGAATACTTCAATACCACCGTTTGTATGGAATACGGTATGTTGAAATATGTCGTAAGGTGCAACTAACTCGGAGTTGAAAACTCCGTCAACAATCAAGAACCCAGCGTTGAAAGATTTTCCTTCAGCGATTGGATCCAATATTGTGGACTCCTGATTGGTTTGACTTTCAGATTGACAAGAAAAGAGAAAAAATGAGTTTAGTACGGCAAAGACGGTTATGCTTGACCAAAAGCCGCTTTGACCTTGTCTACAAAATCTAATTTTTCCCATGTGAAGGTCTCTATTTCCTTTTCAATAACGTTGTTGCCAGACTTGAATGCGACCTTTTTGACTTCAGGAGTTCTTCCCATGTGACCATATGCTGCGGTCTCAGAGTAGATTGGTTCTCTGAGTTTGAGTCTTCTTTCTATCGCTATCGGTCTCATATCGAAGATCTCCGTGATTTTCTTCGCAATTTCTCCATCAGAAAGATCCACTTTGGCAGTACCGTAAGTATTCACATAAATACCCATGGGTTCTACTACACCGATGGCATAAGATACTTGGACGAGGACCTCCTCGCAAATTCCGGCAGCAACCAGGTTTTTAGCAATATGTCTCGTAGCATAGGCAGCTGAACGATCAACTTTGGAAGGATCTTTTCCGGAAAAGGCACCACCTCCATGTGCTCCTTTGCCACCATAAGTATCAACAATTATTTTCCGACCTGTAAGTCCTGTGTCTCCATGGGGTCCTCCAATGACGAATTTTCCTGTTGGGTTGATATGGTATTTGATTTGACCATTGAAAAGTGATTGAAGTTCAGGGCGAAGTTTTGCCTTGACTCTAGGAATAAGGATACTCACAATATCTTCCTTGATTTTCGTAAGCATAGCTTCATCATTGCCATCAAAGTCGTCATGCTGTGTCGAAACTACAATTGCGTCGATTCTGGTGGGTTTGTTATTGTCATCGTATTCGATGGTAACCTGAGATTTTGCATCTGGTCTTAGATATGTTATGTCTTTATTTTCCCGTCGAAGTGAGGCAAGTTCCACTAGGATTTTGTGAGAGAGATCTAGAGCCAACGGCATGTAGTTCTCAGTTTCCTTTGTTGCATAGCCAAACATCATGCCTTGATCACCAGCACCTTGTTCTTCGGGATTTGATCGGTCTACACCCCGATTGATATCTTCAGACTGCTCGTGAATAGCGGAGATGACCGCACAAGACTTAGCATCAAATTGATATTCACTTTTTGTATATCCTATCTTTGCAATTACGTTACGAGTTACCTCCTGTACATCTACGTAAGAGTTAGATTTTACCTCCCCCGCCAAGGTTACCAGTCCTGTGGTTACTAGGGTTTCACAGGCCACCTTAGAGTTAGCATCGAATGCTAAAAAATGGTCTATTAGTGCATCAGAGATTTGATCAGCTACTTTGTCAGGATGTCCTTCAGAGACTGACTCTGAGGTAAAAAGATAAGGCATATGTTATACAATTAAGGCCCGCAAATTTAGAAGATTAATTGATTCTATACCTTAACCATTTGGAAATTCGCCTACGGCATAGATAGTCGGAAGCTTCTCCAGACGAGTTGGGTTATTGTGCCATTCACTCACAGTCCTAGTAGCAATAGATTCGAGCTGGCCTGTAATGTCGGTGCCTATGCTTAAGAGCGTCTTGGGGCCTAATGTTTTCAGGAGCGTATCGAATAGCTTTTGATTCCTATAAGGAGTCTCCATAAACACCTGGGTATATTTACCATTGTAGAGCGTTTTCTCCATTCTCGTAATAGCATTCTCTCTTGCTTTCTCGTCTATGGGAAGGTAACCATGAAAGGTAAACTGCTGACCATTGAATCCTGAGGAGATCAAACTTAGAATGATTGAACTAGCCCCTGGAAGAGGTGTTACTCTTAAGTTATGTTGATGTGCATAACTAATGACAATATTTCCTGGGTCCGCAACGCCAGGCAACCCCGATTCCGATAGCAATCCTACCTGATGCCCGGCCTTTAGTGGATATGTAAGTTCTTCTAGATTTTTGATGTCAAAGTGTTTGTTCAGCTCATAAAATTTCAAAGATTCGATGTCCACGCCCAGTTCGAGAGAGCTAATATACCTTCTTGCTGTTCTTACATTTTCGACGATAAAATGCTTGCAATGTGTGAGGATATCCAAAATCATGGGAGCAAGAAAGTTCTTGTCATTGGAGCTTGACAAATACATGGGGACCAGGTACAATACACCTTGTTGGGGATGAGTCATTAGTGAAAGATAATGGAAGTCAATCTGACAAGAATTTCTTTACTAGACTTAGCAGCTCCTGTGGTTTCTCTGCATGAACCCAATGTCCTGAACCTTCGACGCTTTCGACTTTCGAGTTTGGAAAATGCATTTTGATTAAACTCAAGTCTGCTTCTTGAATGTAATCTGATTTTTCACCGCCGATGAAAAGAGTGGGTTTTTTGAATTTGCGGTTCTTATCTAAAGCTTTTCCTATTTCTTCCGAATTATTGCGAATACCATCTACGTTCAGTTTCCAATAAAAGCCATCCGACGAGCGTCCAAGATTTTTGAGTATAAACTGCCTGACACCAAAGTCTTCAATAGCTGTAGCCATGGCAGCATCGGCCTCGCCCCTACTTTGAATATTGGAGAGATCTATTGCTCCAAATCCATCAAATATCTGTTGATGATGCGGGGGATAGCTTTTTGGTGCTATGTCCACTACGACAAGTTTTGACACTCTGTTCTCGTTAGTCGTGGCAAATTCCATTGCGGCCTTGCCGCCCATTGAGTGCCCAATAACATAGGCATGTTCGATTTCTTCATCGTCCATAAACCCTTCAATGTCTTCTCGCATCAGCGCATAGCTGAAATCTGCACTATGAGGAGATTTGCCATGATTCCGAAGGTCTACTAGATATACCTGATACTCCTCCGATAATGCGGAGCCGATGGTTTTCCAATTGTCCAGAGAGCCAAAAACACCATGTAAAATGATTACAGGTTTTCCTTTCCCTAGTACTTTAAAATTTAGTTTCATTTTTAATGAGGCTACTGTAGTTGACGTAGATAAAGCTGGATGGTATTTTCCAGTCCCAAGTAAAGAGCATCACAAATAAGCGCGTGACCGATGGATACTTCATCCAGCCAAGGTATGTTTTCTTTCAGGTGCTTGAGATTCTGAAGGTCAAGGTCGTGACCGGCATTGAGGCCGATGCCTAATTCTCTGGCTTTTGTTGCGGCGATCACAAATGGCTTTATAGCATTTGTTTTATCCAAAATGTAAGTAGATGCATAAGGTTCAGTGTAAAGCTCGACACGATCCGCACCTACTTCATGTGCTTGGACGATTGACTCAACGTCAGGTTCTACAAAGATTGATGTTCTTATTCCCAGATCCTGGATCTTCCTGATAATGTCAACCAGGAACTTTTGGTTTGCATCAATATTCCACCCCGCATTAGAGGTAAGAACTCCTGGTGGATCAGGTACTAGCGTGGCCTGAATAGGTCGAACTTCCTCCAGAATTGACATGAATCTATCGTCAGGATAGCCCTCAATATTAAATTCTGTAGTCACCACATCTTTCAAAGCCAATACATCACTCTTCCGGATATGTCTCTCATCCGGCCTTGGATGCACCGTTATTCCTTCTGCTCCGAACCTTTCGCAATCTTTGGCGATTTTAACAACATCTGGATTATTGCCACCTCGGGCGTTCCTGATCGTTGCAATTTTGTTAATGTTTACGCTAAGTTTGGTCATTCATTTAATACAGTTCTGTCATTTAATAATGCCAGAGCAAAAATAGTTTTAATATGAGCTTAAAATCACAGATTGAATCAGATATCAAGCAGGCCATGTTGAATAAGGAGAAGGATAGGTTGAGAGCTCTCAGAGCAATCAAGTCGCTGATACTCCTGGCCGAAACGGAAAAAGGCGGTGGCGATGGACTTACGCAGGATGCTGAGATCAAGTTACTGACTAAAGCAGCCAAGCAAAGGAAGGATTCTATAGAAATTTTTGACAAGCAGCAGCGGGAAGACTTGGCAGCGGTTGAGAAGGCGGAGTTGGCAGTTATTGAGAAATATCTACCGAAGCAAATGTCAGAGGAGGACGTAACCAGAGAAGTAAAAATGATTATAGATCAAGTTGGAGCAAGTGGTCCGCAAGATATGGGTAAGGTCATGGGAATGGCAACTAAGAAACTGGCAGGTCAAGCTGATGGGAAAACGATATCGGCAATATCCAAGAGTCTATTGACCTGATCAATGAGTCTCTTTGATATCTTTTTTCTTGTCATTTTTGGGTTAGCGGCCTTCAAAGGTTATTCTAAAGGTCTAATAGTTGAACTCTTTTCATTAGTAGCCTTTTTTATTGGCTTATTTGCCGCTATTACTTTTACGATCCCTGTTACGACACGATTCTTTTCCGAAAGCGAATGGTATGAAATCATTGCAGTCGGAGTGTTCATCGCTCTTTTTCTTGGCCTATCAATCGTAGTCAATTTAGTCGCTAAGGCCTTGAAGAAAATTGTCCATCTGACCTTTTTAGGTCTTTTTGATAATATTTTGGGGGCACTTGCTGCAGTGTTTAAGTGGGCTTTGATCCTTAGTATCATATTCTGGGTGGTGAATGCCGCCGGTCTTTCCTTTCCGGATGAATATGTGAAGACCTCAGTGATCATGCCCTACATCCTGCTTATAGGCCCCAAGACTTTTGGAGTTGTAGGAGATATTATTCCCTTTTTCAAAGAAATATTCGACTCAATCGATAAATTTGAAGAGAAGGGTCGTTTCGTATAAGAATTAGCTGTATTGATTATTTTGGCAACAAAATATTGGTATTCAGCGTTGCCTTATCGACCAGAACAGTGTATATTCTGTAGGTCTCAAAGAGATGATCTGAGTATGAAGCAACTATGATAGCAAAGGATCTAATAAACTATACTATACCGCCTCTGAAGCCCACGGATCAGATTGGCAAGGCAAGGCTGTGGATGGAGGAGCTTCGGGTGACAGAGTTGCCAGTTGCGGATAAAGGGAAATTTCTTGGACTACTTAGCGAGACAATGCTTCTCAGTGGACCTTGGGTGGATGATGACGTGGTTGAGTCGATACAATTGCAGTTTCAAGAAAGCATAGTTGAAGAATCAAAACACTACTATGATGTCCTCAGAGCGGCTTATGATAATCAAGTCAAGCTTGTAGCTGTAAATGATCTTCAAGGGAGCTACATGGGTGTGATTTCTGTAGAGGACGTTATAGAGGCCTTTGCACAATCGGCTTCAGTCAGCACTCCAGGAGCTATTCTCATATTAACCCTAGATTATCGCGACTATTCACTTTCAGAGATTAGCCGCTTGGTGGAAATTAATGATGCCAAAATACTGAGTAGCCATTTCATTACTGACCCTAATGATCCCTCTAAGATTAACCTGACCTTGAAGATCAACACAGAAGAAATATCGCATTTGGTAAATGTCTTAGAAACAAATGGTTACAAGGTCTCTGAGTCCTTTAATGAGGCGCCAGCAAGTGAGCAGGAGCAAGAAAGGCTCGATATCCTAATGAAGTACCTTAAGCTTTAAAACATAGATGTTGACCATTGCCGTGCATGGCCGGGTATTTGACCAAGAATCAAAGCCGTACATACTGCAAGTCTTAAACTTAGTTGCCGAGAAAGGGCATCAACTTTTTTTATCAGAAACACTCAAAAACTCTGATTTAGGGGATGATTTGCAGCCTTACTCAAGCTATACGGATTTGTCTGTTATAGCTGCAGATTTTGTGATTAGCCTTGGTGGTGATGGTACTTTCTTAGAGACTGTGACGCATGTAGGGCCTGCGCAAATACCTGTCTTAGGCATCAATACGGGTCGACTAGGTTTCCTCGCATCAATCGCGCGTGAACATATAGGTGAAGCAATAGATGCTCTTTTCAGAGAAGAATTTCAGATTGAGCATCGATCGTTGTTGTCGCTGGAAACGCCCCAACCACTGTTTGGAGCGGAGAATTATGCGTTGAACGAATTTGCCATTCTCCGCAAGGACACTTCATCTATGATAGTGATCAACTGCTTTCTAGATGGAGAGTTTTTAAACACCTATTGGGCTGATGGACTAATGGTCTCTACACCTACAGGGTCTACGGGCTATAATCTAAGTTGTGGCGGACCACTGGTCATGCCTCATTCTAAGAACTTTATCATCACACCAGTCAGCCCCCATAATCTAAATGTCAGGCCCTTGATCATTTCTGAAGATAGCGAATTGACATTTACCGTGGAGTCCAGAGAAAAAAGTTATTTGGTATCACTGGATTCTCGATCGGTGGCAGTGGATCATGAGATCAATCTGATGATCAAGAAAACATCTTTTGATTTAAAACTCGTGAAAATTATAGGCAATTCGTTTCTGGAAACTCTTAGAAACAAATTATCTTGGGGACTCGATAAAAGAAATTAAAAGCAATAAAAACTAGCTTCGTACAATCTATTTCATATTTTTGTGTTAATTATCCAAGAATAAAATGCATTTTAGAATTACCGTCATATTCTCATTATTCCTGGCCATGCTGTTGGTCAGTGAGGATGCATTAGGTCAACGGAGGTATAAGAAATACAAAAGAAGAAGATCTAAAAGCAAAAAAGTTTCATCTTATCGAGGCAGTAGAGTGCGTGGTCGTTTCAGGCCTTATCAGTATGTTGGCTTTGGTGTCAATGCGATGAACTACTTTGGAGACTTGGCTCCGGTAAACAGCTTTGCCAGTACCGATATTTCATTTACGCGACCCGGCTTCGGCTTTATGTATGCGTATAAATTTCATAAATCTGCTGCCATTAGGCTGGCATTTAATGGCGGTCGATTAAAAGGGGACGATGTGACAGCCAGTTCTGATCCTGATGGGGAGAACTATGCGAGGTATTTACGAAACCTTAGTTTCAGAAATGATATCAAAGAGGTGTCTCTTGGTTTTGAGTTTTATTTATTTCCAGATAGAGGTGGACCAAGTCAGAGGACACCGATAAATGCCTATCTCTATTTAGGGGCAGCCATCTATCACCACAACCCTAAGGGCAAAGTGCCTGATTTTGATTATCAGTCAGGGACAAATGAAGCTCTTCCACAAGCTGGCGAGTGGGTAGCTCTTCAGCCTCTTGGTACTGAAGGACAATTTATTGAAGGCTCCGGGAATAAGCCATATGACAGAATTCAGTTTGCAGTCCCGGTATCTATTGGAGCAACGCTCCGTCTCCCTGGCAATTTTAATGCAGGAATAGAATTTGGATTGAGATATACCTTTACGGATTATTTAGATGATGTCAGTACTAGCTACGTTGACCTCGGAAAGTTTGATAACCAATTGGCCAGGGTAATGTCGGATAGAGCAGTGGAGCCTATTGCTATTCTGGATAATTCAACTCGGAATTTTAATTCTGGGAGTAGTACATTTTCGGATGGGAATGACTATTTCTACTCGACAGATCTTGGTTCAGGTAATGACGGTGCTATACGTGGTAATCCTGATAATGATGATTTTTACTTTGTAACACAGATACGACTGACTTATATCCTAGGTCGTGCAAGGAGGAGTACTGCGAAGTTTAGATAACTTATTTGTTGAAGCAATTTGCATTTCTTGTTTTACTGCTGACTAGCTACGTTTCTGCAAAATCACAGTTTTTAGAATTTGGTGGAGGTGTTGGTGCGCTGACTTACGCTGGGGATTTGGGCAGAGGATATGATATCACTCAGGCAAAGCCTGGATTTCTACTCTTTCATCGCATGAATCTCTCAAGCTTTTTTAGTGTGAGGTGGGGCTTTACAGCTGGTTTTCTACGTGGAAGTGATAAAAACCCAATTGATCCGTTCGCTGAAGCCAGAGATTTCGAATTTGACCTTACTATTCTTGAGGCCTCATCGACATTGGAGTATCATTTTCTAGATTATAAACAGGACAAGTCTTTCATTAAATGGTCTCCCTACGCGTTTGCGGGAATAGGATTTACGAAGTTGAATAATGTTGGTGAGGTGGGAGTAGATTTTAACAGAATTCAGCCTGTTTTGCCTTTTGGTCTTGGATTCAAACATTTAATTGGGAAACAGTTTTCTGCGGGTTTAGAAATAGGTGTTCGCAAGACATTTTTTGATCACTTGGATAAAGTGCCTGAGGCAGATTTGATGTCTAAGGACTTCCAATCGGGAAACTCTGCAGATGATGATATCTACTATTTCGTGGGGATTTCGGTTAGCTATATCCTTTACAAAATACCGTGTCCTTTTCCCTACATTCCCAATAGATCTATTCTCAGACGCTAAAAATCGTTAAATCACTGAGCACCACTTATAAATAACCAAAAAAAGAGGCATTTTTGTGCCTTATTTTGCGTGAGGATTTCCGTGATGAAAGAGCAGATTGATCAGTACAATTTACCAAAGCATATCGCCGTTATAATGGACGGAAATGGCAGATGGGCCAAAAACAAAGGTGCCATTCGTTTATTTGGTCACAAAAGTGCCATTAAGGCTGTTCGTGAAACCACCGAACTTTCTGCGGAATTAGGAGTAGAGCATCTGACACTTTTCGCTTTTTCGACTGAAAATTGGGCCCGACCAAAATATGAGGTAGATGGCCTGATGTCTTTACTTGTTGCAACGGTGAAGGAAGAAATAGGGACATTGCAAGAGAATAACGTTAGATTGACGTCGATAGGAGATATATCGAAACTCCCGAGAGATGCTCAAGAGAATTTGCAAACAGCCATACAGAAAACTGAAAGCAACTCTGGGCTTAATTTGATTCTGGCATTGAATTATAGTGGGAAGTGGGATATACTGGAAGCGACCAAGAAGATCTCCAATGAAGTTTGTGAAGGCAAATTGAATACTGAGGACGTGAATGAGGAAGTTTTCAACGCGCATTTGACAACCTCTAATATACCAGACCCAGAACTACTGATCAGGACCAGCGGCGAAATGAGGATCAGTAATTTTTTGCTTTGGCAGACTGCTTACAGCGAACTGTATTTTACAGATGTGTTGTGGCCGGACTTTCGAAGAGAGCACTTGGTTGAGGCCATCAGTGCTTATCAAAAGAGGGAGAGAAGATTTGGGAAAACCAGTGAACAAGTAAGTATTTGAGATGAGAGTCCTTTTTATTGTAATTGCAATTGCTTCCAGCCTTCCTTCAGTTGGTCAACTGGTTTTCGGTCAAGATAGGAACCGGAATGATAATTCGCTCTCAGTGAACTACTCTAGTCCTCGTGAATTCGAAATTGCCGGCATCGAAATTAAAGGAGTTCAGTTTCTTGACAATACCGCACTAATTTCACTCTCCGGCCTAAAAGTAGGTGACAAGATCAAGATCCCAGGGCAGGCTATTTCCTCTGCTATCAAGAAACTCTGGAAGCAAGGGATCATTGGTAACATATCGATTTATGCCTCCAAAATTGAAGGTAGTCAGATTTGGTTGGTCATAGAAATGAACGAGCGTCCGCGTTTGACCAGATACGAATTTGAAGGTGTAACAAGAGGACAAAAAACAGAGCTTGAAAGTGACGTGGAACTTGTACGAGGTAGGATTCTTACCGATGTGTTGATTAAGAATACGGAACTGAGCGTTACACGGTTTTTTGAATCTAAAGGATTTCTAAACGCTAAGGTCAATATTGTTCAACAGTCTGATACGCTTATAGGAAATGGAGCGAAGATCAAGATCATGGTAGATCGAGGGAAAAAGGTGAAGATCAGGAATATCAATTTTATTGGCAATGAGAACTTTACTGATGCTAAACTCCGAAAAAAGCTAAAGAAAACGGCCGAATTGCCACGGGTGAAACTACCATCAAAAGTGCTGGCAACTTCTATCCAGCTACTCAACCCCAAAAATCTAGTGCATTTTGTCACACATAAGGATACCGCTACCGTTGCGGAATTTAAAGATAGGCTAGCCGATCAGGTTAAAATTGCGGTATTCAAATCCCCCAAATACATTGAGCAGGATTATGAGGCAGACAAGGAGGCAATAATATCCTTCTACAATTCAAAAGGGTATCGCGATGCGGAAATTACGCTTGACACTGTATATGGGATCAATGAGAAGCATTTAAACGTGGATATTCATCTGGACGAAGGAAAGAAGTACTATTTCAGAGAGGTGGACTGGGCTGGTAACTTTGTTCACGATGACAATTTGCTTAATGCCGTCCTAGGTATCAAAAAAGGAGATGTATATGACCTGGAGCTGATCAATAAGAAACTTAATTTTAACCCGACCGGTCCGGATATTAGCTCGCTATATATGGACAATGGGTACTTGTTTTTCAGTGTCAACCCTGTGGAGGTAAGGGTGGAACAAGATTCTATTGACGTCGAAATGAGAATCTATGAGGGTGCCCAGGCTACAATCAATGAAGTGACGTTGAGTGGTAATGACAGAACCAATGACCATGTTATTTTGCGGGAGATTCGTACCCTACCAGGGCAAAAGTTTAGTAGAGCTGAGCTCATACGTACCCAACGTGAACTATCGCAACTCGGTTACTTTGACCCTGAGCAGGTCAATCCTGTTCCGCTGCCCAATCCAATAGATGAGACAGTTGATATCGAATGGAAACTTGTGGAACAGCCTAGTGATCAAATTGAACTATCTGGAGGCTGGGGAGGAACTTTCGGGTTTGTAGGGACACTTGGAGTCAGCTTTAACAACTTTTCGCTGAAGGATGCTGTTCGCTTCAAACGTTTCCCACCTATGGGAGATGGGCAAAGGCTTTCTGTGCGGATGCAAGCGAATGGGCGTAGGTTCCAAAGCTATTCTGTTGGCTTTTCCGAACCTTGGCTAGGAGGAAGAAAGCCAAATACTTTTGGCATTAACCTTAGTCATTCTGTGCAGAGAAGCATAACGACCAGAAATGAGACTATTGGCTCATTTAAGGTAACAGGTGTGACACTAAGTCTGGGCAGGAGATTGCAGTGGCCAGATGACTTCTTCACGATGAGTAACTCGATAGCTCTACAACGATACTCTCTATTCAACTTCGGGCAGTCTCTTGGGTTTAGTACCGGAGATGCGAATAGTATTACTTTTAACAATACTATCTCCAGAAACTCGGTGGATAATCCTATGTATCCGAGGCAAGGTTCTTCTTTGGTCTTGAGTACCACATTTACTCCGCCATATTCCCTATGGAGGGATATAGACTATGAGACTGCTGACAATGAAGAGCGTTACAAATGGCTGGAATATCATAAATGGAATTTTGATGCCAAGTATTACTTGAAAGTTGCAGGAGATTTGGTGATCGCCTCGCGAGCACATTTTGGCTTTATCGGATCTTATACCAAAAAAGCTGGAGTTGGGCCGTTTGAGCGATTCCAACTTGGTGGTGATGGACTCACAGGTCAAAATTTCTTACTGGGTACAGACGTAATTGGTTTGCGAGGTTATCCGAACAATTCTATTGTTCCGCGTGATATAGACAATGGTATCGATGGGGGTACGTTCTTTACCAAATTTGTAACGGAACTGAGATATCCTGTATCATTGAACCCGTCAGCGACGATATATGTGTTATCCTTCATGGAAGGGGGCAACAACTGGAATGACTTTGCTCAGTATAATCCATACAACTTGTTTAGATCAGCGGGTGTGGGTGTGAGGATTTTTATGCCTGCTTTTGGTCTGCTAGGGTTAGATTGGGGATATGGGTTTGACGCCCTTCCTGGGGCACTTGAGCCAAGTGGAGCACAGTTCCATTTTTCCATCGGACAACAAATCAGATAAATTATGGCACGAATCTGGCTACTAGTGTTTCTGACGACAACTGCAATGAGTACTTTTGCGCAGAAATTTGGGTATGTAGATACAAACTATATTCTCGGAAGGATGCCAGAATACAAAGAGGCTCAGGCGGAGATTGAAAAGTTGGCAAAAGGTTGGGAGCAGGAAATACAGGCGATGTATCAGGAAGTGCAGAGCATGGAGGCCAATCTCAAAGCGGAGGAGGTATTGTTGACGGTTGATATGCGTGAAGAAAGGCAAAGTGAAATCGATCGTCGCTGGGGTGAAATAAAGGAGCAACAAAAACAGATATTTGGATTTGAAGGCCTTTATTTTCTGAAGAAGAAAGAATTGATAAAACCCGTTCAGGACAAGATATTTGAATCAGTTGAGCGGGTGGCAAAAAATAATCGTTTACAGATCGTCTTTGATAAATCAGGAGATCTGGTGATGATTTATACCGATCCGATTCATGACTATACAGATTATGTATTGGAAGAATTGGGTTTAGAACAAAAACAAAACTCGAATTAATTGAAATTGAATAATATGAAAACCAGAATCTTAATCGCTTGTTTGGCTATCGCTATCGGTAGTACAGCAAAAGCTCAGAATATCAAGATAGGCTATACAAATGCTGAATATGTTCTCAGCCTCTTGCCTGAAGCTAAACAAATTGAAGCAGATCTCAGTGCCTACGAGAAGCAACTTCAAAACCAGCTGCAATCCAAGTATCAGGAGTTGCAAACCAAAGTGGCTGACTATCAACAAAATGAGGCTAGCTACAATGACCTGATCAAGGCTGACAAGCAACGAGAAATTAATACTATGCAGGAGAGCTTGCAGGAGTTTCAGACTAATGCTGAAAGCTCTATGCTGAAGAAGAGAAATGATCTGCTGAAACCAGCTGTTGAGAAAATCGGTAATGCGATCAAAGAGGTTGCTGAAGCCAATGGTTATTCTCACATATTGAGTTCAGGGTCTCCAGGGGTGGATATTCTACTGTATGCAAGTGAAGATTACGACGTCACCAACCTGATTCTTGCTAAACTCGGTATTGACGCTCCTACTGGCAATTAAGAAGCACGAACAATAAGAACTTGAGGCCTGGTCAGATTTTTGTCCAGGCTTTTTTTGTGGCATGCATTTGCAAAAATTAGCTATTGCCAATTGCTATTGTAAGAGAATGCCCATGATCAGTCCTGATAGAATAATCAGGGGCGTAGGTATACGACTAAAAAACATCAAAAAAGCTGTGCCTAACATCAGAAAGTAATTGATGAAGAGTGGTTCGATTGGCTCTACAAGCAAAAATGTCGCGGCGATTACCAACCCGGAACTGACAGCGTTTATGCCCTCCAGAGAGGCTTTGACCATTCGGTATCGCTTCAAATCCTCCCAAACTCTGATGACAAAAAAGATAAAAAAAGTACCGGGGAGGAAGATCCCTGCCATGGCCATGAAACCCCCAAGGATTTGACCGCCAATACCCCAATCCCTAAGAATAAGAGCGCCTACATATGAGCTAAAGGAAAAAGTAGGTCCTGGGATGGATTGTACAAAAGCATAGCCAGAGATAAACTCCTCAGAGGTCAATTGTTTTTTAAACTCAACGAATTCGGTAAACAAAAGCGGAACCAGCACCTGTCCCCCACCAAAAATGAGACTGCCACTTCTGAAAAAGTTCTCGAAGATTCGGATAGGGAAGTATTGCGTTATACCTCCGATAATAGCGGAAATGATGAACACGAGTGCCCAAATGATGAAGTTGGTCCACCTTACTTTCAGCTTTGTTTTCTCTTCTACTGGTTGCTTACGATAATTGAAGGCCGTGATGGCGCCTCCGCAGAAGAGTAAGATAGGAAATGCAACAGGTGATCGAAGGTAATAGGCGGCCACCGCTGCCAGTATCATCAGAAAATATCCAATTTTAGATGAAACGACACTACTGGATATTCGGTAAGCCGAATAGGCCACAATGCCTACGGCCATGGGCTGAATAAACCGGAGAAAGTCGATGGAAATATTCATTTCCTGCATGTAATGAACCAATATGGCCAAGGTGGTCATGATCATAAAAGCAGGAATAGCCCATACTACCAAAGTCAGATACGCTAGTCCTGGTCCACCGATTTTGAAGCCTAGAGAGGTGATGGTCTGCGTGGAAGTAGGACCGGGAAGTATCTGGCATAATGCATATAATTCTATCAGATCTTGTTCGCTTAGGTAGCCGCGTTTTTTTACCATCATATCCAAAAACATAGCCAAGTGGGCTTGAGGACCACCAAAAGCAGTGACTGAAAGGATGAGAACATCCCTAAGAAATATAATGTAGCGAACGCGTTTAAAAGTCATTAGGCTTTGAGGCCGATTTCTCTTAATCTTTCATCCAAATACTCCCCAGCTGTTATGTCTTCGTATCTTTTGGGGTGATCGTCATCCACACAATTATCCAGACATGTGAGATCCATTTCAGATATTGGATGCATAAAAAATGGAATAGAAAACCTTGAAGTACCCATCAATGCTTTTGGAGGATTGACCACCCTGTGTATTGTAGACTTCAGCTTGTGATTCGTCAGCCGATCAAGCATATCTCCTACATTGACCACAATCTGGTCCGGTAGCGCTGTGATAGGAATCCACTTCCCATCACGCCTCAATACCTGTAATCCGTCGGCACTGGCTCCCATGAGGAGTGTGATGAGATTGATATCGCCGTGCTCTGCAGCTCGTACCGCATCCGTGGGGACGCTATCCGGGTCAGCAATAGGGAAATAATGGATTGGTCGGAGAATACTGTTGCCTTGACTGGCTTTGTTGTCAAAATATAATTCGTCCAATTCCAGGTAGATCGCCATCGCTCTGAGCATTTCCAGACCAGTTTTCTGTAAAATATCATAGGCCTGACTCGTGTATTTCTCAAATTCAGGAACCTCTTCGGGCCAGATGTTTTCTGGATAGTCATCTAATTTGTTGTTTGTAGGTTGGCCCACATGATAGAACTCTTTCAGGTCACCTACACTTCTTCCTTTAGCCTTTTCCTTTCCTTTGCTGATATATCCGCGTTGACCGAATAGCTCCGGTTTTTCATACTTTTTTTTAACTTCCTCGGGCAATTGGAAGAATGCGTGCACTACCTTGTATAGGTTGTGGGTGAGCTCATCAGTTAAACCATGATTTTTAATCGCTACGAAACCTATTGAGTTGTACGCCTCTCCCAAGGCCTTTACAAACTGTTTTTTTCTGCTGGGATCGCTACTTCTGAAATCAGCCAGATCGAGTGAGGGGATTTCGTCAAAGAGTTTTTCTTCCATTTAGATCTTGATGAGCTTGGATAAAGTTAAAACATTCACCCCAAAATTGTAGGGGAGATCGATGTTGAGATTAATCATTTAAGCTTAGGTGAAAACTTGCTGAAGGACTGTGAGAGACTTAATTGACCCTAGATGGTCCAGATGCGCATGATAATAATCGATCAAAATTTTGATGGCTTCCGTTCTTAAACTACCAGAAGCATTGATGGTTGTATGATCCCTCATAACTAGGTCCGAAAAGAATGTCGAAAGCTCGGTATCTTCCAAATGAAGTTTTTCCATAGAAGCGTATAGGTCTTCTCCTGTTTTGATGCCAAACCCAAGAAAAGGCGTGATTTTTAACAATAGGTAGATGTGAAAGTTTTCATAGTGCGATGAGAGCAAATCAAATTGGATAATTGAAGACCACAACCAATTGAACAGCGGCTTATTTTCCTCTTGCTCTATACTCAGCAC
The DNA here is from genome assembly GCA_019192485.1 of Cyclobacteriaceae bacterium HetDA_MAG_MS6. GTDB lineage: Bacteria > Bacteroidota > Bacteroidia > Cytophagales > Cyclobacteriaceae > MS6. The sequence goes on along the minus strand of JAHCMJ010000002.1, from coordinate 7,093 downwards.
TTTTGAGAGGAACTCCGATAGAAATAGAATAATCGTATTCTTTTTGACATCCAGGTGTAAAGTATGAGTAGTGGCTCCGGATTTGAAATCAGACAAACGATGTAAATCCTTGTTGGGATTCCAATAAGCTACCAACTCAAGTAAGCTGAAGGCTTGGAAATGACCAATACTCTTTCTGCTTTTTGCACTTCGGATACCCTGTACAATGAATGACTGCAGGCCATAGTCTTCGGTAAGTACCCTAGCAATAATCGAAGTGTCTTTGAACTTGATATAATTGAGTACAATACCTCTGGTTTTGACAATCATCTCACTACGGCTACCTTTCCCACAAAAGTCTCCTCTCCGTCGGAGGTCGTACTGAAAAGCAGATAAACTCCTGAACGCACCTTGCCGCCCGTGTAGTCCCGTAAGTTCCATGATGCCGTACTTCCATTTGCCTCTACTTTGTCCACAAGCACCCCGTTGATATCTGTGATCTTAATGGTTGCATTGGTCGCAACACCGGTAATACCCACTTTTCCATGAAAGTCGGGTCTAACAGGATTAGGGAATACCGTAACATTTTCATGGCTATCGATAGGTTGAGATGAGCTACTTCGATAAGAGGCTACACCCTTATCCGTGACCACAAAAACTTCTCCATTAGTCTGATCGTAAGCTAGTTCTAGAATAATGTCAGAGGGCAAAGGACTATTATCCGCTGTAAAATGATGTACAAGTGTGGAAATACTCTCATCAAACACCCAGAGACCTATATTTGTCCCAATCCACCTCCTGTTGCCTCCGTCCATGGCTAGGGCCGTCACATCCTCGTCTCGGAATAAGAAGTTATCATCAAAGATGGGTACAATGACGACGAAATTCTCAAAAGCAAAAGTAGCATCGGGATAGTATCCGACACCACTATTTGTGGCGATCCATGCTTCATCATTTAAATCAATAACCAAGTCATTTATAGAATTGGATGGTAGCTCATCTGTAGTGGAGATGAAATTGAAGTCGTCCTGTTGTGGTTCGTACGCTATTGCGCCACCGCCATTACTAGCTACTTGCGTGATCCAGAGCACCCCACCTTGGGATATCTCAATATCTACTGGAAATCTGGTGCCAATAAGAGTTGTCCCGAAAGAGTCCCATTCACCATTGCTCATCTGATAAATAGGCAGGTCGCTATCAAATCTGCTGGCAAAAAGCCTTTCTCCTGTACTGATGATATCACTAAATACTTTTGGGTCAGGATCAGCAACAAGAGGATCGATCAAACCGGCACCAACCTCCCAGATGCCCATACCTGTAGAAGTGAAAAACCGCTGGTTGCCCAGTTTAGCAGTGGCGGAAATATTGTAGAAGCCATCAATCTCTGTGTAGTTCCAAGTACCATTGCTAAAACTAGAGTAGCCCAGTGAATCTACTGCTCCGGTAAAATCAGTAGGTTTTGGGCCAAAGAAGGTGAAAATCTCACCTTCCAGGAACTGGATATGGCTGATATCGTCAGTAGCTGGTCCGTTTGGCAGGATGCATTGCTGTAACGATCCTTGTTTTCGGATGAGCCCATTCCTGCTATCGGCAATCCAGAAAACATCTCCAACCTGTCTAACAGACTCTCCTGACTTCAGGAATTCGACTGACACTTCCTGAAACCCAGAGCTACTCACCTGATACAATTGACGGTCTGATATAGCCAGTAGCTCGCTACCCGATGAAAGCGTATTGAGGCTTGTTGGGAGCATTTGAAAACTGCTAAGTAGCCCGTTTTCGTACTCCAATATTTCGAAGTCATTGCTGATGGTATAGAGTTTTCCTTCATGGGAAGCAAGAGAACGGAGATTCAAGATATTGGTGCCAGGGACGACTTGCCAGTTGTTGAAATCCAGCAAATTGTCATTTACATTTCCTAATTGTATTCCATTATTTGAAATGATAAAGATACTGTCTCCGACCAGTTCAATTTCCTTTACGGATAGAGTGCTACCAAACGGGCCAATCTCTCGGAAAACTTCACGGGCTTCCTGGTTATTGAGATCAATGACTGCCACACCAAATGCTGTTGCGGCATAAGCTAAGTCACTCTTGACAACTAGTTGTTGTATGGTTTTTTCAGTACCGAAATCAGCTTCCTTCAAAGTATTGATGCTGATCACCTGAGTTGGAGATAGAATATCTATTGTCCCTGATCCATAGCCAATGATGAGTGACTCTCGACTAGGGTCAAAAACCATAGCTGTAATGCCAACTTCGGAAAGTCCGTCCAGTTTCGTCAAGGTCGATATATGGCTTGACTGATCATCTATGAAGAAAAGACCATTTTCTGAGGCACAGAATAGACCACTATTGCTCAAGGCAATGAGCCTGGTAGTTTGATAGCTGAAATGTGTCCGCCACTCACCAATAGGAATGTTCTGACCATGACTTACCAAGGTCAAGAATAGGAATGAGCCAGATAGAAGATTAAGCCATTTTCTCATAAAAACACTTCCGGCATAGTGCCTCATAGATATCCGTTTCTCCTAAAACTACTTTCTTCGAGGATTTAGTACGTCGATGTGAATAGGACGCAATATTTCCGCAATTCATGCATATGGCATGCACTTTGGTAATAAATTCGGCGATGGACATAAGCTGATCCATCGGGGTGAAAGGACGACCCATAAAATCCATATCTAGACCTGCAACAATGACTCTCTTCCCCATATTTGCAAGTTTATTGACGACATCTACGATGCCTTCATCAAAGAATTGTGCCTCATCAATACCTATTACATCACACTGCTCACAATTGAGCAATATATCACCAGAGAAATGTACAGGTGTTGAATGTATAGTGGTATCATTGTGAGAGACAATTTTCTCTTTTGAGTAGCGTGTGTCAATGATTGGTTTAAAGATTTCAACTTTTTGCCCGGCGATTGTAGCTCGATTTAGCCTTCTGATCAGTTCTTCGGTCTTTCCAGAAAACATAGATCCGCATACCACTTCGATCCAGCCACTGCCTTTTTGATTCCCTGTATTTCTACCAGATGGCTCTACGAACATTTAATCAGAATAATTAATATGTGGTAGCTTGTTCTCATGAGCCACTCTGATTTTCACATCACCTTTCACATCGACCTGGCAACTCAATCTTTCATTTGCTTTGAGACGTAGCAATTTACGAAATCTTTGCTCCGACTCAGTGATTTCTGTCAGTGATTCCATACCCTCTACCACGATCGCCTTGCAAGTAGTGCATCTGCCTTTCGCTCCGCAGGCATGCATCCAGTCTATTTCCGCCAGTAAAATATCGAGTAGCTTTTTCGTTTTATCCTTGCAATGGATAGATTTACTTTCGAGGTTTTCAATAACAATCTGAGCCATTTCCTAAATAGATAAGAATGAGTAGGAAACTTGATGAGGCGTTTTTAGCACAATACAAAAATTCGTTCGTCGACAAAATTATAGCAACTTCCTTCAATGAAGGGGAGACTCTCTCAGGAAAGGAACTCATCAATCTGACTCCTGTTAAGCAGATCAATTTCTTTGTGCTAAAGCAGTTGTTTAGTAACTGGCAAGCGGAGATCAAGCAGCTTGATAGTCCATATTTTAATTATAAGGCTACAGAGGTGCGTAAAGCTATGGTGCAGTTTATGAATGTGCTGTCTCAACATATTCAGGTTGGGTCAGAGGCTTTGAAGCCGTTGCTTGATCGAGCTACTCATGAGACTATCCTTATCCATCTGGATCCTGTTCAGTACCTACAGGTCGAACTTGAACCTAGAGCTGGAACAGTTTTTACGGACAAAACAGCCAAGCACTTTCTGAAGTACCTCAAAGTCATGAAGGAAGACTTTCAGGATTTTTTTCAACAAGTCATTGGAAGTAGCACATCTGATGTCTTGGACAAAGGAGCAATGTATTTTGATCAGCTCGATCTCCAAAATGTTATTCATGATCTTTCCAATCAACTTTCGAGTGTATCCCCTGTAGCGGCTGAGGATTTTTTCGAAAAAGATAAAAATGTTATCAATGAACCGGCGTCCATAGATGATTCACAAGTAGATGATTTGACTTTAGAAGATGATTTGGAAATAGACGAAGAGTCCCTTGAGCCGGAGCATGTAGTCACCACCATGCAGCAGGCGGAGGAATCTATAAATGAAGAGGAGGAGGAACCTGAAGTTGATGAGGAACTCACAGAGGAATCAGTGAATGCTCATTTTGAAGATGAGACAAGAACGGTCAACGAAGAGTTTCAGGCGAAAGTAGAGACCATAGGTGACCACCTGGAAAATCAAAAAGTCAATAGTATCATGGAAGCTATTTCCATTAATCATCGTTATATGTTTGCTCAAGAGCTTTTTGATGGCAGCAATGATGACTTCCAGCAAGCTATTCATCATGTGGAGCAGCTTGATACATTTGATGATGCCGTTGAATTCCTGGTGCAAAGCTATGCCAAAGATCGAGATTGGGATATGAATTCTGATGAAGTTAAGGAACTGCTCAAAGTGATCTTTAGAAAATTTCGATAAGCTCTACCTACGAACTAAAATCTGCATCCTGTGAGCGTCAAGTTTTAATAGGATGAAAAGTAAAATGGTGAACGCCCAAAGACTGGACCCTCCATAGCTAAAAAAAGGAAGAGGGATTCCAATTACCGGGAATAAACCAATGGTCATGGCAATATTTACACCAATGTGAAAGAAGAAAATCGAAGCCACACCATAGCCGTAAACTCGCGCAAAGGTTGATTTTTGTCTTTCGGCAATTGTTAATATGCGTAATAAGAAGACCGCGAAAGCCACCAATAGAACTAGACTTCCCAACCAGCCATGCTCCTCGCCAATAGTACAGAAAATAAAGTCAGTGGATTGCTCAGGTACAAAGTCAAATTTTGTTTGAGTGCCGTTTAGGAATCCTTTGCCAGTAAGTCCTCCAGAGCCTATGGCAATTTTAGATTGAGTTACATTCCATCCGATCCCTAACGGATCGATATTTGGATTTACCAGGAATAGTATCCGCTTTTGTTGATGAGGTTTTAGGACATCAGTCATCACAAAATCTACACTTTTGACTATACCTAAGGCAAGTATCACTCCTGCAGCGACTATGGCACCCTTGGTGATGGATCGTGCTATCAATCCAATAAGGACCAGTCCGATCACTACAATCCCAACTATCAGAACGGTCTGATTGACTAGTAATGTCATGATAAAGAGTAGCCCGATGACAATCGCCGAAACCATGAGGATAGGTGACATTCCTTCGCGAAACAGGACTAAGACCAAGCTTACATATACCAATGCTGATCCCATGTCTCCCTGCAGTATGATGAGTCCTGCCGGTACAGCAAAGACAGCAACGGCTTTTAATAGATCACGCAAGTGAGTGAGTTTCAGACTCGTTTCAAAAAGTCTTGCCATTGCCAAAACGGTTGCAAACTTTGCAAATTCTGAAGGCTGTAATCTGAAGCTCCCGATGGCAAACCACGATTTAGACCCGGCAATTTCTTTCCCAAAAAACAGAACTCCTATCAATAGAATGATAAAAAAACCGTAGATGACGTAGGCAAAGGATGGGAAGAATTTCGAATCCAGGGATATTACAATGAGGGCTAGAATGCCGGAAGTGCCAATCCACAAAAGCTGTTTCCCGGAGTTTTGGCTCAGCTGAAAAATACTTGCCGATGTATCTGGATCATAATCAGCAGCATAGATACTTAGCCACCCACCAAAAACCATAAATAAATAGAGCAATATGGTGAACCAATCAATTCGACTCGACAGCTGTTCGTTTCTCATCGGCGAAATCTCCTTTCAACACATAGTTTTCTATCCACGACCGGGTAATATGACCTCTGACGTACTTTTCGATCAGCAGACTTGCTGTTGATGCCGCAGCCCGACCTCCCCAACCAGCATTTTCGACATACACGGCAACTGCTATTTGAGGATCTTCCAAAGGGGCAAATCCCATAAATCCTGAGTGATCCTCACCGTGAGGATTTTGCACTGTGCTTGTTTTGCCACAGATCTGCAAATCAGGGATGTATGCCCTTCTCGCTGATCCTGCGATGACCACCTGCTCTAGTCCGTTGATCACCGGTTCGTAATGATGTGATTCGATACCTACATCTTGCTGAGAATAGGCCAATAAGCTGTCCCCAATAGATTTGACTAGGTGAGGGGTAAAATAATACCCCTTATTCGCAAAAATAGCTCCCAGGTTGGCCATTTGTAAAGGCGTCACAAGAATCTCGCCTTGACCAATACTCAACGAATAGATATTGGAGAATTTCCATCGGTTGCGGCCATATATCTTATCGTAAACAGAGATACCCGGTATCAGTCCGCCTTTTTCATTGGCCAGGTCTATACCCAGCGGACTCCCAAGACCGAAGTTCTCCAGATAGTTGACCCATTTCTCCATGCCAATCCGCGAATCGATAAACGGACTTGGATTTTCACCCTGTTGGATCACTCTTCTAAATATTTTCACAAAGTAGTTGTTGGATGACCAGGTAATAGCTTTGACCACATCATATTTACCCGGAGGCGCCAGATCGCCGATAAGGGAACCATCACAGAAAATTTCCTCTTTAGCAGACAATCTCTTTTCTTGCATAGCAATAAGTGCTTGAACCGGTTTGAACATGGAACCAGGAGGGTACATGGCCTGAAGAGGTCTGTTGAAAAGTGGTTTTAGACTGTCCTTTTGGATATCACCATAATTCTCAGAAAACAGTCGACCCGAAAATAGGTTGGGGTCATAAGACGGAGCCGAGACGAAAGCCAAAATTTCTCCTGTTCTCGGGTCCAAAGCAACTACACTACCTATTTTTCCTTCCATCAATCGCTCTGCATATTGTTGCAGCGGCAGGTCAATGGTAAGTTGGAGTTGGTCACCTGGAACGGGAATACTATCAAATGCTCCATCTCGAAATTGGCCCTGAACCGAACCACGCACATTTACAATCTTATAGGACACCCCTCTTTTTCCTCTCAAAAACTTCTCATAGCGCTGCTCAATCCCACTGATCCCCACAATATCTCCTTGGCGATAATACTTTTCCTCATCACTTTGCAGTTGCCGTTTGCTAATCTCACCGACATAA
>JAHCMJ010000001.1 GCA_019192485.1 Cyclobacteriaceae bacterium HetDA_MAG_MS6 | reverse complement strand
GCGGTACCAGGATTTTTTTGATTTGGAACTACTAGCCGGAAACTTTCTCAGCAAAGAGGATAGTGCTAAACACACTGTAATCAATCGCAAGGTCGCGGACCTCATGGGATTTAAGGATAGGTATGGCGAGGTCATTGGGGAGAAACTGAGCTCAGGATGGAAGGGTGATAAAACTATCGTAGGTGTAGTAGAGAATTTTCATACCTACTCCCTGGATGAGGAGCTCACGTATACGCTGCTAATCTATGATCCTTCTGTATTTTACGAGGTGTCTTTTAAGACTTCTAGTACTTCCAAATCGGGTATTAAGGCAGCTTTGGATTATTTTAGAGCTACTTGGGAAGAAATCTACCCTGAGTATGTTACTTCTTTTGACTTTTTGGATGACCAGATTAGAGAACGCTATGAGTTGGAGGAGAGCATTTCAACCTTGATGCGCATATTCTCATTGATTTCTATTGTCATCGGATGTTTGGGGCTTTATGGTTTGATTTCATTTGTAGCACTCAATAGAGTGAAAGAAATAGGTGTACGAAAGGTTTTAGGAGCCTCCGCCCTTAATATACTTGGCTTGTTTTCAAAGGAGACTATTTCCCTGATGTTGATCGCTTTTATCGTCGCTTGTCCTATAGCCTATTTTACTTTAGATAACTGGCTCCAGAGTTATTCTTATAGAATAAGCATTGGCCTTGACTTTTTTGTCTTTGCCTTCTTAGCTACTTTGATTATTGCTTTAGTGACGATCAGTCATCGTACTATTACTTCCGCACTGATCAACCCGGCTACCACGCTCAAAGACGAGTAGAGAATGGTCTGAAAAGATTCCATATCTTTGGCGACATTGGTAGTACTGGTCAATGTCTAAAACGGAACAGTTTAGTAGTCGCTGGGGGATAGTACTTGCCTCCTTGGGTATGGCTATTGGAGCGGGCAACCTGTGGCGTTTCCCAAGGTTAGCCGGACAATATGGTGGCGCTTTCATTATCCTTTGGATTGTTTTTCTGTTTGTCTGGTCCATTCCTTTGCTTTTGAGCGAGTTCGCTATAGGCAAGCAATTCAGAAATGGCGTGATTGGATCCTATGCCAGGTTTGCCGGCAAGAAGTATACTTTCCTGGGCTTTTTCATTACCATTTGTACCCTGGGAATAGCTTTTTACTATGCAGTAGTCACTTCCTGGGCGCTTCGTTACCTGGGATTTTCATTTGGAAATTTGTTTGATACTATATCAGGAGGCCCCACGTTGAGGGAAAAACTGTCAGTTGATGCTAACTGGCTTGATGGTTTTTGGGCAGTGATTTCTAATGGCAACTGGGTCACCATTGTCATCTTCATACTGGTTGTAGTTACTGGAATAGTCTTGCTAGCCAGAGGAATAGAAAGAGGGCTGGAGCGAGCCAATAAGGTGTTGATACCTAGCTTGTTTGTCTTATTGTTTTTGATTGTACTGGTGGTGCTCAACATGGAGAATGGTCTACGTGGACTTGAGTATATGTTTGCTGTTGATTTTGATCATTTCAGCAACCCTAAGATATGGATTGAGGCACTATCACAATCGGCCTGGTCAACTGGCGCAGGGTGGGGTCTTATGATGACACTATCCTCATACTCGAGATCCGGAGAAGACGTGACATTGAATACATTTATTGGGGCATTTGGCAATAATACTGCCTCGCTTTTATCGGGGATGGCCATCCTTCCAGCAGTATTTGCCCTATCTGCTAGTGATCAAGCTGCAATTAGCTATCTGCAAAGTGGCAACCAGGCTTTGACCTTTACTATTATTCCCAAGTTGTTCAGTGAGTTACCGGCTGGAGAATTTTTGGCAGTTGTGTTCTTCTTGGCGCTTTTCGTGGCTGCCTTTAGCTCATTTCTTCCTATGATCGAATTGCTACAACGAAATATCCTCGACCTTGGCATTACCCGCCGTCAGTCTATCGTTTTTGTGTTACTACTCTTTGTGTTGTTTGGTTTTCCTTCAGCCTATTCCTTAGACTACTTCACCAATCAGGACTGGGTCTGGGGGCTTGGCCTCATACTCACCGGACTTTTTATCTTATTTGCTGTAGCCCTGCATGGGCCCATAGCATTCAAAAAAGCATTTATTGATGGAGACTCCGATATCAGGATTTCCAATGTCTATTTTTCTGTTTTTGTTTATATCAATCTACTGATAGGCGTGGTGTTGATCTATTGGTGGATGTCTCAAGGGTACAGTAGTTATCCCTGGTTTGATGAAAATGGACGTTGGCACCTGTTGGATGTATATAGCAATGCCTCTATTGTCACTCAATGGGGGCTGGTATTAATCGTAGGGCTGTCGATCAACGCATTCCTATACAAAAAATTTGCCAAGCAATGAGTAGTTTGTCCATTATTAGCATGTGCGTCAATCTGTTAATAGTAGTCGGAGGCTTTCTCTACTTCTTGACTCTGGCAATCCGTAAGGAGAAGAAAAATCTTTAGTACATTATAGTTTTAACTTAACATGGATAAAATTGATCCCCTAAATCAGGTAGCCTCTTTTCACAAAACTTTTAAACATCCAATCTTGGATGAGCCACAGATTCCGTCACCGGAGAGATGTTCGCTTAGAGTGTCTTTGATATCAGAAGAACTGAAAGAGCTTGAGGAGGCCATACAAGATGGCGATCTTGTGGAAGTGGCTGATGCTTTATGTGACATTCAATATGTATTGTCAGGAGCAGTACTAGAGTTTGGTTTGGGAGAAAAGTTCAGGACCTTGTTTGAAGAAGTACAGCGGTCTAATATGAGCAAAGCATGTGAAACAGTAAAAGAGGCAGAGGATACTGTCGAATATTATAGCACCAAGAGAAATACGCCTTGCTATTATAAGGAAGTAGACGGAAAATACTTGGTATACCGTGAAGGCGACAACAAAACACTTAAATCTATCAATTACTCACCTGCAGACCTCAAATCTATTTTAAAGAAATAAGAGGTATTGTATTTAGGGCGTGAATAATGAAAAATGAAGGCTGCTGATGCTATTAGTAATCATTTTCTCTACCCTGTTCCCTCCGTTAAATCCCAGGAAAAACATGAGAATAGAGTAGACAATTACCTTTACCAAAAAGGTAGATATACGTTGTCTTCGTGACATGACTGTGGCGACTTAGTTGTGAATCACTCAATGAAAACATCAAGTAATTACGAATTACAAATCTAAGCCGCCTGCTTGTTAAAAGCAATACCTGATTTTTGGTATTTCCATTAATTCACCCGAATCATATAAATATCGTCCTGATCTTTGTCATGTCCACCCCTATCATAAGCAACGAGTCTGCCATTTTCTAGCAACCAGATATCGTCGTCTCCGACATTTACATTACCACCATCTTCCAATATCAATTCACCTCGTCGGTTGATTCGCCATTCGGTATACTCGATCTCTTCCGAACCAAAAGCACTGACAGTGATGCGTGCTCGGTTGTTTTCTTCAAACTCGAAATAGATTTCTATATTATCGAGTAAGCCTTCTACAAATCCGGAGACACTTTTTAGTAGAATTTTTCCCAATACGCTTTCTTCTTCGTCTATTTCCTCTTCCATTTCGTCCTCGTAAGCAATGTAGAGCTTCCAGGTACCTATGATATCCTTTTCCTTAATCTTGGATTGTGCAGTAGTTGAAAAGGAACAAAGGGTTAAGGCGACCGCTGCCAGTAAAGAGTGTAGTACAAATGATTTCATGAGTTTTTGATTATTTGGTAATGCAAGGTACTTATATATAAATAATACTAGTTTGAAATAGAAAGGTTACATCTTCTATTGAAATATGAATTTCGCAGGAGATCAGGGGTGTCTTATCGAGTCAAACGTCTAGTTAAGTTGTTGAAAGTAGGGGTTGATCTAAAATGGCCAGTGCAAATAGAGGACCATGGATATGTTTGCTTTCAAATAGTGAGTAACTATAGCTGATTCTTAATGTTGAAAAGGGCGATTGTTCAGACGGAACTACCGCCCTTTATATTTTACTCATATCCAAGCTACGCACATACACCTGACTGCAACTCGTATTTGATCTGATCTTAATTGTTTGGAGCAGGATCCAAAAGCTGGTCCAAAGAAAAGCCTGCTCAAGACTATGTTATCGATATGGCAACGGGCCATACAATGTCACATGGTATTCAAAAAATGCTTAGGATAGTTGTGATTAACTCAAATTCAATATGGTTAATTTTGTGCCCTTACCGAAGGTATAGATTAGATGTTTGATAATTTAAGTACAAAGCTTGACAAGGCCTTTAAAACCCTAAAGGGCCAGGGTAAGATCACAGAGATCAATGTAGCCAGCACTGTCAAGGAAATCAGGAGAGCCTTGATCGACGCTGATGTCAATTATAAGGTGTCTAAAGAAGTTACTGACAACATCAAGGAAAAGGCCCTTGGTCGCGATGTCCTTATTGCAGTTTCTCCTGGGCAGCTTTTGACGAAGATTGTTGCTGAGGAGCTTACTACGCTTATGGGTGAGACTCATACTCCAGTAAACCTGGATGGTAATCCCAATACTATTCTTATTTCTGGACTCCAAGGCTCTGGTAAGACCACTTTCTCTGGGAAGTTGGCTAATCTTATTATGAAACAAGGCAAATCTGTCCTTCTGGCCGCTTGCGACATTTACCGACCAGCGGCAATTGATCAGCTCAAGGTACTTGGCGAGCAGATTGGAGTAGAAGTGTATGCTGAGCCTGACAATAAAGATGCAGTAGCCATAGCGAAGAGTGCCGTTAAATATGCCAAAGAAAATGGCAAGAAATCTATCATCATCGATACCGCAGGTCGATTGGCTGTGGATGAGGAGATGATGAATGAGATTGAAGCTGTCAAGAAGGCAATCAATCCTTCCGAGACGCTTTTTGTAGTGGATGCTATGACAGGCCAGGATGCGGTCAATACTGCTAGGGTTTTTAATGAACGTCTCAATTTTGATGGTGTTGTCCTTACCAAGTTAGATGGCGATACCCGGGGTGGGGCGGCACTTTCCGTAAGGAAAGAGGTTACGAAGCCTATCAAGTATATCAGTACAGGTGAGAAGATGGATGCTATCGACTTGTTCCATCCCGATAGGATGGCGAATAGAATCCTGGGAATGGGTGATGTATTGACGTTAGTCGAGCGTGCTCAGCAAAATTTTGATCAAGAAGAGGCCCGAAAGCTCAATAAGAAGATCAAGAAGAATCAATTCGGTTTTGATGATTTTCTGAAGCAAATGGAGCAAATCAAGAAGATGGGTAGCCTAAAGGACTTGATGGGCATGATTCCCGGTGTTGGTAAAGCTGTCAAGGACATTGATATAGACGATGATCAATTGAAACCTGTTGAGGCGATCATTAAGTCTATGACTCCCAAAGAGCGGGAGAATCCCGACATTATCGATGGTAGTAGAAGACAACGAATTGCTAATGGAAGTGGGACATCTATACAGGAAGTCAATCAACTACTCAAGCAGTTTGCTCAGATGCGTAAGATGATGAAGACGATGAACAAGATGGGAGGTGCCAAAGCATTAGGCAACTTACTTAATGGGTGACCCTTTCCTCAATCCATCACCCATCTGCTAAACTTAGAATTTGCTTCAGTTCATCGCTTTTAAGCGTATGTAACAGATTTTACCGCTTCTATCGTACGTTTCACGTTTGGTAATATCTCCTCAATTAGAGTGGGAGCATATGGTAGTGGAAGGTCTCTACTATTTACCCTGTGAATTGGGGCATCCAAGTGATCAAAAGCGTGTCGCTGTACCTGATGACTAATGTCCGTTGAAATGGAAGCCAATGGCCATGCCTCTTCCACGATGACTAACCTGTTGGTCTTCTTTACAGATTCTATGATTGTAGGATAGTCAATAGGTCTAACTGATCTCAAGTCGATCACTTCTGCATTTATGCCATCTTTTGCTAGCTCGTCTGCAGCCTCATTGACTACCTTCATCATTTTTCCAAAAGAGATTAGCGTTACTGAATCTCCATTCCTGGTGATATTAGCTTCCCCAATCGGGAGGATATACTCTTCTTCAGGTACGGCTCCTTTGTCTCCGTACATCAGCTCAGACTCCATGAAAATTGTGGGGTCGTCGTCACGAATTGCTGATTTTAAGAGGCCTTTGGCATCGTAAGGGTTAGAAGGCACGACTACTTTTAGTCCAGAGGTATTCGCATACCAGTTCTCAAAGTTTTGAGAGTGCTGAGAGCTCAGTTGACCTGCGTTGCCAGTAGGGCCTCTAAATACAATGGGTACATTATACTGGCCGCCAGACATGGACATTGTTTTGGCCGCACTGTTGATAACTTGATCAATTGCTACCAGCGAGAAATTGAAGGTCATAAATTCAATGATGGGACGCAAGCCATTCATAGCAGCCCCAACACCCACGCCTGCAAAGCCCAACTCAGCAATAGGCGTATCAATAACTCGTTTGGCGCCGAATTCATCCAGCATTCCCTGACTCACTTTGTACGCGCCGTTGTATTCTGCCACTTCTTCGCCCATAAGGAAGATCTTCTCATCTCTTCTCATCTCTTCTGACATGGCTTCTCCTAGAGCTTCTCTGAATTGTATTTCTCGCATTTATACAGTTGATTTTTCGCGCCACTAAATTAAGTACTAAGCACTAAAGTTGAGACGATGAAACATAAAAAAAGCCCCCATTGAGGAGGCTTTTAAGTTGTCAATATTTTTTTCTGATTTAGCGGATAGCTTGTCCTACAGCGTCAGCAAAGTTAACAAACTCAAGGTCGTTAAGTGCTTTGTCTTTCAGGTCGCTGTCTTTAGCTACTGCTTCTTTCAGATTGCTGATCACATCGGAAGCGTTTCCTGAGCGGGCGGCGGTTACAGCTTTGTAGTAGTATGCATCTGCCGCGATAGTTCCATCAGTAGCACCGTCAAAGCCGGTGTTGGCAGCTGCATAATCTTTAGAAAGCAAGTTAACAAGACCTCTGTCAAAGTTCACTTTATCTGCTGATTTAGCATTGGCAAAAGAAGCTTTCGCTTTGTCGTACTCACCCATTCTAATCTCGATAGCACCTTTTAAGCCATTGATTTCAGCTTTTAGGTTGTTTGAAGGAGAAAGTGACTCAGCTTCTCCAAGAGCTTCGTAAGCTTTGGAATACTCACCTTGCATCAAGTATCCAGACCCCATGTTAGCAGCTACTTCGGCTGTTTTGTTTTTGTTGGCAGCGATCTCAAGTTGAGTCAGCGCATCTTCTACAAGCTTGTTCTTATCACCTTCACCAGCCTTAGCTTTTGCTAGATAAGCAGCAGCGAGGTTGTTGTGGGCAATCCAGCTACCACCTCTTTTTGTAGCCGCCATGTAGATAGCTTCTTTTTCTTCCAGAGAAGGTGTCAAAGTAGCTGAGTACAAGAACTCCTCATCAGATAGCGTATCAGGCTTAGCATCGCCAGAAACGATAAGTTTTGATAATACGGCAATCTCAGCAGCGGACTTCTTAGGCTTAACAGTCAGTATTTCTGTTTTTGCGGAACGTAAGCCAGGATATAGGTCATCAAATACCTTCTTATATCCGTCTATTTTCTGAAGTTGTTTCTCTTTGTCTTCGAATGTACCAGTACCATCTACTATTCTGGTCATTTGGCTCTTAGCGTCATCAGAAACACCTTCATATTCTCTCAATGCAGCTTTGAATGCAGCCCAATCTTCTACTACTGGCTTCAAGATAAACTCAATAGAGTCTGCTAAGCCTTTGTAGTCGTATCGGCGCATTTGTTTTCTATAGTAGCTTTCAATTCTCTTGGCTCTGTCATTAGAAAGGCCACTGTTGATTCTTTCGCTACCTTCAGGAGAGTGAGTACCTGTTATAGTTACTGTTTTCGTTACATTTTTCTCTGCTATGAAAGCAGAAAGATTGCTTTGCTTGGCACGGTTAGTCTCACCGTCCACTTTCAGTCCTGAACTTAATACAGAGCTACCCTGCGGGAAGAAGAAATTAACGTTAGTCGGAATAAGTTCTTCTTGATCATTGTAACCATGATCTGCAAATGAAGCAAGGTAAACATCTTTAACAGCCATTGAAGTAACGATTAGACCTGGGGCCACTTCCATTTCAGGACCATCCAGAGTCTTGCCGTTTCTCGGATCTTTAGCTGTACCTTTCAAGAAAAGCTTGCCCGGATTCATGCCATCCTGGTAGTTGAAAGAGAAATCTTCGCTTTTTCTCGAAGGTGAAGTACTGCTGTTTGGGAAGTCATCAGCTTTGAACTCTACGGAACCCACTTCAACTGATTGATCACCGTACTTATAGATGGTGGTAAGGGTATAAACCTTGCCTTTTGGCAACATCTTAGGAGGCAAAACGGCAGAAACCGCAAAAGGTACTTTTCCTCCATGTACTTCAAGTGGATTAGGATCAACCTGTAGATCTTGATCTGCGGCCAGCTTTACCATTTTCTGCAAAGTACAACCAGAAAAGAAAGCAGCACTTAAGAGAAGTGCAATCGCTAGGTTGAAATGTTTCATTTTGATCATCTTTTACTATGTTACTGTTTTTTCAAAAACTTGAAATAACGATTAATTTCACTACCGCAATAATAGCTAAAAATAAGTATTAGTTAAATTTGGACGTTAACAAAAACGAAGCTTTAGGATTATCTTTGCTATAATTGTTTCAAACAGCTATCGAAATGCAAGAGTTTTTTAAGAAATATGCGTTTGGAGTGTGTACAAGGCTAGGAGAGAAGCTAAACGTGCCAACCTCCAGCATCAGATTGTTCTTCATTTACTCCTCTTTTTTGACCTTTGGATCACCAGTTATCTTATATCTGGGTCTGGCATTTATTATGAATTTCAGAAAACTGCTTCGTCGTCGGTATAATTCACTTTGGTACTACTAGGTCACTAAACTTTTTTCGTCCTTTCAAGAAGTAATCCAATACGATGGATTTTGAGTGTCTGAGATTTACGGAAACCCCTACAGGTGATTGACCTCTTTTTCGAATATCCCCAACCATTCTATTCAAGACAAAATGCCAGATCGCCTGATAGACCGCCAGGAAATGCTTAGGTTTCCCGTCTAACAGGAACTTCAAAGCTGCTAATTGATCTAATAATAGTCGCAGAGGTAGCTTCCATAACAATTGAGTTCCAGGGAGATTTTTAATGATAAGAGAAAGCCCATTTCTAAAATTAAGGAAAGTCTTCCTAGGGCTAACAGCAGCAAGTGTACCCCCTCCGACATGATATACTGAGGACTGTGGTACGCAAGCAATTTTTTGAGAGGATGAATGGATTCTCCAGCACAGGTCTATTTCCTCCATGTGCGCAAAAAAATCCTGGTCTAACCCACCGGCCTGATGATAAATATGCGCCCGGATCATCATACAGGCACCAGAAGCCCAGAATATATCAATTGTGTTATCATATTGTCCCTTATCGACTTCGAGGTCTTGAAATATCCTCCCTCGACAGTAGGGGTATCCCAAAGCGTCCAAAAAGCCTCCGGCGGCTCCGGAATATTCAAATGTATCCTGGTTATGATATGCCAGTATCTTCGGTTGGCAGGCCGCGTAGTTCTGATGCCGCTCCAGGAAGTCAAGCATGGGGTCAAGCCAACTTGGTGTGACTTCAACATCCGAGTTGAGGAGGATATAGTAATCGGATTTTACTTGTTTCAACGCGTGGTTATAACCACCAGCAAATCCATGATTTTCTAGCAACCGTATAATTCTGATCTCAGGGTGATTTTGTGCTAAAAAATCTAGAGAGTCATCTGTCGAAGCATTGTCCGCAATGATAATTTCATAACCCGAGTTGTGGGCGATCAGACTTGGTACAAACTGTTGTAAGTAGGCTTTTCCGTTGTAGTTGAGAATAACTACGGCGACTGATGGCATTAGACCAGGTTGTTTAGGTCAAGGCCCGGAATATTTGGCATTAGCCCCTCAGTCGATTTCTTAATGTGTTCTTGTGCTTTTTGCTCCGCTTCTTCCACTCCTTTGTTTACTGCAGCGATGATCAGGTCCGTGGCTAGTTGCTTGTCGTCAGAGGTAAGGATACTATCATCAATATCTAACTTAACCAATTGTTTTTTGCCGTTCACAGTGACCTTGACCATTCCCGCTCCTGATTCCGACTCTACTGTGATATTGGATAAGCTGACTTGGGCTTCCTTCATTTTTTCCTGCACCTCTTTGATCTTGCCCATCATTTTCATCATATCAAACATACGCGTTCTACTTTCTTATGAGTGCAAAACTACCTTGTTGCTTGAATTTTTCTCCGAATCGGTTCGAAAAATCGACGGTATATACATACCCGCCTTCTGGTGCTTTTTCCCCTTCAAATGTTCCATCCCAGAAATTTGTAGCTGAAGTGCTTCTAAAGACCTCTTTTCCCCAGCGATTGAATATTCGCATCTGAAAATCACTTTCGATTGGCCCGAAGATTTCTAAAACATCATTTAGGTCGTCTCCATCCGGTGAAAAAGCGGAAGGTACAAAAACGCTATACTCATAGCGTTTGACAATTGGATTTGACAAAAGGTTAATTCCCAGATCTGAATAGACTGTTTCCAGTCGTATTTCCTGTAGTCTTCCATAGCTTTCCTCCAGACCTAATTCCTGTGGACTGGCTGGGTTAGAAATTACGAGCGTATTGGTGGTATCAGATAGGTCTCTTACTACAAGTCGATGTAGGGGAGGTGTAGTGATGTTGTTTTCTGGAGCTACCCAAAATAACTCATATCGATTGGGCCCTAAAGCATTGTCGATCAGATGTGGTGGAGCAATGAGAACTGATTCTGAAATGGAATTGCAGGTGTCCTGAAAGTTGAGTTGATATTGATAAGCTCTGGAGGGTGAAACGGACCGATCAATAAATCCATCAAAAATAGTGTCGATTGTTAGAAACCCTTCATTTTCTCTTTGTCGCAGAGCTTCGTAAGTACCGATGCTGTTTTGGGTAAAATTGATTTGGATATCACTTGTTATATAAGTGGCATAGGCTTGAGAAAGAGCAGAAAAGCTTTCTGTAGAAATACTTTGACAAAAAGGAGTGCCTGAGATAACTGCTCCGGAGCAGGGTGAAAGAGCATCGATTTGGAAACAGACTTCCGTGCTGTTAGTATCGATTGCTATGTTTTGCAAAACAAGAGGACTATTGGTAAGACCTCCACTAAAGACTTCTTCAAAGAGACCATTGTCTTCATTTTTGTTAATGCTATAGCGCACTCCAATTGCGGCGGTAAAATCTAAAGTTACCGTTAGGTTATCTGCGCAGATTAGTTCGTAGTCTATCTGGTTGATGACGGCGTTATTGACGAGTGGCGCTATTGAGACAAAGCTGGTAGCAGTATTACAATTTGGAGCGCCATTGTCGAAGAAACCTTCGACAGTAACAGAATGAGTCCCACTGTTAGCAAAAGAGTGTGATATCCCTGCATTTCCTTTTGGAACTGTATCCGTAGGATTACCATCATATGATATCTCGAAGTAGTCGTAATACTGATCATCCACAAAAACAAAGATATCATTGGGTTCGCAAGCAAATATTTGGAACGATGGCTCCGGTGACTCGACTACTTCGATGACAATGGAATCTTCTTTGGGACTGACATCGACGCCTACGGATTGTACAATGGTGTAAACCCCGGGCATCGTATAAGTATGAAAAGTGTCAGCTTTCTCAGTTAGGCTATTCTCATAAGTATACACTCGAGTGATGTTGCCGAAAGTATCCTGCGGGGTCAGATGCACTGTAAATGGGACACAGCCCAACTGATAGTCAGCAGAAAACCTCCCTCCGTTTGAAATGGTTTGAGCTGACAAAGAAAGCATACTGATCAATCCCCATATGGAAAAAGCAAACCTCACATAGATAGACCTAGAACGTATTATACGAACGACAATTTAGAAGGTCTATTTGAATTTTCGTAAGATTCCATCGAAAGTGTGCCGTTCCTGACCTCCTGATTTCATGTCTTTCAAAGCGTATTCTCCGGTACTTAACTCTTCGTCCCCTATGAGCAGAACGAATGGTATACGTAATTTGTCGGCATAGTTGAGTTGTTTCTTAAGTTTGGCTTGGTCTGGATAGATTTCCGCGCGAATAGATGCTGCTCTCAATTGATCTAAAAGAATACTACCATGGTCAAAAGTAGCCTGATCAAAATGAACAATGAGGATTTGCGTATTGAAGTGTTCCATCTCAGGAAAGAGCTTGAGTTCCTCCAGAACGTCGTAAATCCTATCTAATCCAAAGGATATGCCGATTCCTGAGACACCGGGTAGACCAAACATGCCTGTTAAATTATCATATCTACCTCCGCCGGTGATGCTTCCCATTTGTACTGAGGTAGGCTTGACTTCGTAAATCATTCCAGTGTAGTAAGTCAGCCCTCTTGCAAGACTCCAATCCAATTCTACTTGCAGATTTCGGTCTGGAAATCTAGATAATGTTTCGAAATAGAGCTTTAGCTCTGAAACGCCCTTATTTTCACCGATAATGCCTTCAAGTTGTAACAGTTTTTGTTGACTATCGGTATCCTCATCGAGAAGCGAAATAAATGCCTGAACCTTGGCTTTATTTCCTCCGATCAGAAGAATCTCTTCAGTCACTTTTTCCGCTCCGATCTTATCGATTTTGTCAATTATCATACAAAATGATACTTCTTTCCCCGCCAGGCCCAGATATTTTGCGACGGAGAATAGCACCTCACGATGGTTGATCTTCAAGATGAAACCTTCTAATCCAAGGTCATTGAAAACATCATGAATGAGAAGCGTTAGCTCAACCTCATTCCAATTAGAGTTTGTCCCGACAATGTCTGCATCACATTGATAAAACTCCCGGTAGCGTCCTCTCTGAGGGCGGTCTGCACGCCAGACAGGTTGGATTTGGTATCGTTTAAAAGGAAAAGTAATGTTGTGCTGGTTCATTGCCACGAACCTGGCAAAGGGAACTGTTAGATCATATCTCAATCCTTTTTCAGAGATTTTGGGAAGTAGGTTCCTGCTGCTGGTATAATCAGTCTCTGTTGTTTTTTTTAGGAAATCTCCGGAATTCAGGATTTTGAATAGCAGTTGGTCACCCTCATCTCCGTATTTCCCCATCAGAACCGATAAGTTTTCTATAGAGGGCGTTTCAATAGGCAGAAAGCCATATTTTTCAAAGTTTTTTTTGATTTTAGAGATTATAAAACTCCGCTTTAATGCCACTTCTGGGCCGAAATCACGGGTTCCTTTGGGAATAGATGGTTTTTGCACTTGAAGACCTTTGGAATTTCTTGGACAAAACTACATAATCCCATAAATTTGCGCCCTGATTAATCGATCTCAGAAGAAAATGGCAGTAACTAGATTAGAAAGAAAAGGAAGAAAAAACAAGACCGTAGCGAAGAAGAGAGTAAATACAATTAAGCGCCTTTCTACCAAGCCAGTAATCAAGAATGTTGATATTGAGGCTATAAAAGCGGAATTCGAGTCAGCTGCCAAGTCTAAGAAAGTTGAGAAAAAGGAGGAGCCCAAGAAAGAAGCAGCTCCTAAGGCGGAAGCCCCTAAAGCCAAGAAAGAAGAAGTAGTTGAGGCTACTCCGGCTAAGAAGCCGAAAGCTGAAACTTCGGAAAAACCTGCTGCTAAGAAAAAAGCGCCTGCAAAAAAGGCAGCTCCTAAGAAAGAGACTAAAGCCAAGAAAGAGACCAAAGAATAGGATCTTCTTCAAAAGAAATATGTTGTTAGGAGCTGGTCTGACCGACCGGCTCTTTTTAGTTTATAGGTAGTCAACGATCCAGTATGCGACGTATCCCAGCATTTCCTTAAATATGATGTCCCAGCCCTTGATCGCCATAACACTTGGTGTTAATTGGTCCCATGTGAGCCTGACTCGCTCAGATCTGAAATCTACGGGGTAGGGGTCAAATTGGATTTGCTGCTTTAGAAAACAAGCCGAAGCCCTGCGCTGGTGAAAGGCAGATGTGATCATTAATATCCGTTCATTACCGACAATTGGTTTAGTGAGTTTAGCGTTTTCATAAGTATTCCTGGACTGATTTTCGATAATAATTGCGCTATCGGGAATACCCATTTGTGAGAGGAATGTCTTGAGAACAGGACTTTCTCTGAGCTCATTTTCACCTAGTGTTCCCGAACCACCAGTTATTATTATGGTCTGAATAACGCCATTCTGAAACAATCGGCAAGCTTCTGTGATTCTATCCACACTTTCATTGAAATGGAATTGCCCTTTCACCTTGACCTGCTGATTCACCATACCTGTAAGGACCACGCCAAACCTGTATTGAGATGCTATCTTCGTTGGATACGTCTCCCAGGACCTCATGGCAAGATTGGCGATGAATGGGTTAGAAAAAAATAGATAGAGGACAACAGCAGCGACGCTGAAATACTTTCTTGCCTTTGTGTGTTTTCTGTATAAGAAGAGACCAATGAGACATAACCCAATCCAGCTAAATGGACTGGCTAGAAAGTATAGTACCTTAGAGAGAAAGAAAAACACTATCGCCTAGGGAAACCGGAGATAACTTTTTTGAGCCATCGAAAATACAACGCAATCAAGAGAAAGACCGTCATAGTCCAAATGATCAGGTTATTAAAAACTAATGTATCAATACGAGTCCCCAGAAAATGCTTAGTCGGCAGATAAAACTGTGTGCGAAAATCAAGAGAGTGTGTTGGAAACTCAGGGTCCATATAGATGGGGTACAATTTTTGGATGAGCGTGTTGTTATTTTCGAGTATCCGGTGCTCGGTGCTTGTGTTTTTCACTAGGAGACTGATCGCGTCATTTTCATGAGCATATCGGAAATCTTTGAATGACTTGGATCCGTTTGGTGCCTCCGTCATATTTTTGATGAGCGCTCTCTTTTTCGCGTCTTCTTTCTTGAATTTCAGATTGTAGTAAGCTTTTAGTTTTTTCAAGAATGCCATTGATTCTTCAAAAGTCTCATCCGTAAATTTTCCTCGAGAGAGGTCGTCTATATGTTGAAAATTTTCTCTACCTATTTTACTCAACTCTTTTTCGATTTCATTGCGGATCGTCGTTAGTCGGTAATCGATCTGATGATGTTCCTCTTCCGTTACGCCATCGATATGATGATGTATGTATTCCAGGTCCGACTCTAACTTTGGAATAAAATAGATTGTCTTAAACTCGGACTGCGCCATTATTTTGTTGGAGGGATAAAACAAAGCTTCATAAGCATTGTCTTTAAATTGTGCGACGGCCATAGCCTCATATGCCCAGCGAGAAGCCATGATTTCGCCAATGACAGGCACTCTTTCTTTATCGCTGATAGCGGGGTTGAGTTTGTCGAAATTGACCACTATGCCGCTGAGAATGAGCTGTGGGATAATTAGGAGAGGAATTAGTATATAAACAGTGATAGCCGATTTGAAAGCCGAAGAAATATTGAGTCCAAGAGCATTGGCAAAACAGGAAACAGAAAACAAGGTAACCCAAAAGGAGGTAGTCATGCCCTGGATCTCCAGGATGAAATTGCCTATGACTACAAAAGTGAATGTTTGTAGGGCTGAAATAGAAAAGAGAATGCCCACTTTCGAGGCCAGATAACTGAATCGGCTTAGGTTCAAAAAAGCTTCCCGTTTCAGGAGTTTTCTATCTTTAATGATTTCCTCAGCGCTGACCGTCAATCCCATGAATAATGCTACAATAACACTCATGAACAGATAGGTAGGCAGGTTGAGATTGTCCTTCAGAAAGTAGACTTCAGAATCCTCTGGTATATACTTAATAATCAATGCCAATATGATTGCCAATAGCGGGGCCTCCAATGTATTGACGATGAGGTATTGTTTATTGGCCAGTTTCGATTTTAGGTCTCTTGTTGCGAAAATGAAAAATTGTCTAACCCTGCCAGGAATATTCAGGGTCTTTTTCGGAACGTCTGTAACCTCCTCGACCTTTGGAGTTTGAATACGCTTTCGGAACTCCTGGAACCATTGATAGGGGGAGGTTTTTCGCTTTTTCGTAAAGTTGCCAAACTCGTTGACTACCTTAGCTTCTATAATGTTAAAGACCTGCTCGGGGTTAGCATTTCGCCGTCGATCAACCATATGAACGATCTCCTTGAAGTAGCTGATAGACTCAATAGGATTGCCGTAGTAGATTTGATAACCTCCCACATCGAGCAAAATGAGTTTATCAAACATCTTGAAGATATCTTCCGAAGGCTGGTGGATCACCACGAAAATCATTTTTCCCTTAAGAGAAAGCTCTTTGAGCAAGTCCATGATGTTTTCTGAATCCCTAGAGGAGAGACCACTCGTTGGCTCATCAACAAACAAGACAGATGGCTCTCGAAGTAACTCCAAACCGATATTCAGACGTTTCCGTTGTCCGCCGCTTATCGACTTTTCCAGAGACGAACCAACTCTAAGGTTTTTGATTTCATAAAGCCCTAGAGCTTCCAAAGTTTGGTTGCAAAGGGCCTCCAGGTCTTTGTCCGCCTTATCTTTAAAGCATAGCTTGGCAGCAAAAAATAAATTTTCATAGACCGTCAATTCCTCTACCAATAGATCGTCCTGGGGAATGTAGCCAATGACGCCTTCGATGAGCTTTTTATTGACGTGTATATCTACGCCATTGACTCTGACACTACCTTCTGCGGGTGTTTCGTTACCATTGAGGACATTGAGTAGGGTAGATTTACCTGCTCCGCTGGCACCCATCAAAGCGATTAGTTTGCCACCTTCTTCAGCAATGTTGACATTGCGTAGACCTATTTTACCGTTTTTGAATTTGTAGGTGATGTCGCGACCAACGAAACTAATAGGTGCCGTATCCGACTCTTGTCTGAACTTACTGATCACATCGCTGTGAAAGACAGGGTCATTGCTGTGGACCTTGATGACAGAACCTAAAGAGAATACATAGATTCTATTGGTACGCATAGGAGTACCGTTGATGAGTACGTCATCTTCACCCACATACTTAGCGAAATACACCTCCAACTCCGGGACCCTCAAGATGAAGACAAACCCGTTCATATCATTCAGAGAAATTCGCTTGCATCGATCAGGAAGATCAAAGCTGCCATCATCAATGATCAGGATGTTGCTAGAGGCAATCTTGTTTCGCTCTTGAAAGATCACGAAGGCCTTGATGAGGTCTGTTAGTTTTTTAGGAACATGCAGTTGTTCTGACATATGATAGACCAACTCACTTTCTCTTTGCGATATCTGACCATCTGCCGCAATGAGTTCTAGCAAATTGAGTATCACAACTATTTTCTGCTGAGAAGTTTGATTGGCATTGATCTGAGCACAGATGCTATTGATCCTCTTGAGTTCAAGTTCTGGATCTTCTGTGGAGGTGGAAGCCCATTCTTCGAAGAGTGTCAGATATTTCTTGGTGTCTTCTTTGGTAAGACTCTCTAATAGAAAATTTTCTATGGAGGCCTTTTCATCAAGGGTTACATCATCCTCCTTTGCAACTATAGCTAGCAGTTGGATGATTGCTCGGAGTATTTCTTCGCTCATTTAGTTGGTGATTGGCTTATGTAACGATAGGAACAGGAAGTTAAAAATATAAAAAAAGCATTGAAATGATTTCCAATGCTTTCATTTGGTTAGTTAGGCCTCTGACGACTATTCTACGATTTCGCCTCTAATCCTTTTCACTTCAGTTGTGATGTCAATCAACATATCAGTTGTCATGACAAAATCAGAGGTAGTATCTTTCATCCTCGCCTCGATTTCAGCAAGGTCGCCGTCGTAAAGCAACCTCAATATACTCAATTCTGAGATCATTCTACGGATAGCATCATCGTGGGGGATATCCTTCATCAGTGCGATAACATCGAGCAGGGGCTTTTTCTGCTCAAGTAAAATCTTTACCAGAGGTTCTAATTTTCTGTTTCGGGTTTCTTCATTGATATCAGATGGATATGACTCGATAATGCGGATCACCAAGTACAGGCCCTCCACAAAGCTACCTGTTAGCACCAATGCGGCCATTGATAGTCGGTCACTGTGCTCCAGACGGTCTTCTGCCAGTCTTACAGTTTCGTTGAGGATTTTAGTCAGGCTATCAGCATTACCCAGATTCCTTTCGTACTTTTCAATGAGTTGCATATCAAATGCGGTAGATACTCCTATGGTCTCTGCCAGTTTAGTAATTGCATCAATAGCTTCCATAGACTGCTGCACTTGCCCGTAGGATATCATATATCCCACATCCGTGGCATATACCCCCAGGTTTAAGGCAGCTTTGTCTTCGTTGACTTGGTAATCACTTATTTTGTGGATGTCATTGATCACGTCGGGATCAAACTCAGTACCGATCTTTTTAAGCGTGTTCGGGACTATGGACGGAGGTGGCAAATCATGTATAATTGCTCCTATGTCACCAACAATTTTTTGCTCTGCATCACTAAAGGATACTTCGTCTTCAGCTACTTGTTGGTTGCCGGACCCTCCGCAGGACCAGAAGAACAATGTTAGAAAAAATAGTTTGGCGGCTTTCTTTTCTAGATTACTTTGATTCATAGTGGTTATAGGGTTAGGTGGCCTAAAATTAGGGGGAATCCATCAATTTTAATAGTTTTCAAATTGGTTGTTTTATCAGGACGAATTTTCAACTCATCTTTGCACTCATATGAGGGGACTAGCGTTTAGTAGTCTGAGAACAGGCGAACGATATCGATTAAAAAATTTTGGAGAGGAGTTTCGTTTCGAACTTATCAAAATTCTTCCTGGGGAAGAGTTCGTATTGAAAGACCTCACCACACTGGAAGAGTATCGAATGAGTGATCTCACTCAATTTGGTAGAGGTGAGGACTTCGAAATACGAGAAATAAGAATTTAGACCTGATATTCAGAAACCAGCTTTGAAGGTAATTTGCTTTCCTTTTCCAGGTATTGATCTACCATTCGGGCGGCTTCACGGCCTTCGGATATGGCCCATACCACTAAAGATTGTCCGCGTCGCATATCTCCAGCGGCAAACACTTTGTCAATTGATGTCTGATATCCGCGAGTAGAGACATTTCCCCTTTCGTCCAGGGCTACGCCAAGCTGATCTAAGAGTCCTTCCTTTTGCGGATGTACAAAGCCTACAGCCAACAAAGCTAAATCACATGGATGTACCTGTTCGGTGCCTTCTATTTCTTTGAATGAGCGACCGTCCCATTCGATTTTGACGGTCTTGAGCCCAGTGATTTCGCCTTTATCATTGCCTATAAATTCTTTGGTGAGAATAGACCATTCGCGCTCACAGCCCTCTTCATGAGAAGATGAAGTTCGTAGTATCAAAGGCCATTCCGGCCAAGGGTTAGCACCGGAGCGCCCCACAGGTGGTTTATCCAGTAACTCAAACTGCAGGATAGACTTTGCTTGATGTCTGTTTGATGTGCCGATGCAATCGGAACCGGTATCTCCTCCACCTATTACGATGACATCTTTTCCTGTCGCAAGAATATCCTCCTCTTCAAATGGTATTTCGGATACTCTTTTATTTTGTTGAGTCAGAAACTCCATTGCAAAATGAACTCCTTTGAGTTCCCGTCCAGTAATGCTGACATCCCTGGGGATGGTTGATCCTCCGCATAGTACAACAGCATCGTATTTAAGTTTTAACTCGTCACCCGTGATATCCACACCTACATTACATTCGGTGACAAACTCGATTCCCTCTGCTTCCAGTGCAGAAACTCGTCGCTCAACCACCCACTTTTCCAATTTGAAATCGGGGATGCCAAATCGCAAAAGCCCACCAGGTTTTTTATCTCTTTCATATATAGTGACTTGGTAGCCGGCCTTGTTGAGCTGATCGGCGGCTGCAAGTCCAGCAGGACCAGACCCAATAATTGCAACTTTTTTATCGATTCGTTGGGTAGGAGGTTGTGGCTTGATTAAGCCTAGTTCATAGGCCTTTTCGATAATTGATTTTTCAATATGCTCTATAGCAACAGGAGGCTTGTTGATACCCAATACACATGAACCCTCACAGGGGGCAGGGCATATTCTGCCTGTAAATTCCGGGAAGTTATTGGTAGCTAGTAAAAGTTCTGCTGCCTTTTCCCAGGACTGTCGGTACACTGCATCGTTGAAGTCCGGAATAAAATTTCCAAGAGGACATCCATTATGACAAAATGGTACACCGCAATCCATGCATCTGCTAGCTTGGTCCACGGTAAGCTCCTCAGCATGAGGCTGATAGATTTCCTTGTAATCACCAATTCGATCTTGTGGTGGCTTAGACTTTGGTAGTTCTCGATCTACTTTTAAAAATCCTTCTACACTTCCCATTAGGCTACTTGATTTTTTTGTTTTTTACTTTCTAAAACTCTCTTGAGGTCATGCGGCATGACTTTAACAAACTGGGTGATCGTGTTTTTCCAATCGTCCAGGAGTCGTTTTGCCAACGGGCTACCTGTAAAATCCAGATGGTTTTCGACTTTCCCTTTTACTAATTCAACGTCATTGGTATCCAGGGCTTCTAACCCAATCATTTCCAGATTACATCGCTTCTCAAACTTCTTGTTTGAATCGAGGACATAAGCTATACCACCGCTCATACCTGCGCCGAAATTGTTTCCAACATCGCCCAAGATGACTGCCAGCCCGCCTGTCATGTACTCGCATCCATGGTCTCCTATGCCTTCTACGACAGCTTCCGCTCCGGAATTCCTAACGCAAAACCTTTCTCCAGCCTGACCATTGATGTAGACCTCTCCAGAAGTAGCACCATACAGTGATACATTTCCGATGATGATATTCTCTTCCGGCACCAATTTGGAAGTCAAGTCGGGTTTGATAATAATTTTTCCTCCACTTAATCCTTTGGCTACGTAGTCGTTGGCTTCACCTTCTAGCTTGAACTGCACACTTGGAGCGAGGAATGCGCCAAAGCTCTGGCCTGCTGATCCCCTGAAGTTGACCTTGAGAGGCTCGCCAAAGACCTTTTTGTTTTTCGTCAGGTAGCTCGAAAGTAGCGTTCCGGTTGATCGATCAATGTTTTTGATCGAGTAGCTTAATTCTTTATAGGCTCCGGAAGGTTTGATGTCCCTGATGATTTTATTGTCCAATACCTTATCCAGCTCATGATCCTGATCAAATTGGCGATAGGTGCCGATATGGCTAGGCAGTTGCTCGTATTGCAAAATTGGAGTTAGGTCCAGTCTGTCGACTTTCCAGTGGTCAATATCTGACCTCAATTTTAGCACGGAAGACTGCCCGACCATTTCATTGATCGTACGGAAGCCTAATTCAGCCATGATCTCACGAAGCTCTTCAGTAATAAACTTGAAGAAAGTGACGACGTGATCCGGGTTTCCTGTGAATAATTTTCTAAGCTCAGGTTTTTGTGTCGCGATACCTACTGGACAGGTATTGAGGTGGCATTTTCTCATCATGATGCAACCCTCAACGATAAGTGCGGCAGTGCTAATGCCCCATTCTTCTGCTCCTAAGAGCGTAGCAATAGCAATGTCCCTTCCGGTCATTAGTTTGCCATCTGTTTGCAGAACTACCCTACTTCTGAGGTTGTTGCGTAGTAAAGTCTGGTGCGCTTCTGCTAATCCCATCTCCCAAGGTAGGCCTGCGTGTCTGATGGAGCTCAAAGGACTCGCTCCGGTTCCACCATCAGCCCCAGAGACGAGTATGACATCGGCCTTGGCTTTTGCAACTCCGGCAGCAATTGTGCCGACCCCTGCTTCTGATACTAATTTGACATTGATACGTGCATCGGGATTGGAATTCTTCAGGTCAAAGATCAACTGTTTAAGATCCTCGATAGAATAAATGTCATGATGAGGGGGAGGAGATATTAAACCAACCCCTGGCGTACTATTTCTTACACGTGCAATCCAATCATCAACCTTGTGCCCTGGAAGTTGTCCTCCCTCACCGGGTTTAGCACCCTGTGCTATTTTGATTTGTAACTCATCAGCATTGTTTAAGTAATTGATGGTGACGCCAAATCGACCTGATGCGGCTTGTTTAATGGCAGACCGCTCCCAGTCTCCATTTGTTTTTTTGATAAATCGACTCTCATCTTCGCCACCTTCGCCGCTATTACTTTTTGCACCGATCCTGTTCATAGCAATAGCAAGAGTGGAGTGAGCCTCATGCGAAATGGACCCAAAAGACATAGCACCGGTAGCAAACCTCCTTAAAATATTCTCGGCAGGTTCGACTTCCTCAATTGGTATTGATCGCCTCTTTTTGAATTCAAACAAATCTCTGATCGTAATGATATCACTCCGACCATCGTTGATGGAATTAGTAAATTCTTTGAAGAGTGAATAATCCTCCAGGCTAGTAGATTTCTGAAGGAGATGGATGGTTTTGGGATTCAGGAGATGCTTTTCTCCTTTATGTTTCCATTGATAGACGCCACCTACTTCCAGTAGTTTTTTGTTTTCATCAGCATAAGCTGCATGGTGCTTAACCAAAGTTTCTTTCTCCAGGTCATCGAAAGTCAAACCGTCTAGACGGCTGATGGTGCCTTTGAAGCACTTGGAGATAACCTCTTGTCCGAGACCGATACACTCAAAGATTTGAGCAGCTTGGTAAGATTGGAGTGTACTGATTCCCATTTTAGAGAGGATTTTCAGTAGTCCTTTGCCGACACCTTTGATGTATCTGGAATAGTATTCCTGGAGTGAAATGCTGTTGTCCAGGTCGTTGTGGTTGTAGGCATTTTTGATGGTATCGTACACCAAATAGGGATAGATACCACTCGCTCCATAACCGATCATGGTAGCGAAATGATGTGTCTCCCAGGCGTCGCTGCATTCTACGATCAGCCCGGATTTGGTTCGTAGCTTTTTATCTACCAAGTGGTGGTGTATGGCGCCTACGGCTAGTAATCCGGGTATCGGAGCGCGATCTGGTGTCTCTTTTCTGTTAGAAATAATAAGAATAGAATAGCCTTTTTCTATTGACTCCTCCGCTTCTCTGCAGATTCGTTCGATGGCATCTTCGAGCCTCTCACCACCTACGGCATCAAAAGTAGCATCAACAATATAGTGATCCAGGTTTTCTGTTGTGGCTAGTGCTTTGATCCTGTAAAAATCCTCTCGAGATAAGATAGGTTGAGAAATGTGCACCTGCCGCGTGTGCTCCGGCGTTTCGTCCAATAGGTTTTGTGATTCTCCTATCCGGGTAAAAAGGGACATGACGAGTCTCTCCCTGATAGGATCTATTGGGGGATTGCTGACCTGTGCAAAATACTGTTTAAAGTAATTGGCAACATGCTGACTTTGACGAGATAGGACTGCCAAGGGAATGTCTGCGCCCATAGAGCCGATTGGCTCTCCACCCAAGACTGATAGCGGTTGTATGATATGCTTGACGTCTTCCTCTGTGATTCCAGAGGAGATCTGCCTGGTCTGCAGTCGTTTTGGCTCAATTACTTTATCTTCCAGATCAGGAATGGGTTGCATTCGCAATTTGATCCTTTTGTCCTTGATCCAGTCGAAGTAAGGTTTGTTTTCATAAACCTTCTTTTTGATCTCATTGTCGCTGTAGGCTTTCTGCTCTTCCAGGTCAGCCATTAGCATCTTACCTGGTTGTAATCTTCCTTTACGAACGATGTTTTCTTCTTTCACGGGCACAGCGCCTGCTTCCGAAGCCATAATCAATCTATTGTCGGAGGTCACACAGAAGCGCACCGGCCTTAGTCCATTTCGATCAAGTGTTGCGCCAATTTGCGTCCCATTGGTAAAGAATAGGGCCGCTGGCCCATCCCAAGGTTCCATCATTGCTGCGTGGTACTTGTAGAAAGCCTTGCGGAGTGGCTTCATGCGCTCGTTATCTTGCCAGGCTTCAGGTACAAGCATCATCATTACATGTGGAAGTGATCTACCCGAGAGTGTCAGTAATTCTACTAAAGCGTCAAGGTTGGCCGAATCTGAATTGGATGGATCAGTGACAGGTAACAACCAGGAAAGTTCTTCTTTAGAATACAGCGGAGAGCTCATAAGAGCCTCTTTTGACTGCATTTTGTTGACATTGCCCCTGATGGTATTAATTTCGCCATTATGAGCAATAAACCTAAATGGCTGGGCCAACCTCCAGTTAGGAAATGTGTTGGTAGAGAACCTGGAATGTACGATGGCTAGTGCAGATTTTAACTCCGCATTCTCCAAGTCATGATAATATTTTTCAAGCTGGTTGGTCTTAAGTTGTCCTTTGTAAATAATGGTTCGAGATGAGAAACTAGCCAGGTAAAACTCATCATTTTGACCTCTTACTTGTTGTTTTACCTGATGTGAAATGAAATTGCTAAGTACAAATAATTTTCGTTCCAGTTCATCTCCTTGCACATCAGGGTTTTTGTGCTGAATAAAAACCTGCTCTATGTAAGGTTCAACTGATTTGGATTCATGACCTGGGACTGAGGAATTTACTGGGACAAGCCTGTATCCAATCAGTTGGAATCCCATCTTTCTCATACAGGAATTCATGACTTTTCTACAGTCTTCTCGGGTATTATAGTGATTGGGGTAGAACACCATGCCTACACCATAATGGCCTTCATCAGGAAGATTCATACCAAATTCGCGCAGTTCCTGCTTAAAGAATGGATGAGGAATCTGAATCAGAACACCAGCCCCATCTCCAGTCTCCGGATCAGATCCGGTAGCACCTCGGTGTTCCATGTTTTTCAACATGGTCAAGGCATCTTTTACCGTTTTATGTGATTTGCGTCCATTGATATTGACAACGCAGCCTACTCCACACGAGTCATGTTCTAGCTCCGGGGTATATAAAGTCTTTGTTTTTTTGCTTATTTCTCTAGTAACGCTTTTCATGCTCTACGCTTCAATCTTCTAATTTAGCCGAACCTCGAAGATAATAAGGTTTTAGGTAATCAGATAGAACAAAATTTGGATTGATGACAAGGAAACCGAAGGATGTTTTTGAAAAATTTCAATGAATTAGTCTCTCATTTAGAATTTATTCAAAGACATTGAGTGCAGTGGGTGATGAATTATTAAGGATTCAAAAACATCAGGTTGGAAGTCATTTTTATAGCGTTGGTCAGTGTATTGGATTTTTATCAAATAGAATAGGACTATAACTAAATCCTTGCTTTGATAGCGGTAGCTAATTGGTACACGGCCATGGCATAGAGCGCACTATGGTTGTAGCGTGTGATTACATAAAAGTTATCCAGACCAAACCAATACTCTTGGTCGTCCTCCAGGTCTAATTGTATTAATGTGACTTTGCGATCAGATGATATATCAGATGCTGAATACCCCATCTTTTGAAAATGAGATAACGTATATTTAGGTCGGAGTGATTGTCTGCCTGTTGGTTCCGCGTTAGGATCTACTTTTGCTTTTGATACGATTTGTTGGCCTGTTTTCCACCGATGTACTTTAAGGTAATTAGCGACACTAGCGATAGCGTCCTGAGGTGAGCCGATCAAGTCCTTGGTTCCATTCTTTTCAAAGCTTTTGGCGTAAGCACGATAGCTGCTGGGCATAAACTGACAGTATCCAATGGCACCGGCATAGGAGCCCAGCGCCTCAGTTGGTTCGATATCTTCTTCTTCTGATAGTAGTAAAAATTGCTCTAATTCGGATTTGAAAAATTTGGCTCTTTTTGGATAAGCAAACGCCAACGTGTAGAGCGCGTCTAAGATTTTGTGAGTGCCTTTACGTTCGCCGTAAAAGGTCTCCACACCGATTATACCTACAATGACCTCTGCAGGTACTCCAGTAACATCACTTACTTCTTGCAGGGTTTGTAGGTGGTCCTGCCAGAATGCTACACCTGATTGTATCCTTTCCTCTGTCATGAAAATGCGCCTATAGCGATGCCACGGCATTTTTTCAGCGGGCTTGGTCATTTTTTTGATGATGCTCTCCTGGTAGCTTGCTGTTGATAGTATTCTGGTCAACTCTGTCTTATCGACTTGATGTTTTGAGGAAAAGTCAGCAATAAATTGCTTGACAGCTTGTTCATTTACCTGAGCCTGTAACGGAAAAAGTATTAGTAGCTGAATAGAAATAAAACACCATTTAAACATAGGTAGTGGAGATTCTCAAAGTAATTGGAGCAAGTTATCAATTGTCTTGGCTTAGGTAAACATTTGTAACTCAAAATTTCAGTCCTATTTCCTTCGAGATCATCCACTACCGTATTTTTACGAAAAACGGACTATTCCAAGGGTAGGGTGATCTTTGTTACCCGTGGCTTGCCCCATTCGGTCATGTACAAAGTGTTAGTGGCGGCGTCTCCTATGATACCGTTGGGTTTATCAAAGGAGGCTAATAGCAGAGGTCCGTCTTTTTGCGAGTTTTTACCTGTTCCGGCGATGATCTCATCTTCGCCTGTCAGCGATACCTTAGCGATTTTGTGTTCGGTAAATAGTGTGGCATATAGATACCCATTCATCTCTGTGAGGTATCCTATGCCGGTAAGGTCAGCAATTTCAGTTACTGTACCGTCCAGACTGACTTGATGAATTTTTCCAGAGTCAAAGTTTCCAGTAAACAAACTAGCTGATGGCTCGTGGTAGGCAATTCCAACCGTACCTACCAAGTCGTCATGACTAGCTATGGTGTCTACTAATCCTTCGACATTAATCCTTAAAATATACTGGTGCCGGTAGTTGCCGCAGTAGATATTTTGATTTTCGTCCATTACCAGCCCTCCGAAGTTTATTTCCTCCTCTACAAAAGGTGTTACTGTGCCGTTCGTTTCCATACGATCGATCCGGTTTTCGTTGGTAATAAAAATATCTCCATTTGGTGCTGTAACCAATCCAAGAGGGGTATTGGTCACGGTTGCAAAGTCGGTCTTTATACCTTCAGGTGTAATCTGGAAAAGTTGTCTGCCTGCTGATCCTCTGCCAAAATTGGAAACGTAAAAGTTACCATCTATTCCAATTTTAATGGCGTCCAAACCATCATTGCTTCCAAAGGATGATAAAATAGTTGTTACTCTATAAGGGTCAAAAGCTTGTTTGACAAATGGGCCTGAGAATGGGCTTAGCGCGGCTCCTTCAGTATCTCCGACCTGGTACATGCTAAGTATTGCCAATTTGTATGAGGAGCCGGCAACTATGTCATCTCCATCGGTGTCTAGGAGTTCTCCTGGGAGTTTGGAGTTATAACTGCTTTGACTGTTGGTTACTTCCAGGTATTGAGTAGCGGGAGTGGACAAAGCGGTGGTGACATCGATGTTATTGGCTTGTTTTAAGATAAAGAGCCTAAATGAGGAGATGTATGAGCTATTTATAGGTGCGTTGAAGCTTACAGTGATATCAGCCGGTGTACCTAAGTCTGCAATATCCGAGACCGAGGGTGCTTCTACGGTAAGAGACTGATAGGTGATCAACTGGAAGACATTCGATGCAGTAGACAGCGTGGCCTTAACTTCTCTATCAATCTCTGAGATGCTTAAAACATAGGCTTGATAATTTCTGCCAACCTCAATTGTATTCCCATCTGTGTCAGGTAATGAAGCTGGTAATATGATTTCATAATTGCTTTGATCTTGTTGCACTTTTAAAAACCTATCCTCTTGTAGCAGTTCGGCTTTTTCCAGGTCTAGTGGAGTCTCAGCTGCCTGAATCATGATCTGATAAAACAGCACTTGAATTGAATCTTCAGCGGCATCGAATACCACAGTAACAGCGGAAGCGTCCGGCTGGTCCCCTAAAGAGATCACCGATAAATTTCGGACGACAAGTTGGCTTTCATCTATTTCGGGATCAGGAACTTTCTCATCATCAGAGCATCCTGAAATGGTGAGACCTATCAAGGCAAATAGGAGGAATAACGAGTTGACTTTTATCATTAAATGGGTTTTCATGTTCACACTGTTTTTTCCCGTAATGATAGGTGTGAAGTGCTCCGCTCGTCGACCGTCTGGATCGATTAGTACATATTAGGAATCTATCTCAAGGGTCTTGCTGCTTGATGTATTCGCTGGGAGTTGTCTGGTTGACTTCTTTGAAAACCTTATTAAAAGTAGATTTGGATTTGAACCCTACTTCGTAAGATAACGAAAGCAAAGTTTGCTTAAGATGATCGCCATTGTTTACCCTTCTCATGAATTGCTCCACTCTATGTTTGTTGACAAACTGGTAGAAATTGGAGTGGTAGATATTGTTGAGCAGCCATGACAATTTATGATTGGAAATACCAATATAATTTGCCAGATCACTAAGTGTCAGGTCTGGATTGTCATATATTCTCTCTTCCAAAGCCTTGGCCAAAATTTTCTGGATTCTAGTAATCTCATCTTGATCCAGACGATCTTTGTGACTGCTGGGATGAGTTTGGTTGACCTGGAGTAATTCAGGTTGAATAAGATGGAAGAACCCAATGACATATGTTAAAATGGGAATCACGATCCATATCAGGTCGTAGCCAATAAGGTTGGAGAGCCTTTTGAAGAAAAAGGAGGTGACATAACCTGTAAACCAAACTAGAATGCAGGAGAAAATGACACCCACAAATAGATTAAGGTAAAGAATGGGACTTTGAGGAAAGGATAAGACCTCCTTTTCTCTTTTAGTGTAATATGAGATCAACCTCAAATTCTTAAGCCAATAATACAGGTTTAAAACAATAGCGCTTCCGCCTATAAAGCGGAATAATGTCGAAAGCTCTCCTGCCCTGATTAGTTGCGTGTATTCTTTGGCAGAAAAGCCAAGCAGGAAGAATAAGAAGATGATTATATGTATGGCTACAGGTAAATAATGGACCAGTGGCAATTGGAAGTGTTGATTGTTTTTGAAAAGTAGCCGATTGAGGTAAACGTAACTCACAGGGCCAAGTAAGAAAATCACGGCATCCGGTAAAAGGCTCCAGTGCCTAACTGCATCTATTTTATGAACCGTATAGACAAATCGTCCAATCAGCATACAACATGCCATAAGAAGAATCAGCGACAAGGCATTTGAAGCACCTTTATTCCTTGATTTGAGTGTTTGAAGGCCTATGGCCATAAGTAATCCCTGGCCAATGCCGAGCACGATAATAAGATCTATTGGATCGAGAGAAAACAAGAAGGTCTTTTAATGTAAGACGCATGGGATTGAGCTGTCTACTACCCCATTGTATCGTCGACCTTTATAAAGGTAAAAAAAGTGTGTCTAGCATTTGTCTGGAGAAAATCTGCTGCCTGATTTTAGTGATTTGTAATCTTGCATCAGCGAAAATAGTGATGATTTAATACAGCTGTGGGTAAGTAAATGCTAGGAGGTAGTCGACCGGAATTACATCGAAAAAGTTTAGTGAGTAAGCTAGGGTTGGCACGTCCACTTTGTCATTGAAAATGGGAGTAGTTGCATTTGACGTATTGAAACATCCAACCAGCGGATGACAGCCGGAATCAAATCCGGTTTGTGGATGTGCCTTCCTTAAATACTCCGGTAGGGAGTGGTGTAGGATGGAGGCAATAAGGTTTTGAACATTACTTGGCGGTAGGATTGAGGTTGTTCCCATAGTGGGGCATCCTCTTTCTCTTTTTATACTTTTTTAATCGGCTAGTTTTCAGTTGATTGTAGATTCCTGTATTTTTAAATAAGTTTCGTCCAGCAAGCCCCTCATGCGGACCTGCGCTATCGGTTTGCTTCGTGGATTTTAACCAGCCTGAACCGTTGAAAAAGGCAGTTTTTATCATTTTTGCGACCCTTTGTTGCGATTTATTCTCTATTGGGTTAGAGGCTCAAAACCAGCGCCTGGATAGTCTCAAGCAAGCGTACCAGGTAGCCACTTCTGATACATCCAAGGTGATTCTACTCAATGATATTGCGCTCCAGTATCGATATATCAGTGAGGACACGACTTTGTTTTTTGCTCGCAAAGCACACTTACTAGCGAAGGAAAAAGACCTCACAAAAGGGTTAGCTTTCAGCTATTATTGCCTCGGCGTAGGATACCATCTCAAAGGAAACTTTGATTCTGCCACATACTTCTATGAGCAAAGTGAGGTGTTGGCAAAAGAGGTCAATGACCTGAGACGGCTTTCTGCTGTTCTGAATAATGTCGGTCTTATTTTCTGGAATAAGGGGGAGTATCCTAAAGCTCTTGACCGTTTTCAACAATCACTGGTTATCGACGAGCAGCTTGGCAACCTTAAGGACCAGGCTGCTGCACTTAATAACATTGGATTAATTTATAATAATATCGGTGACCATGAATTGGCACTTGAGCATTTTCAGCGCTCCATGGATATATGGAGACAGTTTGATAACAAGTTTAGCTTGGCCCAACTCCTCAACAATATCGGACTGATTCAAACCAAACTCAAACTGTTTGATAAGGCACTTCAAAACTATCGAAAGTCTATTGTCTATTCACTTGAGAGTGACGCATATTGTCATCAGGCTTACCCACTTGTTGGTATCAGTAGGGTTATGTATGCCACTAACCAGTTAGATTCAGTAGTATACTATTCCGAGCGTACTTTGGAGTTACTCGAGTCCTGCTCGGAGATCAAGATAATGGCGACGGCCTACAATTTGCTTGGTAAAGCACAAAGGAAAAAAGGACGAATAGCGGAGGCAAATGCTACATTGGTCAAGGCTTTCAGACTTTCGACGCAACTGGGTGCCAGAGAGGATATAGGAACTGCAGCCAAGGAATTGCACCTGCTACATAAGGAAAAAGGGGATTTTCGTAAAGCGCTATATTATAGTGAGATACAGATGGCTATGCAAGATTCTATTCGTAGCGAGGACAAAATAATGGCCCTGGCTCGTTTAGAGGCGAGACATCAGGCTGAGAAAGAGAAGCAGCAACTTCTGGCTGATCAGGAAAAGGAAAAACTAATATTTGAGAGCAAGATTAAAAAAGAAAAAGCATCTAAATATTACTTGGCTGGAGGTCTGATTGGTCTATTGATTTTTGGGATGATCTATTTTCGATTGTATCGGGTCAATAAAAAGGGAGTCTTGCTCCTGGCTGAAAAAAATCACACGATCAGGCAGATCAATAAATCGCTAATCAAGTTGAACAACTTCAAAGAGGGTTTGACCCATATGATTGCTCATGATATGAAGAATGCCTTGAATGCAGTGGTGAACCTTTCGCAAGGTCGGCCAGATAAGCAAAAGATGAACAGCATAGCCCGATCGGGGTATCTGGCTCTCAATCTAGTGATTAATATGCTCGATGTACAAAAATTCGAAGAGACTAAGATCAAACCCATAAAAAAACGACATCAGTTAAATGATCTTTTGCGAGATGCTATAGAGCAAGTTGGGGTATTGTTAAAAATCAAGAATATCCAGGTTTCGCATAATGCAGAAGAACGCACAATGGTTAGGTTGGATAGTGATCTCATTACTAGAGTATTGGTTAACCTCCTGACCAATGCGATTAAATATTCACCAGTTAATAGTGCTGTAAAAATCGATGTACAGTGTGTAGCAAGTAGTAGTCATAGACTTCATATTGCAGTAACGGATCAGGGGCCAGGAATCAGTCCAGAGAGTATAGATCATGTGTTTGAAAAATACTGGCAAGGGCCACAAAAACCATCAGGTCATGCCGCTTCTACCGGCTTAGGTTTAGCATTTTGTAAGCTTGCGGTCGAAGCACATGGCGGAGAGATCGATGTGCAATCTCAACAAGGCAAAGGCAGCACCTTTACTATTACGCTCCCAGACGCTGAAATCATACCGGAGGCCCATGAGCAAGAAGTCAAAAAAATAGTATCTAACCTTGAACTACCGAGCCTGACTCAGGCTGAAAAGGATATGTTGCAAAAGAAGCTGCTGGAGCTTCAGGCGTTGAAGGTTTACCAGGTCACACGGTTGGATAACATATTGGAGCAACTAAATACCTCCACAGCAATAGAAGCCTGGAAAATCAGGATTACTGAAGTTATGTACAATGGTGATCAGGAAACTTTCAGTCGAATACTACAGGACTTGCAGGATCAAATCTCTCAAATGCCGAGGCTATGAATGTCATGAACGGTGAAACGAAATTGCTGGTGGCTGATGATGATCCAACGGTTTTGGAGACCATATTGGATTTTATCAAGGAGCATCCAGCTGAAGTTATTTACGCACCAGATGGGGAGAGAGCTATCCACCTGGCTCGAACAGAAAATCCTGATTTAATCATTATGGATTGGGAAATGCCTAAGCTAACAGGCATCCAGGCGCTAAGAGTACTTATGACAGATCCTGCTACTTGCGAGATTCCTGTGATTATAGCCACTGGAACAATGGTCGATTCTGCAGATCTGGAAACAGCCTTGGAAAGTGGTGCGGTGGACTTTCTGCGAAAACCTCTTGAAAAGAGAGAGTTTTGTGCTAGAGCAAGATCCTCTTTGAGGATCAGGCAACAGCAAGAGGATATCAAGAATCTATTGAATAAGGAGAAAGAACTCATCCAGCAGACTCTAGAGCAGAAGGAGAGAGAGCTGAGTAGTATGACCATGTTTGATTTTCAGAAAAACCAGCTACTCAACAAACTCCTGGATCAGGTAAGTAGACTCAATCGGATTACCAACTATGTCTATGCTACTGACATCAAAGCAATCGAGCGAGAGCTAAAAAGCCAGCTCAATCTGGAAAAGAGCTGGTTCAATTTTAAACGCCATTTCGATGATGTCCACCCCGGTTTTTTTGATTACCTGACGAGTGAGTTCAAGGGACTATCTCAAAACGATCATAAACTCTGCGCCTACATCAGAATAGGTCTGGGCAATAAAGAGATTGCTAGTTTTACAAATGTAGCTCGTACTTCGGTAGACCGGGCGATGAACCGACTTAAGAAAAAGCTAGGTCTGAGTGAAAAGGATAATCTTCGTGGATTTGTGACAAGGTTAAAAGCTTGATTGCTCCGTATGTCCTGACTGATCTTTTCGCATATCTTACTGATGCCAGAGGATTCTGTCTCTGTATGAGCTTTGATAAAATCAGTAGTAGTGAAGGGTAAGTTATCACTATCTTAGCTCCTCCAATTAAATATCCCGTGATGACAGATCGAATAGTATACTTTCCCACATTGATTTGGATGTTGGCCGCTTGTCAACCTTCTGATACCTCAGGTCAAATGGACTCCATTACACCAGAAGAAATACAAACTGCTAAGAACCTGATTCAGGGAGCATTTGATGATTTATGGGCAGGTGTAGATTCTACTAAAATCGGCAATTATCACACAGATGATTTTATCATTCTAGAGCAGGGAGAAGTATGGGACAATGATAAGATAAAAGGATATATGCGTCGAAAACTAGCAGATGTTGATAGGCCAACGCGAACTAACAGGATGGAATATCTCTCCATTGAGAAGTATGGCTCATCTATGCAGATTGCCTATTATAATTATGCTCAGTTTATCCGTGCTGATACTTTAGTTCGTGAGGCAAGGTGGTTGGAGAGCGCTCTCGCGGTGCAAACCGATGATGGCTGGCGGTTGAAGATGATGCACTCTACCTGGGCTGGAGATTAAGTAATTTTTTGATTTACCTGCGGAGCGACTGGCATATCTTCATTCCTGTAATATAGGAGCACATTAGTTTTAGTAATAAGGACAAGATTAAAACACAGTTGTATATGTGAAGCTTAATTGCTGCATTGGATGAATTAAGACTTTGTTAGGCGTTTGGTTCGCGATGATGAACAAACGCAGGACATTTAGTCAACTCATTTTGCTACTTAAGATTAGGATAACTTATAAAAAGGTAAGGTCTCATCCTTTGGGAAATTTTCGATAATCTCTGGGTGATGTTCCCATCGTTTTATGAAAAACTCGAGAAAAGTAATAAGGGTCGTCATAGCCTACAAGATGAGCTATTTCCTTTACTTTTAAATTAGTGGTATTCAGCATTTGACACGCTCGTTGAACCCTCATCCGGATCAGATAATCAAGTGGTGGCTTTCCGGTTTTATTCTTAAACAATAATGAATATTGTGATGGTGATAGATTGGCGTTTTGAGATAACTTCGTCAGTGATAACTTATCCGAGATTCTTTCCCTCATATATCTTATTGATCTTTCAATCGGATCAAATTCATCTCTCTTTCTTATTTGTCTGTATTGATTTAAGAATTTAAAGGAAGCAAGAAAATGCATCAAACAGATATTGGCATATTGAATGTTTTCTTTTGAGAAGCCTATTTCAAGGTTTTGGAGCATTTCCTCGAATAACTCAATACGGTTTTGCATTCGAGCGATAGTTGACAACAAAATGGTTTGCGGACTTTTAGTCAGTTTTGAGAAATCATCGGATAGCGTGCCTAAATAGTGAAGCCAATAAATACTCCATGGATGCTGCTTATCACTCCCATAGCTATGGGGCACTTTCTTCGGAATGACGAAGTATTGATTTTCTTTGACTTGAAACTGATTTCCATTGACCGATATCCAACCTTTTCCGCTTACACAATATATGAGGATATGCTGATTACATCCATCTTTTCTCTTCCTATAATGCCCGGAAGCTTTTGGATAGAAACCAATATCAGTCAGATACAACATTGAGTTCAAGCTGTCTTTTACGAGCTTTTTAATCTCAAAATCGGGTATTACGACACTTCTTTGCTGCTCCATATAACATAAAATGCTATTGCCGAATCTGTTTTCTAAAGTAGGAATATAATCCATTAATTTAGGTTGGATATCCATTTTTCGCTGGCGATCAATTGCATTCTTTTGTGCATGCTACATGAAAGAAAAGGGTGACGTATACGAAATGAAGTCTTCTGAATACAACTCTGGGTATATTTTCAAAATATCTTTGGTAGCGGCGATGGGAGGCCTTTTATTTGGTTATGACTGGGTAGTTATTGGTGGGGCAAAACCCTTTTATGAGCAATTTTTTCAAATTACTGATAATCCCAACTTACAAGGCTGGACAATGAGCAGTGCTCTTGCGGGTTGCTTGTTGGGAGCCATTTTGTCCGGTTTGTTGAGTGATAAATATGGCAGAAAACGTTTACTAGCCTTCTCTGCTTTTCTATTCACCTTATCAGCCATAGGAACGGGGGCCACATCAAATTTCACACTTTTTGTGATGTATCGTATCATGGGAGGAGTTGGAATCGGATTGGCATACAATCTATCGCCGATGTACATCGCCGAAATAGCCCCAGCCTCTGTCCGGGGAAAATTTGTCTCGCTCAATCAGCTTACAATCGTCATTGGAATCTTGGCAGCTCAGCTAATTAACTGGCAAATTGCAGTACCTGTTCCCGAAGAGTTTTCCGACGCTGACATCTTAGCCTCATGGAACGGACAAATGGGCTGGCGATATATGTTTTGGGCGGAAGTGATCCCTGCAGGTTCATTTTTATTGCTCATGGTTTTAGTGCCTGAAAGCCCGCGTTGGTTGATCAAAAATGGTAACGAGGCAAAGGTGATGACAATTCTCAGAAAAATAGGAGGTAAGGGATATGCGATACAGGAGTATGAAGACATTAGTAAAACTTTAAAAGAAGATGGAGGTAGGGTCAATTTTGCACATTTACAAGAGCGTAAAATCCGTCCCATTTTATGGATTGGAATTGTTCTTGCCGTTTTTCAGCAATGGTGTGGCATTAACGTAGTATTCAATTACGCCGAAGAGGTATTTGAAGCGGCAGGATTTGGTGTTTCCGATATCTTATTCAATATTGTGATTACAGGTGTAATCAACCTGGTATTTACATTTGTGGCCATCTCCACTGTCGACAAACTAGGGCGCAGGAGACTGATGCTAATAGGATCATCAGGTTTGTCATTCTTATACATATTGATAGGAGCAGCCTATTATTTTAGTATTTCAAGTTGGGCCCTTTTAGCGCTCGTATTGTTGGCTATAGCCACCTATTCTATGTCCCTGGCACCTGTTGTTTGGGTAATCATCTCAGAGATTTTTCCTAATAAAATCAGAGGTGCAGCTATGGCTGTCGCCACCTTAACCCTGTGGACCGGAAGCTTTGCGCTGACTTATACGTTTCCTTTTTTCAATAAGGCTTTAGGCGTGTCGGGAACCTTCTGGCTGTACGGGGGCATCTGCCTGGCCGGATTGATGTTTATCTACAGGCGTTTGCCAGAAACGAAAGAAAAGTCACTGGAGGAGATTGAAAGGGAGATCATGAGATAACTTCAAGCGCATCAAAACCACTTTACAAATGAAAAATATTTCACCAGACCCCGGGAGCCAAGGATTAAATGATCGTGGATACAAGCCATTGATTTACAATGACGAGGATTGTATGACCACCTTCATGAAAAGCACAACAAGTTCATGGAAGACTCCCGGTAGCCTTGGTCAACATCTCCTATCCATGAATTTTTTGAGTTTGAGCCCGAGGAAGGCAGATATAACAATTCGTTTTGTGAAATAACAGATTTACCCTTCCGGAATTCTCTAAAATTTTAGCGCCAATGCATGAAGTCAAAGCCTGGTATGAAGAAGTAACCATACCCACCTATGAAGTTGGAAAACCTGAGAAAAATCCTATTTTTTCGGAAAAAAGGGTGTATCAAGGGAGTAGTGGCGTGGTATATCCTCATCCTGTAATTGAGAAAATCGAAGATGAGAAAAAGGACAAGCAGTGGAGCGCTATTTACATTGAGAATAAGTATATTAAAATAATGCTGTTACCTGAATTGGGCGGGCGCGTGCAAATGGCTTATGATAAAATTAAACAGCGTCATTTTGTCTACTATAATCAAGTAATTAAACCCGCATTGGTAGGGCTCACCGGCCCATGGATTTCAGGTGGAATTGAGTTCAATTGGCCACAACACCATCGGCCGTCTACCTATGATCCTGTAGATTCTACAATTGAAGAAAACTTGGATGGCAGCATAACTGTTTGGTGTAGTGAGACGGAGCGTATGTTTCGTACCAAAGGTATGGCCGGGTTCACGCTATACCATGACAAAGCATATCTTGAAATCAAAGTTAAGCTTTACAATGGAACACCTCACCCTCAAACTTTCCTGTGGTGGGCAAATCCTGCCGTCGCTGTCAATGACCATTATCAATCTGTTTTCCCCCCTGATGTGAATGCCGTATTTGACCATGGTAAGCGGGATGTATCGAGTTTTCCTATTGCTACTGGTAAATATTACAAAGTGGATTATTCATCAGGCGTAGATATATCCCGTTATAAAAACATACCAGTGCCAACTTCTTATATGGCCATCAAATCCAAGTACGATTTTGTCGGTGGTTATGAAAATGATTCGAAGAGCGGACTTTTACATGTGGCTGATCATCATCAGTCGCCTGGGAAAAAACAATGGACCTGGGGTAATGGCGATTTCGGCTATGCCTGGGATCGTAACCTCACCGATCAAGATGGCCCATATGTTGAGCTCATGTGTGGTGTCTATACCGACAATCAGCCCGATTTTGCATGGCTGCAGCCATACGAGGAAAAGAGCTTCAAGCAGTATTTTATGCCTTATCGAGATTTGGGTATGGTGAAAAATGCGACGAAAGAAGCGATGGTGAACTTGGAAGAAGAAAATGGGGTGTACAGACTCAAGGTCTTCACCACTGCCGAATATCCCAACGCCTCGATACAACTCATCTCAAAAGATAGCACATTACTCGAGCAAAGAGTGAATCTCTCTCCTGAGGCGAGTTTCGAACAGGAGATCAATGGCGATATTCACATGGAAAGTACTTACATCAGTGTATGCGATGACCATGGGAAAGTATTAGTGGACTGGACAACCGAACCGGAAGAGCTAAAGTCCATTCCGAGACCAGCAAAAGCAGCAAAAGCCCCTCAGGACATTGCTTCTATTGAGCAGCTCTACTTGCGCGGCTTACATTTAGAGCAATATCGACA
Organism: Cyclobacteriaceae bacterium HetDA_MAG_MS6; assembly: GCA_019192485.1. Classification (GTDB taxonomy): domain Bacteria; phylum Bacteroidota; class Bacteroidia; order Cytophagales; family Cyclobacteriaceae; genus MS6. Next base: position 19,212 of record JAHCMJ010000001.1, on the reverse strand, counting down.
TGCGACCTATCGACCTACCGAATACTATCTGGAAGCCTTACGACGTGAACCCAATGATGTTCGCAATAACAACGCTATGGGTCTTTGGCTGATGAAACGAGGGCAATTGGCGAAAGCAGAGCCATTCTTCCGTACTGCCATTGAAACCTTGACGGAGCGAAACCCTAATCCTTATGATGGAGAGCCGCTATTTAACCTGGGGCTATGCTTACGCTTGCAGGACAAGGTGGATGAGGCATATGATTATTTCTTTAAATCCACTTGGAACGGTGCCTGCCAAGATAGCGGTTTCTATCACTGTGCACTGATCGATGCATCCAAAGGTGACTATGCGAGAGCACTTGAAATGATTGAGCGATCACTATCGCGAAACAATCTGAATCAAAAAGGACGCCATCTAAAGGTTGTCTTATTGCGCAAAGCTGATGAAAAACATAAGGCTATGCAGTGGGCAACTGAAACGCTCGAAATGGATAAGTTCAATTTTGGCGTTATCTATGAGCAATACCTGCTGACTCAAGACACTTTGATACTTGCCAAGCTTCAAAATCTTATGAGAGGGTATGTGCATCATTATATTGAATGCTCCCTGGACTACGCGGCGGCGGGATGTTACTCAGAGGCATTGGATTTTATAACACCTTATTTCAGCAGTACAAAGGATACTTACCCTATTGCCCAATACGCCAAAGGCTATTACTTATGGTTGACGGGCGATCAAAAGGCTGCAATAGAAAACTTTGAGATAGCGTCGACCTTGGCTCCGGATTTTTGTTTTCCCAATCGGATCGAGGAACTTATCATGCTTCAAAGAGCTACGGATTTAAATCCAACAGATGCAAAAGCTTGGTACTACACTGGTAACTTTTGGTATGGAGCTCGGCAGCATGAGGAGGCGATAGCGTGTTGGGAGAAATCAGTGGAGATTGATGATACTTTTCCAACAGCTCATCGTAACCTGGGATTGGGGTATTTTAACAAACAAAATAAACGTCAGGCGGCCCGAGAATCGTTGGAAAAAGCTTTTGAACTTGACAAAACCGATGCCCGCGTTCTCATGGAGCTAGATCAACTGTATAAAAGGCTAGGAGTAGAAAAAGAAATTAGACTTCAAATCCTGCAAAATTGTTCGGAATCTGTTGACTACCGAGATGATTTGTATTTGGAACAGGTCACACTATTGAACTTACATGGTCAGGAAGAAGAAGCCCTCGAACTCATGATGAAGCGTCAGTTCCACCCATGGGAGGGCGGAGAAGGTAAAGTAATCGGCCAATATCTTTACTGCCATATCGAATTGGCTAAGAAGGCAATTGCTAAAGGTGAATACCAAGCGGCTATTGATCATTTGAGTCAGGCCTCCGAATATCCACATAATCTAGGGGAGGGTAAGTTATATGGAATGCAAGAGAACGATATTAACTACTGGCTAGGTTGCGCGTATGAAGGTACGGGTGATATTGATCAAGCAAATGAAGCATGGGAGGCTGCCGCAACAGGATTCTCAGAGCCAGCAGCTGCCATCTACTACAACGACCAAGAGCCTGACAAGATTTTTTATCAAGGCAGGGCTTTGACAAAACTAGGTCGGGAAAAGGAGGCCAATAGTCGTTTCAATAAACTGCTGAAACACGGCGAAGAACAGTTAGATGTTCCTTTCAAAATGGACTACTTTGCTGTCTCATTACCAGATTTATTGATTTTCGAAGAAGACTTACAGAAACGCCACGAAATATATTGTCACTATCTAATGGGATTAGGACATTTAGGGTTGGGAAACCTTGTTAAAGCTCAAAATGAATTTGATTTAATCCTAAGTGAGGATAAATATCACATTGGTGCTTTGATACATGCCAGGTTTTTGGAATAAAGGCGAAACTGGCTGAATGCGGTATAGATGAGTACAGGCGTCTGACATAATCGGTTATAAATTGTTTTGAATGCAAGGGCAAAGTCTAATTGACTCACTTGATCTCATTCACCACTCTCGCCACATACCGCGATGAAAAAACGGAGCTTGGTACAATTTGTATAGGTGTTTCCAAAATGAATGAGGAACAGAATACCCACTGACCTTGAAAGAATAGGTTAGATAGACAGGTCTGCCTTCAAGTCAGTTATGGTATTTCACACATCTGGTGCTTAGCATATGTTCATCCCCTATCTTATAGTGATAGATACTTTCATCATTTTTCTTCAAAGTGATGATGCCAGCGGTATTGCTGTCTTTCAGCTCATTGTCCCACCAGTTGCCACTTACATCGACCTGTCTGAATAAGTGCCCAGGTTCGCCAAAGCCACCAAAAAGCATGTGCATATCGCTTTCTTTTCCTTCCATCAAAAATTTCCCGGAATGATGCCAACCACCGAAAAATCCAAATAAATACTTCCATTCGTGTATAGTGGGTACATGCCACCCTTCGGGACAGGCATTATTGGCTTGCTCGTAGTTGTAGAGCCTGCCGTACTTATCACAATATGCTTCTTCGTCATTGTAGCAGTAAGATCCATCTACTTTGTACTTAGCGTTTTCTGCAAACCATGTGCGAGTGATATCTGCCCCGTGATGTTCTTTGATGAAGGTAATAGTCTTATAAGTGCGACCATCTCGAGGATCTGTATAGGTACCATTGGTATGGCTAAACTTCTTATTGTGATGCTGGCCGGAAACTGTCACTATCGCCATCAGTAGGCATGGTAACATCAATATGATTTTCTTTTTCATGATTGGGATCAAAATGAAACTCAAGCAATATGTTTTGACTAAAATTCAAATAAAGCTAAATAATGGGAAAATAATCATTTTTTGATGAGTAAGGAAGGGTTTAAAACGAGTGAATAGCAAATTTTTGCATTTATTCATAGCATTTTGAAAGCTCAAAAGATAGATGCAAAGCTGAATATTGAGTTTAAAAAATAGGATTGCATGTGAGGTCGGACTGCGCTATATTCGTCGCTATAATAAGATGTGGTGTTCAAAATGTGCTTTTTTCAGATCAGCAGCTTCTATGCTTTCCAAAACATATTTCTGATCGCAAAATAGCCACTACAGGATATCCATTCCAGAAAACTTTAAAGACTTCGACAGGATCTTGTAAGAACTCAAGAACCAGTCGAACATGTGAGATCTGCCTGGGGCCTACAAGGTTCCAGGCCAGATCAATTGGAGTTGATAAGCTGGCCAATACCAGTTTCTGAGATTTGAATAGTTGGATTCCCCTGGTATAGCATATTACCCACTCCTGACAACTCTCCTGAGAGTAGCTGATTCACAGTAATAGCGGCATTTCCTACCCCTGATAGTCTTATATAGCAAGTGTCCACTACAAATTCAAAACCTTCAAAATTGCCAGTGCCCGAAAGATCCATGTTCAGCTTCCTTGCAGATCCGATAGCCTGTATATTACTCACACCATTATTATCAATTGTCAACTCCTTCAAGTTTTCAAATCCATCTACACTGATATTGGCAATACCGTCAGCGTAGATATGCGTCAGTACAGGTATCTCTACTGTTACTTCCATTGCTATGTTGTTGAAATTTGATCCATTTAGATTAGCCCCAATAGCTAGCGTATTATTGTCAACAGAAGTAGTGATTCTCTCGATCACATTGTCATTTCCCCTGGCTGTTACACGTAGTGTATCGGCGTACAAGATATTGGTAAATACAATGTCCGAAACTTGCACACGCTCAAAGGAGTTTACTGTCCTTATCTCTGAAATGATACGGGTAGAGCCTTGTATGGTGTCATCTTCGTCGCAAGACACCAGGATCAAGCCAACTACAAGTACCCAAATAAATGTATTTTGAAACTTTTTAAGTATCATTTAGAAGGTGTTTGATACATCAAAGATCCGCAAAAATTTCATAGGTTTCATAGTCACACGCAATCAGTTGAATAGCTATGAGAAAGAAAGTCTTGCACACATATTAAAACACTGAAAGATACTGATAAGCAAGTCAATATCATCCTGAGTTTTTGAGTAAAGATGAGATAGCGTACGTTCTAAGTACTTTCAGTTTCTAACGATGCTTTCATGCATTTCCTAATAAGCTTGCTGGCCCAGTCGTAATGGCTAGAAGTCGCTGATATTAGGTAAGCACCTAAAGATGTCGTTCCGGTCCATTTATATCGTTTTTTCTCAAAAAGCTCATCATTTGTATGTTTTTCAATCAGGTGGCTCACTTCTTGATGAGAGCGATGAAGTAGAGGGATTACTTCTTTCAAAGGAACGTCTTTATACTTTTTCCAAATCTCCCGATTCAAATCAGGCGTAGTTTTCCAGGTATAACCTTTAGCGGGTATTTCAGGCTTTATGCCTTTCATGCCCGTACTGTACCAGTCGAGCATCATCAGATGCCATTGGTGCAGGTGTGCAAGCACGTCTTTCACGTTTCTGTTGAGATAACCTTCCGGAAAGGTGATTTCTATTTCTTCGAAAGATTTGACAAGTGCCATTAACCTGTCATATTGAGTGGCGCTTTGAATCAGGAGTTCTGATTTGTTTTTAGGGCGTGACATGACTTATCAAAGTTTAATTGGCTTCAAATTCGGCAGAATCAAGGTTGCTTGGAATGAGCTCCACCACGCTACCTGATGACTTGATGCAGAAGCAGTGATTGAGCCATTTGATTCTGCGCCCTTCAGTATTTGAATAAACTACTCGCTCAATTCCAAACTATCAATCAACGGTTGGAAACCCATGTCGTACATAGCAAGCATCATGTTATACACATTCATGTTGGTATTGTCCGGCCTGCCTCCGATGATTGGTGGGGCAGGATCATACTCCATATCCAACATAATGGCCTGTGTATAATCTTCTCCACGAATTTCATTCATGATAGCCAGGGACATGTCGAGTCCGGCAGTTACTCCAGCCGAGGTCCAGTACTTTCCGTCACGCACGTAGCGTTCGCGCTGGAATTTAGCACCATATTTCTCCATCATTTCCTCTGCACGGTACCAATTAGTAGTTGCATCTTTTCCTTCTAATAGTCCAGTAGCTCCCAATATCCAGCTGCCTGTGCATACACTGGTTGTGAAAATGCTCTTTTCATCAATTTTTTTAATCCAGGTCAAGAGTTTGTGATCATAAGCGCCCTCTACAGTCCCCTTGAATCCCCCGGGAATGACAAGAATATCTACTTGACCCACAGAATCGATAACTGTGTTTGGCACCACCTCGACACCCATTACCGTTTTGATATTACCTGGTTTGATTGCTATTAGTTGAGCTTTCACACCCCACAACTGACCCAGGATGTATCTGGGCCCCATGAAATCCAAATCATTTACACCATCATAAACTAGGATACCGAGTGTGTTGACATTATACTTGGATTCACCTACCCAGCTATCCATGATTTGATCATGATTCTCCTTTGTGATTTCTATTGATTCGTTTCCAGAATCTTGAGAACGATTGACTTCCGAAGGGGTAGGTTTGCAGCCGATAAGACTGAAAAGCCAGTTAAAAATCAGGAATATTTGAACGGTAACTTTCATCTTAAAATTTTGCTGTGAATGTAATTCCATAAGTCCGTGGCGGAGACATTAGTACTCTGAAATCTTCCGGTCCAAGCGCGTCAATTGTGCTTGGAGAACCATAAGATATCACTCGCTCATTGCTGATGTTATTGGACCAGAAAAAGAGGTCATATGATCCATAGACAATGCCGACTCTTCCGTTGAAGGTTTGATAGCCTTGTACCTGGATATTGTTTTCGACATCAGTAAAGTGTTGTCCAACACCGCGAAGTTCTGCTCTTCCAACAAGGCTTGTTTTCTCGTTGAGTGGTAACGTGTATTGCGGGGCAATGAAAAGTGTGTATCTCGGTGTGTTTGCAAGCGTATTTCCATTTATTTCTAGGGGCTCAGTGGCTAACCTGCCCTGCAATTGGAAATCTTTGTATTCGGAACTGAAATTAGCGCTGTAAGACACGTCGAGGTTGAGGTACTTGGTGGGGATAGCTGTCAACTCTAACTCTACTCCTGAGGTACGGGCATCGCCTAAGTTACTCCTGATATAGATTCCCCCGTCAACTTGTGAGAAAAACTGAATATCAGACCATCTGATATGATATGCCGAAAGGCTCAATTGGATTTTTTGATCCCACGTGAGACCCTTAAATCCCAATTCAAAGTTATCAGAGAATTCTGGATCAAACGTAAGATCAAAACCTTGAATCAACTGTGTGTTGATACCACCAGCTCGAAAACCTCTGGTATAGCTCACGTAGAAATTAGTCTGCTTGTTGAGTTTGTATGCTAGCGACAATTTGGGCGATAGTGCACTGTAGTCAACCATCACTAATGTGTCTGTCCCAGATGCAATCTGCTCACCGTCTATATACGTTAAGCCACCATCATTGAATTTGTTTCGTCGATCCTCGTAATCATATCTGAGTCCCACGGTAGTACTCAGTTGCTTACTTATCTTATAGCTAAGCTGTCCAAAGACTGCAACACCTTTGTTAACACCCTCGTTTAAACTCACGAAGATAGGTCCAGCGAAAGGTCCAGAGAGTATCTTTGAAGCAAGGTTTGTTGTGGGTTCGAATGCATCCTGTGCAAATCCAAACACACCGGCCGTGTAGTCTAACCTCGATTGTTCTTGAGTTGAATTTATCTTAAATTCTTGTGTAAATACTTGCTGAGGTTCTCCTCGGACGCCAAAAGCTCCATTTTTGTACGATGAATAGAGACTCCCAGCTCCGGCTAAGAAATAGGGCCAGCTAATGTCCTCAAAGGAAAGACCAATTTGCTGATAGGTGCTGACAGAACTGATTCTGAAGTTGGGAGTGGAATAGTCAATGCTTAATGCGGTGTTCAAAACGTCTCTTTTGTGATGGCCTACATAACCAATCCTTACACGATCAGGGTCTTCTATAGCTTCACTTAGTTGTTGAGTGACATACATGTCGCTTGCATTCGAGTGATCTATCTGACCTTTGGCATTCAGCGTGATATCCCACTGATTATTTACTAGCCATCTCAGGTACATATTGGTGTACCAAGACTTGTCATCACCAATACGGGTGTTTTGGATATTAGCTTCAGGATTTGGCGTAGAAGTCGTGTCAGCTTTTATAAAACCGTCTCGATACTGATATTGTCCACTCAGGCCAAAAAAGAGTTTGTTGGGTAAAATTGGCAGTTTAGCACTGAATCCGTGTCGTTGTAAACCTAAATTGCCGATTGATGTTTCCAGGGAATAAGCTTGCTTGTTTGTGGGCTTTTTTGTGATGATATTAATAACACCTCCCATAGCATTTCTACCAAAAAGCGTGCCTTGAGGCCCCCTCAATACTTCTATTCGGTCAATATCACTCAGTAGGAATCCATTGGCTATGATATCCAGATTGTTGACACCGTCTATATAGGTTGCTATAGCTGGATTTTCACTAAAAACCTGAATGCCCCTGATCCCTTGAACCTGTTGAAAAGCAACTCTTGATTCCGAGGAGTAATAGTTTGGGATAAGCGAATTCAGATTTTCCAACGACCATATTTGTGCATTTTTGATTTTGGTTTCAGATATGGAAGTAACAGCAGCAGGTACTTCCATTATATCTTGCTCAGTTTTTTGAGCTGTCACAATTACTTGACCTAGTCGTTGGGACTTGGGCTCTAATACAATTTCCACGAGATCAATCTCATCACTATCAATAGATCGAACTACCGTAGCAAACCCAATAGCCCGAACCGAGAGCTGGTGTATGCCGGGAGATAGATTCAGCGAGAAGTTACCATCCTCATCGGTGACGGCACCTCTATTGGTATTCAAAATTGCCACAGTAGCATACGCTACACCCATTCCGTTTTCTTGCTGCACCTTACCTTGTATGGTTTCTTGAGCTAAAAGGCATGTGTTGATGCTCACCCCGAACAGAATTAGGATAATTATAAAAGTTGGTCTCATTGTCATCTTAGTTGGGAGTTAGAGCTGCCTTTCGCAAGCCTCTTGCTAATCGATTTATCAACTCCACCATCAAGATGGCAATCACGCTCAAACCGAAGAGGGGTAGGAAAATACCCATACCCAAGATTAGCAAATAGAACCCAAGTCCAACATGATAAGAATCCTTTCGAGGCACCATCCATGAATTAGGTCGCTTTCTTAAAAAGAATGATGCTACAGCAGCCGAACTTAATGCTAACAAGCCTGCGGCAGTTACTAAGACCAATATCCAATTCCACATCCCGAACTGTCCTTGGTGAAAAGCCATGGCCCACATCCTGCCTCTCATGAGTAGCCCTACATCACTCCACTGCAAGGAGGCAATTTCTTGCCCAGAATACTGGTCGATATGGATGGCAATCTGCTGGGATTGGTCCTGGTGGTAAATGTTGTGAACACTGAAAATACCATCGGGAGATTGAGGTAGGGTAATGGTCACTTCGCCTGGAAGATGTTTTGATTTGATGTATGCTGCCACCTCATCTAGTGTAACAGCATCACCATCTATCTTCGAACTGAGCTCTTGTCCCTGCCAGCTTGGCGGATGACCCGTTCCAGTTTGTTTTTGAACCCATTTGAAACCAGCTCCCCAAACATCTGTCCAAGGCATCCCACCTGCCAGGATCAATAACAAGACGATTGAGAACCAAAAGCCTCCTACCATATGTAGGTCTCGGTAGAGGACTTGTCTCGAACTTCTAAACCTAATTCTAAAAAGTTTGATCCAGTCATTGGATTTGCGTGGGAAAAACAACACTAAGCCTGAAAGAATCAATACAATCAACCAACTGCCTACCAACTCCACAATTTTAGTTCCTGCACTGCCGGTCAATAGTTCGCCATGAAGTTTACGTACCTTGAACATGTCACTATCTTTTACAGCTAATTGACCTGTCACTTTTCCGCTATACGGATTGACAAACAAGCTAGACTTACGTGAAAATCGACCAGACACAAACTCTGTCGCCTCATTAGCCTCATCAGGCAAGACCATCGCTTTTACTTGTTTTGCCCATTGCTCTTGAGCAATTTGCCATTGCTTTTGGTAGCTGAGACGTTCGGTTCCTACTGCTACCGTCTTGATGTGGGAGTACCTTGGTTGCTCATATTGGTCCTTGAAGAGATAGATAATACCCGTTAACGCCAGGATCAAAACCACAGGAAATGACACTAAACCTCCGATAAAGTGCCATTTCCATATCCATTTATATGAACTTTTACTCATCTCACTTACTTCCAAAATGATAAGCTAATCCCAGCTGATAAGTTCTGGGAATACCAGGGGTATAAGTCGTGCCAAAGCGTGATGCATTTGCACGTGGCGACCATAGTTTATCAGATATATTCAGTATGGAAGCGGAAAGATCAAACCCTTTGAATCGATAGCCTGTACGCACATGAAAAAGGCTAAACCCTTCGTACTCCTTGGTGTTGTCATTATTCATCCAGTACGGACCCAAATACTGGTTTTCTAATGTCAAACGCAGACCTTTTACAAACTGAGGTCGATAGGTAATTTCCCAGTTATATTGAACGTTTGCGCCTTGTGCCATTTCATTGCCGTTGTACTCATTCCCATTTTCAATGAATTCTACGAACTCATGGCGCGCAAAAGAACCACTCCATCGAAACTGCCACTGCTTAGTATAATTGATGCTGAGCATGTACTCTACTCCCTGAGATTGTGTCTCCCCAGCATTTTGATTTTCTCGAGTACCATCATCTAACTGCACTGAGATAATTTGATTGGTGGCGTTGACATGGTACAAGGCTAGATTAGCATATGCCTGAAATTTAGGGCCGATCTGAAATGCGTACCAGCCACCAAGCTCGTAATTATTATAGACAGATGGATCTAATGTGGGTACCTGCACTCCTCTATATAATTCGCTTACCTGTGGAGGCACAAACCCTTGTGCAAAATTGGCGTAGATACCCCTATTCCTATTCAGGTCATATGTGATGCCGATTTTAGGTGTCACCGCTTCAAAAGTACTTGTCGCATCCGGTGAGCCTGAGAAAGAAGAGGGAGTCAAGAAATTGCGATGCTCATAGTTGAAGCGATCGTAGCGAATGGATGCTGAAAACTTTAGACGATCAATTGGGGATATCTGGAATGTCGCATAAGTGCCCAGGTTAGTGAGATCTATCTCGTTTTTGGTCAAGGCAGAGTCGAGGTCGGTATAACCAATATTGATTCCTTGATCATTTTGATCTACGAGTATGTAGTCTTCAAAAAAGTCCGTGGGACTGTAATCTATCGATAACCCGCCAATTAGCTTAGCGTTAATACCCGGCAATTCCTGCGAGTGTTGAATGATTCCACCCACACTCTTAAATGTACGCTCATTGATGGTACCAGAAACAATGCCTGTCGTCCGATCCGTTCTAATGCGATAGGAGGGGATTTGTCCAATTGAATTATCTCTGAAGAAGATTCGGGTAGTAGTGCTGGAAATTGCATTCCAGTCGTGGTTAAGGGTGGATTGGACCCGAAGAGCACTGACTGTCCGTTCGGTAAAAGTCTGAGGACTCGTGGGGTCATCTCCAAAAAACGCAGCGCTGTCCAGACTACCTGTCATATCAGTATCAAGGTCTGCGTAGGTAACTGAAAAATTGAGATCGGTTTTTGCAGAGACGGCCTGAGTGACTTTCAGAGACAAGGCGTACTTGTCCATGTCGCTATGTTCGAAAAAGCCATCCCTTCTACGCGAGTAATAACCACCTAAAAACACCCCCGTTTTACCAAATGTATTACTAGCCCTGAAGTCACTCCTTTGGAGACCATTGCTATTGGAACGCAAAGCCAACCTCCCAGAAGGCTGCAGTGAGGGAGTTTGGGTAATGACGTTGATCACTCCGCCAATGGCTTCTGCACCATACGTAGATGATGCCGGGCCGCGAATGACTTCAATACTCCTGATAGCGCCTTGATTGAGTTCGTTCATAGCATTGTGGTTGAACACTCCAGTTGGTCTGGTGGGCAAGCCATCTTCCAAGAAAAGGAAAAGCCCTTTGGTAGAGATAGGTTGTCGAATACTGGTCATATGCTGCTCATTGGCAAGGTCAGCTACAAAAACACCAGGGATCTTGTTGAGAACTTGATCAAGCGTATTGGGTGCTGTTTCCTCAATAACCCTTGGTGAGAGGGTAGAAATGGCCGCAGGAACCTCCGATCTCAATTCCTTTTCACGGTTAGCAGATACGACTACCTGATTCAACGCATTCACAGATTCTTCCATGCTGATCTGAAGGGGAGATTGTAGGTTTTCCACATTTACGGTTTCATAACCAACAAATCGTATTTCCAGTGTTTCGATCGTGTTAGGCACTTCCAGCACAAACTCCCCAAGAGAGTTGGTGATTGTTCCTATCGTCGTGTTGGATACAACCACTTCGGCCCCTACCAGCGGTTCGCCTGTTTGGCGATCGGAGATAGTTCCATTGATGACAAGTTGCGCAAATGCTTTTCCTGAGACGAGGCATATGCAGAGAATAAATATATATTGTTTGATAGATCTCATTTTGAATAGTTCATAAGTGAGATAACCATCAGGTAGTTAAACAGAAAATGGACGTTAACTGACCAAATTGGCATCTCTATCCCATGAGGTAAGACACGGGAGATTACATTAAAAAAATTAGGAATAGATGAGCTCAGATGCTGAGCTAAGTAAGTGGGCTATATGAACTGTGGAGGTCTGAATATTTCGCCGTAAAAAGATCTGGACCCTCCGCTATCAAAGGCGAATAAATAGCTTTGATCTAAAGGCCCAGCTATTTGCGAAAAACTGACTGTTTGCAACTCCTGACTAAAGAATGAAATTTCTAATTGTCGTTCGATAGACTTGGACTCTTGTTTTTCGCTCGATCGGTTAGCCTTTTCCAATTGTATATTCAGGTAGCACTTACCACCACAAACAGTAATTGGATTGTCACGATTGATACACAATACCTCTGATATGTAGTCTTTCCTCATATTGAAGTCCAGGTAAATTAAGGGAACCATTAGCGTATTGGCTATGGTGCTTAGCGCCAGGACAATGATGAAGATATTTTGAAGAGGTCGCACGAGTGGCAAATATCTAAAGAAAAGTTTTTATCAGACTGTTTTTATGGATTCTTCTTCATGTTGAAGGAAAAATTGGAAGAAGTTTTTTCTCATGAATACAAAAAGTCAAAACACTTTAGACTTCAAAACATAAGCTGAGTGTGTGCGGTTTCCTTTGAAATTTGATAGGAATGCCGTTCAAAAGACTTGCTCTTATTTTAGGTAATTGTTTGTTTCCCAATCATCATCGGCTCAAACCTGATCAGGAAACTTTGTTTTTTATAGCGGAGGACAAGTCCTTATGCACGCATTTCAAGTATCATAAACACAAGCTGGTTTTGTTTTTATCTGCCATGCGATCCCATGCGGACCAACTCCGTAAAGATTGGGAAGTGGTATACAAATATCTTGACTACAAGAAGAAGCAAGAGTCCTATGAAGACAAACTATTGGCCACACTTAAGCACTATGAAATTACGGAAATAGTGACTTATGTGATAGAAGATCATTTTTTCAATGAGCGAATCAAGAATTTTTGCCAGGCGCATCAAATCACACTGGAAGTCGTCGAGTCACCGGCTTTCATGACTACACAGGCGGAGTATAAAGTGTATGAAAGACATGTAAAAAAGCCTTTTATGCATACCTTTTATCAGTGGCAACGACGTCGACTGGATATTTTGATAGATGAGGAAGATGGGCCAATAGGGGGTAAGTGGTCTTTTGACGAAGAGAATAGAAAGAAGCTGCCAAAAGGGGTGGAAATCCCTAAAATACCATCATTCGATACCACCGTCCATACTAAGGACGTGAAGGAGCTAGTTGATCAGCTCTTTCCCGATCATCCGGGCAAAACTGAAAATTTTCAGTGGGCTACTACACGTGAACAGGTCCTGGAGTTGGTGAAAGGCTTCCTCAAATCAAGGTTTCAGCAGTTTGGTCCATATGAGGATGCGATACATGATGAGAAAGCATTTTTGTTTCATTCAGTACTTTCTCCTTACCTCAATATGGGGCTTATCACTCCAGAAGAAATTGTAGATGATGTATTGGCGTACGCTGAAGAGCAAGACATCCATTTTCCAAGTGTGGAGGGCTTTATCCGTCAGGTGGTAGGTTGGAGGGAGTTTGTCCGTGGTGTTTATCGTAACCACGAAGAAGCACTCAGAGGAAATTTTTTTGACCATACCCGTAAAATGAAATCTTGCTGGTATACAGGCGGGACAGGCATACCGCCGCTGGATGATAGTATCAAAAAAGCTATTGATCATGGTTATACGCACCATATTGAACGTCTCATGATTCTCGGCAACATCATGCTGCTGTGTGAGATACATCCGGATGTTGTCTACCAGTGGTTTATGGAGATGTATGTGGATTCCGCAGACTGGGTGATGGTGCCAAATGTTTATGGAATGAGTCAATATGCCGATGGCGGTATCTTCGCCACAAAACCTTACATCGGTGGTTCGAATTATATATTGAAAATGAGTAACTACCGGAAAAAGGGGGATTGGTCGGAAATTCTGAATGGTTTGTATTGGAGATTTATAGCCAATAACCGATCCATGTTTGAGTCCAATCCTCGCATGTCCATGATGACCTCTACCCTCGACAGGATGTCTGATGATAAGCGATCACGCATTTTTGATTTGGCAGAGACCTTTATTGAGAAAGTGACCTACCAATAAAGAGGCTTTTTAGAAGCCCAACATCGGTAAAACATTTCAGATCAGCATTCTTTTATACTCCCAAAGGATCTGAAATATGAGTAGAGCGCTGGTATGGTTTAGGAATGATCTTCGGGTAAAGGACAATGCTGTCCTGAGACATGCTACGGAAAACTTCGATGAGGTACTCACGATTTTTTGTTTTGATGAAGCTGCCTTCAGACAAACTGTTTTAGGTCATCCTAAGACTGGTTCATTCAAAGCAAAATTTTTGCTAGAATCGGTCAAAGACCTAAGGTCGCAGATAAAAAGGATAGGTGGCCAACTTATCATTCGATTAGGCAAACCTGAAGAGATCATACCTTGGTTAGCAGAACTGCTTCAGGTGCAGAAGGTGCTAGTGAGTAAAGAAGCAGCACCTGAGGAGGTTCATCAAGAAAAAATGGTAGAGCGTGCACTTTGGAGGACGGGTATAGAGTTACAAACCATTTGGCAACATACGTTGTATCATATCGATGATCTGCCTTTTCCCATCCAGAGACTACCCGACGTCTTTACCCAATTTCGTAAACGGGTCGAGAAGGAGTCGCAGGTCCGGGCAACCGTAGATATGAATATTAGCTTGAAAGCAACCACTTCTGTGGACCCCGGAGACCTACCATCTTGGCAATCTTTGGGATTATCCGAACCCTCGTATCATCCGAAAGCGGTACTCACATTTACGGGAGGAGAACAAGCTGTCTGGGATAGAGTCAATCATTATTTTTTCAAAACCCGATCGCTGAGTGAATATAAAGAAACCCGAAATGGGCTGTTGGGAGCCGATTACTCATCTAAACTGTCCCCTTGGTTGGCTTTGGGATGTATTTCACCAAGGTCTGTATATTTTGAAGTAAAAAAATACGAGAGAGAAATAATTAAAAATTCATCTACTTACTGGCTAGTTTTTGAGTTGATTTGGAGAGACTATTTTCGATTTGTTGGCTGTAAATATGGAGCAGCCCTTTTTCGGCGATCAGGTATCAAGCGTGTTACCGGTGATTATCCGGGTTCTGTTGAAGATTTTCATAAATGGACCAAGGGAGAGACAGGCGAACCTTTTGTCGATGCCAATATGAAAGAGCTGAATGCTACTGGATTTATGTCTAACCGTGGCCGTCAGAATGTTGCTAGCTATTTGGTGAAAGACCTGAAAGTAGACTGGACATTGGGTGCAAGCTATTTTGAGTCGTTGTTGCTGGACTACGATCCTTGCAGCAATTGGGGTAACTGGGCCTATGTAGCAGGTGTGGGTAATGATCCTCGGGAAAACAGGCATTTTAACGTGCCAAACCAAGCTGAAAGATATGATGCGGACGGTGCCTACAGAAGTCAATGGTTAGGAGGTCGATGATCTACTATCATTTTCGCCTTCTTCTACACCTTTCACTACAATACTTGACATCTGCCCAGACGTTCTTCCATTTTTTCCTCCATGCAAATGATCTCCCGCATACCGGACATTCCTTCTGAGGTAAGTGTGGTTTCTTCATCTTTTGCTGACTTTGTTGCCGGAGATGATTCTTTGTCTGCTGGATTTAAAACGATGTGGTGAAACTGATTTAGCACCATGTTTTGTTTTTCTGCCTTGCACACGCTTCCGCCACATCTTAAAACTCGAAGGTTTCATTTCCCTCCTCATCAGCTTAATGACCTCTGATTCACTCAAATCAAATTGCTTGTAAATAACATCGAAGGGAGTTCGGTCTTCCCAAGCCATCTCGATGATCCTGTCTTTTACCGATTCAGTCAATTGGTCGATCTGCTTCATCTTGCTTCGCTAATATTTTTCTCGCATGGGTTTTTACTTCCTTTTGCTTTTTCTTACTCCAAAGAGCTCTGGAGGCGGCTTTGTAGGTCTCCGTGATGTTCACGGCGGGTGCCGGATAGTCTTGACCGATCCTAACCTGGTAGAGATCCTGGTCGAAAGCAGTCATTTTCCACGGCTCATGGATCATCGGAGTAGGCACTTCCTTTAGCCGGGGTAGCCATTTTCGAATAAAATGGCCTTCCGGGTCGTGCTCGATTGATTGCTTCACGGGGTTGTATATTCTGACGGTATTGTATCCTGTAGTTCCCGCCTGCATCTGAAACTGAGCATAGTGTATACCCGGCTCGAAATCCAGGAACTGGCTTGCCAGAAAATCCGCTCCCCTTTTCCAATGGAGCCATAGGTGATGCGTCAGAAACGAAACAAGCATGGACCTCATCCTAAAGTTTAAGTACCCTGTTGCTCGGACACATCTTATACAAGCGTCAATCAATGGGTAACCGGTAAGTCCTTTTTCCCATTTCAAGTAAAGTTCATCATCCCAATCCTGTCGGATGTCGTTGTATCCCGGGTTGATGTTTTCTGTTTCGTATCGATCCATCATCTCAAATTTCTGGATGAAATGACAGTGCCACCGAAGCCGAGACATGAACGCGTTAATATTTCTTTTGTCCTGCAACTTTGATTTAGCTTCCAATGAAGCTTGATAAACCTGCCTCATAGACAAGTTGCCCCAGGCGAGGTACGGCGAAAGTCTACTGCAGCTTCGGCGGCTGAGATCAGGTTTGGAGATGTGTTTGTTATAGTTATTGACACGTTCGGTCAAAAACGATTCTAAGTAAACCAGAGCTTTAGATTCACCTCCTGGTTGAAATGCCTCGTACTTGGTTGAGATTTCTTGAGGTATTGGATTTTGATCCAAAGCCTCAGCAAGTTCAGGACTTAGCTCCAGTGGCTTGAGCTTCTCCAAAGACGGATCAATAATAGCGGAGCTCATAGAGGCGTACCAGTGTTTGGGCCAGTTGTTTCTTTTTTTTATACCCCTAACCACTCCGGCATAGGGCGTTTCTAGCCAGTTAATGCCATTTTCTTGACAAAACTTTTTGACCGCTTTGTCTCGTTCATAGGTCAGTCGAATTCCCGTTTCCTGATGACTAAAGATGTTTTCGATATGATGATAAGATAAAAGAGTCCGAAAAGTGGGCAACACCTCAGCCGTAACCAGCAATACTTGGAGATCATGTTTTTTAAGTGTTTTATTCAAGTCTACCACAGATTCATAAAAAAATCTCCAGTGCCTCTCATCACTTTGAGGGGCCCTCATAAGACTAGGCTCAAGGAAGGCAATGAGCAAGGTGGGGAGAGATGAGTCAATCGCCCTGACCAAAGGTTCATGATCTTTTGACCTAAGGTCTCTCTTGAACCATACAATATTGATAGCTTGCAATCAGTAGTACATAAGATGTTGAGCATGATTTACCTGCTGTTTGAGCAAAAAGTTTTTAGTTTTTTTCAGATGTACCAAACAATTCCTGGCATAGGGCAGTTTGGTCTATGTCATTAATGACCGATAGTCATTAAATCGTAAATGGTAAGAAAAAGAGCTACACCGGAATTTAGGAAAAGTCAGATCATCGCAGCTGCGGATTTGGTCTTGCTAGAAATGGGGATTGAGCATTTTACGATAGATCGAGTCATTGATCGGGCAAAGATTGCAAAAGGCACTGTGTACAACTATTACAAGAACAAAGATGAAATGCTGGCCGATCTGGGTTACAAAGCGCTTTCTATGCTGCTGAGCCACTTTCACACCGCTGTCGGCGGGCAAAAGAGTAGCGTGGAAAAGGTGAAGGCTATTTGCAAAAGTTCATATGATTATTATCGGGTTTACCCTCAATACTTCGAGTTGATCTCTTATATGGAGCGTCCTGATTTCGAAATCAATATGTCAAATTACCTGAAACTAAGCCAGGAGATAACGAACATGGTAAACCATGTCGTTGCAGAAGGCCAAGAAAAGGGAGAAATTAAAAAAGACCTCTCATCTGACATGATTACTTACATCATATGGGCGTGCTCTGTGGGAGTTGTTCAGTTTGTAGAAAGCAAAGAGAAGTTATTAAAAAACCATCATGAGATCAGTACACAGCAAATGATAAAAGGTTTTTCAGAAATGATCACGAAAGGAATAAGTCTCTAAAAAAATTTATCCAATAAATGACTATTAGTCAATAATGATTAAAATCACTCCATATATCCCAGTCCTTCTCATCTATCTCGTCGGTATTGACTTGTATTTCTGCTTGTGGTATCTGGGGAGTGAGGGGGACGCTATCAATTGGGCGCATGGAGACATGACTTTCTTCCAAATTTTAACTAGTTCTAATATCGCAGTCTTCTTCACGATGTATGCTACACTGTGGATAAGAAAACTAACAAGATCGTCGACAGTGCTCAATACCGGAGTTATCAAGATTGAATTCTTGGTACAATGCTTCTCGATCGCGGCATTTTTCACAGGTATTTTGCTAATGATCCACGTGTTCTATCCCGGATCATCAAAATGGAATTCACTGACTTATTTTTCCAGTACCACCTTCTTGTCTTTATCCATGTATCATTTCGTTTTGGCCTCCTTTATTCTTGCGACACTCAATCTGAGACAAAGGTTTGGAAGCCTGAGAAAGACTTTCACCTACTTATTTAAAATCATTTATTACCCGCAGACCGTCGATAGAGGTTTTATGTTTTTAGATCTTAACGATTCTACAACGATCGCCGAACGTCTAGATAGCAAAACGTACAGCAGCTTATTGAGGGATTGCTTTGGATTGCTGGACAAAGTTTTGATAGGGGCGAAAAATATAGAAGTCTATCAATATGTTGGTGATGAAGCAGTATTGCACTGGGATTTTAATGACCGCAGTGCTTGCTCTAATGCATTAAAAGTATTTGAGTTATTCAAAGAGTTGGTAGTTGAGAAAAAGGCCCATTTTCTAGCTGCTTACGGACTAGTGCCAACATTTAAGGGTGCGATACACGGTGGGTCCGTTACGCAGTCGGAGCTAGGACAACGCATCATTCACACGGCTTTTCATGGTGATGTACTGAATACAACCTCTCGAATTTTAGATTCATGCCATCATTATCAAACCGATTTACTCCTTAGTGAAGCATTTTACAGCAAGCTTTTCTCCACTACCATGCTAGGTAGTTTTGAGAAAGTGGAGGATGTGTTCCTGATCGGGAAAGTGCAAAGACTCACTATTTACAAATCAATAAATCAATTACATGAGCATCAAAATCAATCAAATTATTCTTATACACTAAAAATGACTAATAGTCATTAGCAAAATTGAAAATACATGAAAGCAAAAAGTAAAAGGACCAGGTCCGTCATTCTCATTGTCTTGGGAATTGTAGTTAGTATGGGTTTGATATCATATCAGTTCAAACCTAGTGGCAACGAAACCACCGCTGAAGAGGAGGCTTCGAAGCCTACTGAGCAGTCAGCAGCCACAACCGGAACATTCACTTTGAAAAAGGAAAACCTTGACCTTCTGAAAGTGAAGGGAATTGACAGGAAGGTGGCTCTGCCAATTAGTGGTAGAGTAATTGCGAAAAATGAGACCAATATCCATGCGGAGGTACAGGGCAGGGTTTTGGACTTAGGGTTCAAGTTGAGAGAAGGCGTTTACTTCAAGGCGGGTGAC